>JBGTSP010000208.1:0-8022 GCA_041940205.1 Alphaproteobacteria bacterium
GTCAGCCGGGTGGTCCGCCGGCCGGTCGCCATGTTCGTGGACCAGTCCGACAGCGCCCAGATCCAGGCTGCCGTCGATGCCGGCGTCTCGGCCTATATCGTCGACGGCCTGCGCAAGGAGCGGATCAAACCGATCCTGGACACCACGATCAGCCGGTTCCGGGCCTTCTCGCACCTGCAGGACGAGCTCGACCGGACCCGCTCGGCCCTGAAGGAGCGCAAGCTGATCGATCGCGCCAAGGGCCTGCTGATGCGCCAGCGGGGCATCAGCGAGCAGGAGGCCTACGCCCTGCTGCGCTCCACCGCCATGCGCGAGAGCCGCAAGATCGCCGACATCGCCCAGAGCGTCGTCACGGCGGCGCAATTCTTCGAATAGGCCGGCAGAGCATGCGCGACAGTCACATCGACATGCCCGAGGACGCCGGCGCCGGCGCCGGCCGCAGACAGGGCGCGCGCACGGTCCGCCTGGGCTTCATCCCGCTGATCGACTGCGCGATCCCCGCGGTGGCGGCCGAAAAGGGCTTCGCGCGCGCCGAGGGCCTCGACCTCGTTCTGGTCCGCGATGTGTCCTGGGCGAATATCCGGGACAAGGTCAACCTGGGCCATCTCGACGGCGCGCACATGCTGGCGGGCATGCCGATCGCCTCCTCGCTGGGCATCGGCCACGTGAAGGTGCCGATGCTGGCGCCGATGGCGCTGGGCCTGGGCGGCAACGCCATCGTCATGGACCGGGCGGTCTGGCGGGAGATGTGCGCCTGCGGCACGGCGGCGGGAGACGAACCGCTGGCGCGCGGGCGGGCCCTGCGCGCGGTCATCGAACGGCGCGCGGCCGCCGGGCGGGAGCCGATGACCATCGCCATGGTGTTCCCCTTCAGCAGCCACAATTACGAACTGCGCTATTGGCTGGCCGCCGCCGGCATCCATCCCGACCGCGACGTGCGGCTGGTCGTCATCCCGCCCTCCCTGATGGTCGAGAGCCTGCGGGCCGGACAGATCCAGGGCTTCTGCGCCGGCGCGCCCTGGCCCAACCTGGCCGCCGAGGCCGGGCTCGGCACCATCGTGGCGACGAAGGCGGAACTCTGGCAGCGCAGTCCGAACAAGGTCCTGGGCGTGCCCAAGGCCTGGGCGGACGCCCACCCGGAGACGCTGGCCGCGCTGCTGCGGGCGCTGCACGCCGCGAGCCGCTGGGCCGGCGCGACGGAAAACCGGGAAGAACTGGCCGAACTGCTCGCGGGCCCCGCCTATCTCGACACCGACCGGGCGCTGCTCTCGCGCATCCTGGCCGGCGATCTCGGCGAGACCGCGGTCACGGCGCGCGCGCAGCCGGATCCGGATTTCGTGGTGTTCCACCGCAATTGCGCCACCTTCCCGTGGCGCAGCCACGCGCTGTGGTTCTACAGCCAGATGGTGCGCTGGGGGCAGGTCGCCGCCAGTCCGGAAGCCGCCGCGCTGGCGGCCGGTGTCTACAGGCCCGACCTCCTGCGCGGCGCCCTCGCACCGCTGGGCGTGCCGGTACCGGCCGCCGATTTCAAGATCGAGGGCGCACTCGAGACGGAAACGCCGGTGGCGGCCCTGAACGGCGACCTGAGCCTGGCGTCCGACCGCTTCTTCGACGGCCGGACCTTCGATCCCGACCGGATCGAGGCCTATCTCGCGTCCTTTCCGGCCCTCTAGCCGGACGATCTGCCCAAATATTGCTGCAATGCACAAAAGTCGGGCAGCAGGACAGAGAGCGCACCGGGCCCGATCCGGGCTCCGGTGCGGAAATCCGGCCTTCCGCCAACTGGCACACCGATTGCTGAACAGGTTGCGGGAACGTTAACGGGTCCGCAGGCGGATCCGGCGCCAACGAGGGTGCAGGCCACGTTCTCCCCCGCCGCGCGCGGGACATGGGTTCGCCCGCCGAAGGGCACAACGATGCAACGCCGCAGTCCCGGCCCGCGTCCGATCGCGGGGCCCGGTCCTGCGGCCTTTTGTTTTTGCAACGGAGAGATCCCGAGATGACGAGTATCCCCCGGACGACCGACGCGCGAGACGCCCGCCAGGACCGTCCGCGCCGCCCCCTGCCCGGCCGCCGTGCCCTCATCGCCGCCACCGCGGCCTGCAGCGCCCTCATCGCCCTCGCCCTGCCCGCCGCCGCCGACATGCTCGATGTCGAGAAGGACGAGCTGAAATTCGGCTTCATCAAGCTGACCGACATGGCCCCGCTCGCGATCGCCTACGAGAAGGGCTACTTCGAGGACGAGGGCCTGTACGTGACGCTGGAGCCCCAGGCCAACTGGAAGGTGCTGCTGGACGGCGTCATCACCGGCGAACTGGACGGCGCCCACATGCTGGCCGGCCAGCCACTGGCGGCGACCATCGGCTTCGGCACCGAGGCCCACATCATCACGCCCTTCTCGATGGACCTGAACGGCAACGGCATCACCGTGTCCAACGAGATCTGGGAGCAGATGAAGCCGCATGTGCCGAAGCAGGCCGACGGCCGTCCCGTGCACCCGATCAAGGCGGACTATCTGAAACCGGTGGTCGATGCCTTCCGGGCCGAGGGCAAGCCCTTCAAGATGGGCATGGTCTTCCCGGTCTCGACGCACAATTACGAGCTGCGCTACTGGCTGGCCGCCGGCGGCATTCACCCGGGCTACTACAGCGCCGAGGACATCACCGGCCAGATCCGCGCCGAAGCCCTGCTCTCTGTCACCCCGCCGCCGCAGATGCCGGCGACGCTGGAAGCCGGCACCATCCACGGCTACTGCGTCGGCGAGCCGTGGAACCAGCAGGCGGTGTTCAAGAAGATCGGCGTGCCGGTGATCACCGACTACGAGATCTGGAAGGACAATCCCGAGAAGGTCTTCGGCATCCGCGCCGACTTCGCCGAGAAATATCCCAACACCACCCTGGCCATGACCAAGGCGCTGATCCGCGCGGCCAAGTGGCTCGACGCCAACGACAACGGCAACCGGATGGAAGCGGTCGAGATCCTCTCGCGCTCGGAATATGTCGGCGCCGACAAGGCGGTGATCGCCAACTCGATGACCGGCACGTTCGAATACGAGCCCGGCGACAAGCGGCCGGTGCCCGATTTCAACGTCTTCTATCGCTACTTCGCCACTTATCCCTACTACTCGGACGCGGTCTGGTACCTCACCCAGATGCGCCGCTGGGGCCAGATCACCACGCACCGCAGCGACGCCTGGTACGCCGAGGTCGCGAAGAAGGTCTATCGCCCCGATCTCTACCTCGCGGCGGCCAGGCTGCTGCTGGACGAAGGCCATGTCGCCCGCGACGAGGTCCCCTGGGACTCCGACGGCTACCGGCCGGTCCAGGACACCTTCATCGACGCCATCGCCTTCGATGGCCGCAAGCCGAACGCCTACATCGACAGCTTCCCGATCGGCCTGAAGGGCAAGCAGTCCGTCAAGGGCAACGACGTCCTGGTCGGCGGCTGAATCCGCGGCGGCGCGCCGGGCGACCGGCGCGCCGCACCCTGTTGCAACCCCTCGAAGACGGGAGAACGCGGATGACCGCGACCAATCCGGAAAGCATCGACCGCCCGCTCGACGCGGCCGCCCGCCAGGCCCGGCGCGAACGCCTGTTCGCCCGGATCAACCAGGCCGACCGCTACCTCAACCTGCTGGCGCTCGGCTGGCTGACGCCGGTGCTGAAACTGGCCGCCGGCGAGGATCCGGCCCACCAGCTGCGCGAGGTCTGGCGGGGCCTCGGCCTGCCGGTGCTGGGCGTACTGCTGTTCCTCTTCGCCTGGGCCCAGGGCGCGCCGCTGGTGCAGACCTCGCTGGGCGCCGTGCCCGGCCCGGTCGAGGTCTGGGCGCAGGCGGAAAACCTGTATGCGGATCATCTCCGCGAACGCGACAAGGCCACGGCCTTCTACGAACGCCAGGAACGGCGCAACGCCAAGCTGGTGGCCGCTGGCAAGGCGGACCGGGTGAAGCACCGCGCCTATACCGGCAAGCCGACCTATCTCGACCAGATCGTCACCTCGCTGCAGACCGTCGCCATGGGCTTTCTGATCGCCACCCTCGTGGCGGTACCGCTGGGCATCTTCTGCGGCCTCTCGGCCTCGGTGAACGCGGCGCTCAACCCGCTGATCCAGATCTTCAAGCCCGTCAGCCCGCTGGCCTGGCTGCCGATCGTCACGATGATCGTCTCCGCGGCCTATGCCGGCACGCTGCTGCCGAAGAGCTTCATCATCTCCGCGGTGACCGTGACCCTGTGCTCGCTCTGGCCGACCCTGATCAATACCGCCCACGGCGTCGCCGCGATCGACAAGGACCTGATCAACGTCGGACGGGTGCTGCAACTGCGCTGGACGACGCAGGTCACCAAGCTGGTGCTGCCCTCCTCCCTGCCGCTGATCTTCACCGGCCTCCGGCTCTCCCTCGGGGTCGGCTGGATGGTGCTGATCGCCGCCGAGATGCTGGCGCAGAATCCCGGCCTCGGGAAATTCGTCTGGGACGAGTTCCAGAACGGCAGCTCGCAGTCGCTGGCCCGGATCATGGTCGCGGTCTTCACCATCGGCATCATCGGCTTCCTGCTCGATCGCGTGATGCTGGCGCTGCAGACCATGTTCACCTTCACCACGCACCGCTGAGGCCGCCATGCCCTTCCTGGAACTGAACGATGTCAAGAAGTCCTTCGGGGTCGGCGCGCAGCGCGTGTCGGTCCTGGAGGGGGTCGACCTGTCGGTCGAGGAGAACGAATTCCTGGCCATTGTCGGCTTCTCCGGCAGCGGCAAGAGCACGCTGATCTCGCTGATCGCCGGGCTCATCGAACCGGACGGCGGCGAGATCCGTCTCAAGGACCAACCCGTCGCGGGGCCCGGACCGGACCGCGGCCTGGTCTTCCAGTCCTACTCCCTGATGCCCTGGCTGACGGTCCGGGAGAATGTCGCCCTCGCCGTCGACCAGGTCTTCGCCCGCGAGGATCGCAAGTCGCGGGCCCGGCGGGTCGAGGAGCATGTCGCCATGGTCGGGCTGTCGCACGCCGCCGACCGTCGGCCGGCGGAGCTTTCGGGCGGCATGCGCCAGCGGGTCGCCGTGGCCCGGGCGCTGGCGATGGATCCCGAAATCCTGCTGCTCGACGAGCCGCACTCGGCGCTCGACGCGCTCACCCGCGCCAAGCTGCAGAGCGAAATCGCCAATATCTGGTCCAGCACCCGCAAGACCGTGATCCTGATCACCAACGATGTCGACGAGGCGCTGCTGCTGGCCGACCGGGTCATTGCGCTCACCCCGGGACCGGGAGCCCGCCTCGGCCGGGAGTTCCGCATCACCCTGCCCCGCCCGCGGCTGGCCACGGAGATGAACCGCGACGGCGAGTTCAAGCGCCTGCGGGCCGAGATCACCCAGTACCTGATGAGCATCGCCGCCGAGCGCGGCTGCGCAGGCGAGAGCGATCTCGCCCAGCCGACGATCGTGCCGATCCGGCCGGGCGACAACCGGCCGCCGCCCAAGGCCTGGCAGGAGGCGGCGCATTCCCCGGTGGAAAACCGCTATGTCGAGTTCTTCGACGTCACCAAGATCTATCCCACCCCGAAGGGACCGCTGACCGTCGTCGACGGCTTCGATCTGAAGATGAAGAAGGGGGAGTTCATCTCCCTGATCGGTCACTCCGGCTGCGGCAAGTCGACGGTGCTTTCGATGTGCGCCGGTCTCAACCCGATCAGCCGCGGCGGCATCGTGCTCGAAAACAAGGAAGTGACCGCGGCCGGGCCGGACCGGGCCGTGGTCTTCCAGTCGCCCTCGCTGATGCCCTGGCTGACGGCCCGGGAGAACGTCGCGCTGGGGGTCGACCGGGTCTACCCGCACGCCAGCGCCGGCGAACGCGACGACATCGTCGCCTACTACCTCTCGCGGGTCGGCCTCGCGGACGCCATGGACAAGCCCGCCTCGGACCTGTCGAACGGCATGAAGCAGCGCGTCGGCATCGCCCGCGCCTTCGCCCTGTCGCCCAAGCTGCTGCTGCTGGACGAACCTTTCGGCATGCTCGACAGCCTGACCCGCTGGGACCTGCAGGAAGTGCTGATGGACGTCTGGGCGCATACCCAGGTGACCGCGATCTGCGTGACCCACGATGTCGACGAGGCGATCCTGCTCGCCGACCGGGTGGTGATGATGACCAACGGTCCCGAGGCCAGGATCGGCCGGGTGCTGGAGATCGACATTCCCCGGCCGCGCAGCCGCGCCGCCCTGCTCGCCCACCCCGACTATTACGGCTACCGGGAATCCCTGCTGGGCTTTCTGGAGGACTACGAAGGCGGCGCCGATCCGAAGGCCGCCGAGCATGCCGGATCCGACGCCCCGGCGACGGACGGCGAACCCCGAACCGACAGCAAGGCGGAGGCGGCCTGACCATGAGCAAGCGCAATCTCGTCGTCGTCGGCAACGGCATGGCCGCAGGCCGGGTCGTGGAGACCCTGGTCGAAACCGCGCCCGAGGCCTTCGACATCACCATCTTCGGCGCCGAGCCGCGGGTGAACTACAACCGCATCATGCTCTCGCCCGTCCTGTCCGGCGAGAAGCGCTACCAGGACATCCTGATCCACGACGACGCCTGGTACGCGAAGCACGGCATCACCCTCCACAAGGGACGGGCGATCGCCGCGATCGACCGGACCGGCAAGGCGGTCGTCGCCGCCGACGGTTCGCGCACGTCCTACGACGCGCTGCTGCTGGCCACCGGTTCGCTGCCCGTGATCATCCCGGTCCCGGGCGCCGACCTGCCGGGGGTGCTGACCTATCGCGACCTGGACGATGTCGAGGCGATGCTGGACGCCGCCGGGCCGGACTGCCGGGCGGTGGTGATCGGCGGCGGCCTGCTCGGCCTCGAGGCGGCCGCCGGCCTGCAGGCCCGCGGCGCGCGCGTCAGCGTGCTGCACCTGATGGGAACCCTGATGGAGCGCCAGCTCGACGCCAGCGCCGGCTACCTGCTGCAGCAGGCCCTGGAGGCCCGCGGCATCGAGATCCTGACCCGGGCCAGCACCGCGGCGATCGAGGCCGGCGCGGACGGCAGGGTCGCCGCCGTCCGGCTGGAGGACGGCCGGGAACTGCCGGCCGACCTGGTGGTCATGGCGGTCGGCATCAGGCCCAACACCGAACTGGCGGCCGCGGCCGGCCTTTCGGTCGGGCGCGGCGTGAGCGTCGACGACGCGATGGTGACCAGCGATCCCGACATCCTCGCGGTCGGCGAATGCGTCGAGCATGACGGCGTGAGCTACGGCCTCGTCGCCCCGCTCTACGACATGGCGGCGGTGGCCGCGGCCCGCCTGGCCGGCGATCGCGCGGCGGCCTATCGCGGCTCGATGACCGCGACAAAGCTGAAGGTGACCGGCATCGACCTGTATTCCGCCGGCGACTTCGCCGAGGGCGAGGGCCGCGAGGACATCGTGCTGCGCGACGCGGCGCGCGGGGTCTACAAGCGGGTGGTGATCGAGGACGACCGCATCGTCGGCACCGTGCTCTACGGCGAGACCGGAGACGGCCCCTGGTACTTCGACATGATGAAGCGCGGCGCGGACCTCGCTGAGAACCGCGACAGCCTGATCTTCGGCCAGGCCTATGCCGGAGGTGCCCCGCTGGACCCTACGGCAGCCGTTGCAGCCTTGCCGGATGAGGCAGAGATCTGCGGCTGCAACGGCGTCTGCAAGTCCACCATCGTCAACGCCATCGAGCAGGACGGACTGACCGGGCTGGACGAAGTCCGCGCGCGCACCAAGGCCTCGGCCTCCTGCGGCTCGTGCACCAGCCTGGTGGAACAGCTTCTGCAGATCTCCCTGGGTGACGCCTTCGAGCGCAGCGCGGTGACGCCGATGTGCGCCTGCACCGATCGCGGCCACGACGAGTTCCGCCGGCTGATCGTCGCCCGCGAGCTCACCTCGATCCCCGCGGTGATGCAGGAACTCGAGTGGAAGACCTCCTGCGGCTGCGCGCGCTGCCGGCCGGCGCTGAACTTCTACCTGCTGGCGGATTGGCCGGTTGAGTATCGCGACGATCCGCAGAGCCGGTTC
>JBGTSP010000209.1:0-8012 GCA_041940205.1 Alphaproteobacteria bacterium
GGCGGCGCGGGTCAGTTTCGAGGTGCTCGAATCCTTCAAGCGACCGGTCAGCGCGGTGGCGGATTCCTTCGAGGTCCGCGATGTCGCGGAGGTCTTCGTCGAGGAAGAGCGCGACATCACGCTGCGTCTGCTGTTCGATCCCGAGCATGGCCTGGAGGAGCGCATCCTGAACGAGCAGTTCATTCCCTGAGCATGCCCGAGGACGTTCTTCAGCCCGTCGACATCTCCGCCTTTCGCGCCGGCAATACCAGCGTCGACTACGTGCACCGCTTCGAGAGCGGTCGCGCCGGACCCGAGGTGCTGATCACCGCGCTGATGCACGGCAACGAACTGTGCGGCGCGCATGCCCTTGCCCACCTGTTCGCCCACGACGTCCGACCCGCGCGCGGCGCCCTGACGCTGGCCTTCTGCAATGTCGCCGCCTACGCCAGCTACGACGCCTTGCAGCCGACGCTGTCGCGGGCGCTCGACGAGGACATGAACCGGTTGTGGCGCGACGACCTGATCGCCGAGGGGGCGGCGCGCTCGCGCGAGGCCGAACGGGCCCAGGTTCTGCTGCCGTTCGTCCGGCGCGCCGACTTCATCCTGGACATCCATTCGATGCAGACCGGGCCGGAGGCGCTGACCCTCTGCGGCCTGGCGCCGCGCGGGCGGGAACTGGCCCGGCGCATGGGCCTGCCCCGCTTCGTGGTGTCCGACGCGGGCCACAAGGCGGGACCGCGGATGCGCGACTACGGGCCCTTCGGCGCCATGGACGGCGAGAAGACCGCACTGCTGATCGAGTGCGGCTACCACCTGGATCCCGAGGCGGCGACGGTGGCGATCCGGGCGGCCTGGCGGTTTCTGGACGTGCTCGACGTGGCGCGCCCGCCCGACGGCCTGTCCTGCCCGCCGCTGGAACAGATCTTCGTCGACGTCAGCGCGCCGGTGACGATCGAGAGTGAGGACTTCCGCTTCACCGATATCGTCGAAAATCTCGCGGTGATCGCGAAGGCCGGCACCCTGATCGCGCGGGACGGCAAGCGCGAGATCCGCACGCCCTATGACGATTGTGTGCTGATCATGCCGTCCCGGCGCCTGCAGCCCGGCCAGACGGCGGTTCGCCTGGGCCGGATGACCGCGCCGTGATCGCGGAGATCTTCAACCGCCACTTCCTGATGACGCTGGCACTAGGAACCGCCGGCGGCGCCGTGTTCTTCGCCCTGCAACTGCCGCTGGCCTGGATGCTGGGTTCGATGTGCGCGACCACGGTGGCCGCGCTCGCCGGCGCCGATCTGCGTTCCAGCCTGCCGCTGCGCAACCTGATGATCATCGCGCTGGGCGCCATGCTGGGCTCGGCCTTCACCCCGGACGTCTTCGATCGGGTGACGGAATGGTTTACCGGTTTCGCGGTGATGCTGGTGTTCGTCGCCGTCACCACCGGCCTGGTCTTCCTGTATTTCCGCGCCACCCTGAACGCCGATCCCGCGACCTGCTATTTCAGCGCCACGCCCGGCGGCCTCGGCGAGATGACCATCGTCGGCGAGGAGATGGGTGGCGACAGCCGGGTGATCCCGCTGGCGCACGCGACCCGGATCCTGGTGATCGTGTTCTCGATCCCCTTCTTCCTGCGTTTCGTCGACGGCCTCGACCTGCCGGCCACCGCCGGGTTTCCGCCGGACCGCCCGCTGACCGACACGCGCGAGTTCCTGTTGCTGGCGCTGTGCGGCGGCGCGGGTTTCGCGGTCTTCCGCCTGCTGAAGATTCCCGGCGGCCGGATCATGGGACCGATGCTGGTCTGCGGCGCGCTCTACGCCACCGGCGTCATCGAGGGGCGCCCGCCGACGCCGATCGTGGCGGCGGCGCAGGTCGTGATCGGCGCGACCGTCGGCGCCCGCTTCGTCGGCTTCGAACTGCGCGCGGTCGGCCGCGTCGCCCTGGTTTCTGCCAGTGCCGGCTTCATGATGTTCGCCGCCGCCCTGCTGTTTTCGCGGCTGCTGGCGCCGGTGATCGGCCTGAAGCCGGAAGCCCTGCTGCTGGCGCTCGCGCCGGGCGGCCTCGCCGAGATGAGCCTGATCGCCCTGGCCCTGCATGTCGACACGGCCTTCGTCGCCTGCATGCACCTGATCCGGATCATGCTGATCGTTTCGCTCGCGCCGGTGCTGTTTCGCTGGTGGAAGGGCCGGTCGGGCGGAACGCCACCGACGACAACCTGATATCGCGACAGCCGGTGCAGGGTGCCGCCGACGGCGGCGGGTGGCCTAGAGCGTTTCCTGGTTAGTTGGAATCGTCTGCGCCGCGGGCATTTTGAGCCAGGGCTAGGAGCGTGGCGAAGCGCGTAGTGGGACTACTCGCGAGCCGCGCGACGACGCCATGGCTCAAAAGGCCCCGGCCCCAAAGGGGTTGCGCCCTGGCAGCCCGTCCGCATCGTTGCGTCGCTTGCCCGTACTCCCGGTACGCGCTGCGCGCCGCGCCTCCCGTTCGGACTACCAGGGCGCAACGCAGATGGTTCCAACTAACCAGGAAACGCTCTAGGGCTCGCTCCCGGCGGTCTCCCTCACGGCGGTCTCCCTCCCGGCCGCCCCGTTCCCGGCCGCCCCGGTCCCTGCCGCCCCGGTCCCTGCCGCATCGTCGCCGGCAGTCGCCGGCCCGTCCGTCCACACGCCGATGGCGACCTCGCGGCCGCGCAGGTTCTGCGGTCCGCGATAGACGAGGTCGTCGGTCGCGGCGCCCTGGGCGCGGGCCGCGGCGATCAGTGCGTCGCTCAGCGCCAGGCGGCTGCCGAGCGTGCGGTTGAGCTCCTCCAGCCGGCTTGCGACGTTGACGCAGTCGCCCAGCACGGCGAATTCCAGCCGCCGCTCGGAACCGATGTCGCCAAGGGTGACGGGCCCGAAATGGCCGCCGACCACCAGGCGCAGTGCCGGCTCGCCCCGCGCGCGCCGTGCCGTGTTGAGCGCTTCGGTCTCGCGCAGCACGGCGCGGGCCGCGGCCAGGGCCGCGGCGGCGTCGGCCGGGCCGGGCCGTGGGGTGCCGAAGGTCGCCATCGCCCCGTCTCCCAGGAACTTGTCCAGCGTGCCGCCATTCTCGAACACCGCGCGCTCGACCCGCCGGTGCACGTCGCGCAGCAGGGCGACGGACGCTTCCGGCGGCAGGGATTCGGCCAGCCGGGTCCAGCCCACCACGTCCACGAACAGCACCGCCACGTCCTGGGTGCGGACATCGGCGAAGGGTTCCTTCTCGGCCACCAGTTCGTCGACCACGCCGGAAGGGAAGTAGCGGGCAAGCTGGCTGCGTTCGCGGGCGGCGTTCGCCTGGCGCTCGACGAGGCGGCGGGCCCGCCAGACCACCCCGGTCAGGATCAGCACGACCAGCGCCAGGACGACCACGCCCTGCAGCCAGACGCCGTCGTCGACGAATCTCGGATGGTACATGGAGGCATGGCGCTGCTCGGGCGGCAGGCTCTCGACCGTGCTCGCCAGCCGTGTTTCCGGCAGGCTGGCGATGATCGCGAACCCCGCGGTCCAGAAGAACAGCGCCGCGGTGCCCGCCCAGATCATCAGCCAGGGCGAGAACGCGATCGCGGCCGAGGCCACCAGCATGTAGACGAAGACCACGGGCTGGAAGCGGTAGATCTGTTGCGGGATCTGGAACTCGGGATCGGCCAGCGGGTTGGGGTAGAGGGTGGCGAAGGTGATCAGGGCAAAGTCGATGGCGACGAAGGCGTAGCTGTGCCAGTCGCGATGCAGCCGGCTGCGCGCCAGCGTGAACTGCACCAGGGCCAGCAGCACGAACAGGCCGATCAGGGCTTCGATGTAGTACAGCGCCGGCGGCGGGACCAGAACGACCAGCAGCCCGGCGGTGACGGCGAGGCAGACCAGGCGGATCTTCAGCGACAGCGAGATGCCGGCGGCGAACTCCCGGCGAAACACCGCCTGCATGGGGCCGCTCGTCCGGCCCGGACCTCGGGTCATGAATCACCCCTCCTCCGGCCGGCAGGATGCCGCCGGCGAATTTCCCCGTCTACAATCCGCCGATGAGCGCGCGCGTGACATCCCAGCTTTGGGTGCAGGCCTATCTGCGCCGCGTCGAGATCGCCGGCGGCGCGGCCTTTCTCGTGCGCCGCGGTTTCGAAACCGCGGGCGACATCGTGATCAAGATCAGCCTGCTCGACGGCCGCGCCCGCCTGCTGCGGGCGGCCAGCGACCCCGAGGGCGGCCGGCGCTGGATCAATGCGCTCGGCGCCGAACCGGCGCCCGAAGCGGAGGCGGAAGTCCTGATCGCCCGTGCCCTGGAACGGGATCCGGATCTCTGGGTGATCGAGGTCGAGGACCGCCAGGACCGGCATTTCCTGGACGAACCGGTGGACGCGCCGGGCTGAGCGGCAGAAGCTGGAGCGGCGGCAGCGAGGAGAGGGTGGCGATGGCCGAGCGCTACGACGTGGTGATCCTGGGGGGCGGGCTCAGCGGCTGTTCGACGGCCTATCATCTGATGGCGGAGCCCGGCTTCGACGGCCGGGTGCTGGTGGTGGAACGCGACCCCAGCTACGCCAACGCACCCTCGGCCAAGGCGACCGGCGGCATCCGCCAGCAGTTTTCCACGCCGGAGAACATCCGTATCGGCCTGTACGGCGCCACCTTCGTCCGCGAGGCGGACCGGCATCTGGGCGTCGACGGAGAGGGTACGGGCATCCTGTTTCGCGAGCAGGGCTATCTCACGCTGGCGCGGCCCGATGCGCTGGATGTCGCGGAAGCCAATCACGCGGCCCAGCAGGCGGAAGGCGCGGACATCGTGCGTCACGATCCCGCGTCGCTGGCCCGGCATTTCCCCTGGCTGAAGGCCGACGGCCTGGCCGCCGGCTTCCACGGCGCCAGCGGCGAGGGCTGGGTCGACCCCTACGCCCTGCTGCAGGGGTTTCGCCGCAAGGCGCGGGCGCTGGGCGCGGAATTCCGGGCCGACGAGGCGGTGGCGATCGCCAGCCGGGACGGCCGCGCCGAAACGGTCGCGCTGGCTTCGGGCGACGTGATCGCCGCCGGCTGCGTGGTCATCGCGGCCGGCGCCAGCGGGGTTCGGGCGCTGGCGCGCGAGGTCGGCTTCGATCTGCCCGTCGAATCCCGGCTGCGCACCACCTTCGTGTTCGATTGCCGTGACGACCTGGCGCACGCGCCGCTGACGGTGTTGCCCGGCGGCGTTGCCTGGCGACCGGAAGGGCGCACGTTCCTCGCCAATCTCGCGCCACCCGCCGAACGCGACCCCGAGCGGTTCGACCTGGAGATCGATCACGACCAGTTCGAGCGCGAGATCTGGCCGGTGCTGGCCGAATGGGTGCCGGCCTTCGAGGCCGTCCGGGTGAGCCACGCCTATGCCTGCCACTACGACGTCAACCTGCTGGACGAGAACGCGGTGATCGGCAAGCTGCCGGGAACCGGCAACGTCTACATCGCCACCGGCTTTTCCGGTCACGGCATGCAGCAGTCGCCGGCGGTCGGACGGGCGCTTGGCGAACTGATCTGCCACGGCGCCTTCCGCAGCCTCGACCTTTCCCGCCTCGGCCCCGAGCGCCTGCTGAGCGGCGAGGGGATCTTCGAGGCCAATTGCTGGTAAGACCGCCGGCGCCGACCGGGGTCAGGCGACGATCACGTGCTCCTTGCAGATCACGAAATCGAGCCGCTCGCCGTCGATGAAATTGGCTTCGTCCGCGATGGTGCGCCGATATTCGTCGGTTTCGGGCGAGCCCCGCATCGCGGCCATGCTGTCGAACCAGACCATCGCATAGCCGTCGCAGAACGGTTGCCGCCCGCGCTCGTAGCTGCCCGCGCGGGGATGGTTCTGCACGTAGCGGCGCACCGCCGGGATGCTGGCACCCAGCGGCCCGTGCACCTCGCGCCAGTACCGCTGGTAGGCATCCACCGTGAGATCGGGCCGACGATGCACGATCTCGATGATCTTGTAGGGATCGGCGGCCGGAGCCTCGTCCTTCATGACGTGTTCGTCGACCAGCATGAGCTGCATGCTGGCGCGGTCGATGAAGCGTTCCTCGTCGGCCACCAGGGCGTCCCAGGCCGCGCCGCCGGCATTCGCCCGCATGGTCTCGATGTCCGGCCACCAGGTCTCGGCGAAACCGTCGACCGGCAGCGCCCGCTTGGCGTAGCCGTTGCGCAGGGGATGGTCCTGCACGTAGCGCTGCAGGCCGTCGAGTTCGAGAACCGCCTTCGGATGCTCGTTGCGCCAGTAGTCCTGAAACTCGTCCACGGGCATGCCGTCGCGGCGGCGGAATGCCAGTACCGCCTTGATCATGTGCTCATCCTCCCGATCCTCTGCGGGCGAGGATGGCACGGACCGGGCGATCGTGACTATCGGCTGAACAGCGCGGCCAGTTCCATGTGCGCCGACCAGAGGAACTGATCGACCGGCTGGACGGCTTCGAGGCGGAAACCGGCATCGACCAGCAGCGCGGCATCGCGGGCGAAGCTGGACGGATTGCAGGACACGGCGATCACCCGGCCAATGCCCGAAGCCGCCAGCGCCGTGGCCTGGTCGCGGGCGCCCGCGCGCGGCGGATCGAAGATCGCGGTGTCGAAAGCCGCGAGCTCGGCGGGTTGCAGCGGCCGGCGGAACAGGTCGCGGCGCTCGAGGCTCAGCGGCCGGCCGCGGCCGGCGGCCCGGGTGGCGGTATCCAGCGCCGCCAGCGCCGCGCCGTCGGAATCCACCGCATGCACCTGCGCCTGCCGGCGCGCGGGCACGCTCAACGTGCCGCAGCCGGCAAACAGGTCGACGATGCGGCGCGCCGCGCCGAGGTGACAGGTCACGAACGCCTGCAGCGCCGCCTCGCCGGCGGGCGTGGCCTGCAGGAAACCCGCCGGCGGCGGCACCAGCACGACCTCGTCCCAGCGCAGCACCGGCTGCCGGCGGGTCAGCAGGATCTCCGGCGGGCCGCGGTCGTGGCCGGCAAAGGCAAGCCGGGCGAGATCCTGTGCATGGGCCCACTCGCCCAGCAGGGCCCGGGCCGCGCCATCGGGTTCCGCGAGGCCGTGCAGGACCAGGTCGATGCCGGCCTCGCTCGCCGTGGCCTGGAGGTCGAGCGCCGTTCCGGCGGGGCACAGCGCCTCGATGAGGGCCGCAAGCGCGGGCAGCAGGCGCTCGATGGCCGGATCGAGCACCGGGCATTCGGACAGGGGCACGATCCGGTGGCTGCGCGCGACGTTGAACCCCAGCACGCTGCCCCGGGCCAGCCGGCGGGCCGCGAAGCGGGCCCGACGCCGGCTTGCCGGCGGGCTTTCCGCGGTGGCGGCGAGCTCCGGAACGGCGATCCCGGCCCGTTCCAGCGGCAGGCGCACCAGGTCGCGTTTCCAGTTGCGGTAGGTCTCGACGTCGAGATGCTGCACCTGGCAGCCGCCGCAGGTGCCGAAATGCGGACAGGCGGGAGGCTGGCGCCTCTCGCCCCGGGCGACGATCCGCGCCCGGCCGTGCTCCAGGGCGATGCGGTCGCCCGGGGCCGCGAACGGCACGTAGACCGGGGCACCGGCGATCCGGGCGACCCCGTCGCCGCGGCCGCCGAGATGGCTGATCGTCGCCTCGCCGGCGGCCTCAGTCATGCCGGGCGGCGATCAGGAACTCGCGGTTGCCCTCGGGTCCGGTGATCGGGCTCTCGGTGATACCCAGCACCCGCCAGCCCGGCAGGGTGGCAAGCCAGTCGCTGATGGTCGCGCAGACCTCTTCGTGCAGCGCGGGGTCGCGCACCACGCCGCCCTTGCCGACGCGCTCGCGGCCGACCTCGAACTGCGGCTTGATCAGGGCGATGAGATGACCGCCGGGTCGCAGCAGGGCGAGGGCGGCGGGCAGCACGGTGCGCAGGCCGATGAAGCTGGCATCGCAGACCACCAGATCGACCGGCTCGGGGACCAGCGTGGCGTCGAGATAGCGGGCATTCTGGCGCTCCAGCACGTCGACCCGCTCGTCCGTGCGCAGTTTCCAGGCAAGCTGGCCATGGCCGACATCGACCGCGTGCACCCGCCGGGCGCCGCGCTGCAGCAGCA
>JBGTSP010000210.1:0-7993 GCA_041940205.1 Alphaproteobacteria bacterium
GTGCAGGCCCAGGTGCTGAACCTGCTGAAGGACCTGCAGGCCGAGCTGGGCCTGACCTACCTGTTCATCTCGCACAACCTGGCCGTGGTCGACTATGTGGCCGACCGGATCGCGGTGATGTGCGCCGGCCGCCTGGTCGAGACCGCCCCGCGCGAGGTCCTGTTCCAGAATCCGCTGCATCCCTACACCCAGGCCCTGCTGGCCGCCGTGCCCAAGGCCGATCCCCGGGCCCGGCTGGATCTCAGGGTGCTGATGGAGGGCAAGGCCTCGCTGCCGGGCGAATGGCCCGAACCCTTCCGGCTTGGCGAAGGTCTGGAGGCGGAACTGGTGGATGCCGGCGACGGCCATCTTGTCCGGGCCCGTCCGGGAGCCACCTTCTGATGCGCCCCGCAGCGATCCCGCACCGCGCCGGCGCGCTCGCCGCCGGCCTCCTGCTGGCCCTCGGCCTGGCCGCGACCCCGCTCGCCCCGGCGGTTGCCGAGGGCCTGCCGGCACTGCAGGAAACGCCCTATTTCGCGGACAAGGTGGCCGCCGGAGCCATGCCGCCGATCGGCATCCGCCTGCCCGAACAGCCTTCGGTGGTGCACTTCTCCGGCGACCGCACGATCGGTCGCTCCGGCGGCGTTCTGAAGACGCTGATCGCCCGGCCGAAGGACGTGCGGCTGCTGGTGGTCTACGGCTATGCCCGCCTGGTCGCCTATGACGACGCGTTCGAGCTGGTGCCCGACATCGCCGAGCGGGTGGAGATCGAGGACGATCGCGTCTTCACCTTCCATCTGCGCAAGGGTCACCGCTGGTCGGACGGCCATCCCTTCACGGCGGAGGATTTCCGCTACTGGTGGGAGGATGTCGCCAACAATCCGGAGCTCTCCCCGGCCGGCCCGCCGCGGGTGATGATGGTGGACGACGAGCCCGCGCGGTTCGAGGTGATCGACGAGACCACGGTACGGTTTTCCTGGTCGAAGCCGAACACCCGCTTCCTGCCGCGGATCGCCGGCGCCTCGCCGCTGTTCGTCTATCGCCCGGCGCACTATCTCAAGCAGTATCACGAGAATTATGCCGACCCCGGCAAGCTGAAGCGGGCGCTGCGGCGGGCGCGCACCCGCAACTGGGCCGCGCTGCACAACCGGCTGGACAATCTCTACCGCTTCGACAATCCCAAGCAGCCGACGCTGCAGCCCTGGGTCAACCGCTCGCGGCCGCCGGCGACCCGCTTCGTGGCCGAGCGCAATCCCTACTATCACCGGATCGACAGCGAGGGCCGGCAGCTCCCCTATATCGACAAGGTCTATCTGCTGGTCTCCGATCCGAAGCTGATCGCGGCGAAGGCCGGCACCGGCGAGATCGATCTGCAGGCGCGCAACCTCGCCTTCTCGAACTTCCGTTTCCTGAAGGAGAACGAAGCCGAGTACGACTTCGACACCTATCTCTGGAACATCGCCAAGGGCGCGCATATCGCGCTGTTCCCGAACCTCAACGTGGCCGACCCCGAGTGGCGCGAGCTGATGCGCAACGTCGATTTCCGCCGCGCGCTGTCGCTGTCGATCGACCGCAGCCTGATCAACGAATCGCTCTATTTCGGACTGGCCATCGAGGGCAACAACACGGTCCTGCCCTCGAGCCCGCTGTTCAAGCAGGCCTTCCAGACCTACTGGGCGGCCTACGATCCCGAACAGGCCGAGGCGATCCTGGACAATCTGGGCCTGAACCAGTTCAACGACGAGGATGTCCGCCTGCTGCCCAGCGGCCGGCCGCTGGAAATCATCGTCGAGACCGCGGGCGAGGACACCGAGCAGATCGACGTGCTGGAGCTGATCCGCGAGAACTGGGCGGAGATCGGCGTCAAGCTGTACATCAAGCCCAGCCAGCGCGAGGTGTTCCGCAACCGGGTGTTCTCGGGCGAGGCGCAGATGTCGGTCTGGAGCGGCCTGGAGAACGGCGTGCCGACCGCGCAGATGAGCCCGCAGGAGCTGGCGCCGACCTCGCAGCAGCAGCTGCACTGGCCGAAATGGGGCCAGTATTACGAGACCAGCGGCAAGGCGGGCGTCGCCCACGACCTGCCCGAGGTGATCGAGCTCGACCGCCTGCTGCGGCAGTGGCGCGCGGCCCGGAACAACGAGGAACGCAGCCGGATCTGGCAGGAGATGCTCGAGATCCATGCGCAGAACGTTTTCACCATCGGCGTGATCTCGGGCGTCAAGCAGCCCGTGGTGGTGAAGCGGGGCCTGCGCAACGTGCCCCGCGAGGGCGTGTACAATTGGGATCCGGGGGCCCATTTCGGGATCTACCGGCCCGACACCTTCTGGCTCGATCGCTAGGATCCCGGTCATGCTGAATTACCTGATCCGCCGCATCGCGATCATGATCCCCACGCTGCTGGTGATCTCGCTGGCGACGTTCGTGATCATCAAGCTGCCGCCGGGCGACTATCTGTCGAACCAGATGCAGGAACTGAAGGCGCAGGGCGACCAGGCCGCGCTGGAGAAGCTTGAATTCCTGCGCACCGAATACGGTCTCGATCGCTCGATGCTGGCGCAGTACGGCATCTGGATGGGCTTCATCGAGGGCCCGAACGGCTATTCCGGCATCCTGCAGGGCGATCTCGGCTGGTCCTTCGAATACCAGCGGCCGGTCGACGAGGTGGTCGGCGACCGGCTGTTCTTCTCCTTCGTGCTGAACTTCGCGACGATCCTGTTCGTTTACATCGTCTCCTTCCCGATCGGCGTGTACACCGCGGTGCGCCAGTATTCGCTCAGCGACCACACCATGACCCTGATCGGCTATCTCGGCCTGGCGACGCCGAACTTCCTGCTCGCCCTGCTGCTGATGTACCTGGCGAAGAAGTATTTCGGCGTGTCGATCGGCGGCCTGATGGACGACCAGTATGTCGGCCAGCCCTGGTCGACGGGCAAGGTACTCTCGGTGCTCGAGCACCTGGTGGTGCCGGTGATCGTGATCGGCACCTCGGGCACGGCGGGCATGATCCGGCGGCTGCGCGCGAACCTGCTGGACGAACTGCAGAAACAGTATGTCACCACCGCCCGCGCCAAGGGCCTGAAGGGTCGCACGGTGCTGATCAAGTATCCCCTGCGCATGGCGCTCAATCCGTTTGTCGCCGACATCGGCAACCTGCTGCCGCAGATGATCAGCGGCTCGGCCATCGTCGCCGTGGTGATGAGCCTCCCGACTTCGGGTCCGATGCTGGTCAGCGCCCTGCAGAGCCAGGACCAGTATCTCGCCGGCTCCTTCCTGCTGTTCCTGGCCTTCCTGACGGTGATCGGCATGTTCATCTCGGACCTGCTGCTGGCGGTGCTCGATCCGCGCATCCGGCTGGGTGCGGAGGCCTCGCGGTGAGCGAGCCGCAACAGGGCCGCCACTGGGTCTCGGACGCCCCGTTCGACCCCTATTCCCGCGAGGTGCTGACGCCCGAGCAGGAACGCTTCTACATGGCCTCGCAGTGGCAGCTCATGTGGTGGAAGTTCAAGCGCCATCCCCTCGCGGTGGTCTCCGGCAGCTTCCTGATCGTGCTGTACCTGGTGATCGTGATCTCGGAATGGGTCGCGCCCTATCCGCTGAACAAGAAGAACGCGAAGTTCATCTACGCCCCGCCGCAGGGCATCCACCTGTTCCACGAGGGCGAGTTCGTCGGCCCGTTCACCTACGACTACATCGTCACCAAGGATCTGCAGAAGATGGCGCGGATCTACACGGTGGACACCAGCACGCCGCGTCCGCTGCGCTTCTTCTGCCAGGGCGACCGCTACCGTTTCTGGGGCCAGTGGCGGATGCGCTTCCACTTCGTCTGTCCCTACTACGAGAACCGGGGCAACGGCGTGATCGAGCGCGGCACCCTGTTCCTGATGGGCACCGACCGGCTGGGCCGGGACATCTTCTCGCGGATCATCTACGGCGCCCGGATCTCGCTCACCGTCGGCCTGATCGGTATCGCCATCTCCTTCGTCGTCGGCCTGACGCTGGGCGGGCTCGCGGGCTATTACGGCGGCTGGATCGACAATGTCGTGCAGCGCCTGATCGAGATGATCCGATCGTTCCCCGAGCTGCCATTGTGGATGGCGCTCTCGGCAGCCCTGCCGGTGACCTGGAGTCCCATCGGGGTGTTCTTCGGAATCACCGTGATTCTCGGCCTGCTCGACTGGCCAGGCCTCGCCCGCGCGGTGCGCTCGAAACTGCTGGCGCTGCGCGAAGAGGACTTCGCCACCGCGGCGACGCTGATGGGCGCGCCGCCGCGCCGGGTGATCGCGCGCCACCTGCTGCCCAACTTCATGAGCCACCTGATCGCCAGCCTGACCCTGTCGATCCCCTCGATGATCCTGGGCGAGACCGCGCTGTCCTTCCTGGGCCTGGGCCTGCGGCCGCCGGTGACGAGCTGGGGCGTGCTGCTGAACGAGGCGCAGAACATCAACGCCGTCGCGGTCTATCCTTGGCTGATGTTCCCGATGCTGCCGGTGATCCTGGTCGTCCTCGCCTTCAATTTCCTGGGCGACGGCATGCGCGACGCCGCGGATCCCTACAAGTAGCCCTCAGGGCGCCAGCACCACGAGGTCGACCGGCGCCTGCACGCCCTCCACCCGGCGCTCCGGGCGGCGTTCGCGCTCGCGTTCCGGCCGGTATCCCTGGCGCAGGGCGCGCTCGTAGGTCTCCACCGTGGTGAGCGCGCGCACCGCTTCGGCCTTGTTGGCCTTCTCCAGCTTGGCGGCGAGATTGACGGCATCGCCGATCACGGTGAATTCCAGCCGCTGTTCGTGACCCACCGCGCCGGAGACCAGGGATCCGCTGGCGGCGGCAAAATTCACGTCCAGCGGCGTCTCGCCGCGCGCCGCGCGTTCCTCGCGCCAGGCCAGCATGGCGCGATCGAGCGCGTCGATGGTCCGCAGGGCATCGGCGGCATAGGTGTCCGACGGCGCGCCGGCGCCGAAGGTGACCATGACCCCGTCGCCCAGGAACTTGTCGACCGCGCCGCCGTGTTCGCGCACGACCGTGACCACCCGGCGCTGGTAGTCCGCCAGCGTCGCCATCAGCGTGTCGGGCGACAGGCGGGTGGCAAGCGCGGTGAAGCCGCGGATGTCGACCATCACGACCGCCGCGTCCCGCATCCGTCCCTCGCCGGGCCGGATGTCCTCTTCCGCGCCGACGATCTCGCGCGCGACCTCGGGTGCGAAAAAACGCTCCAGGTCGTCGTGCGCGGCCTGCTCGACCACGGCCGCGATCAGGATCTGCCGGGCTCGGGCGATCGCCAGGGCCAGGATCACGGTGGTCAGAAGGATGGCGATGATCTTGTCGAACTCGCCGCCGATGAGCACCCGGGTCGAGGTCATGTATTCCACATAGTCCCGGGTCACGCCCATCATCGGCAGCTCGGACTCGTACAGCGCGTAGACCAGCAGCGCGAGCCAGCCCAGCGCCGCCATCAGGCCGGCCCACAGCAGATAGCCGACCGAGAAGCGCAGCGCCCGCAGGGCGATGAAGATGAAGACGTAGAGCAGCGTCGGCGCCTTCAGGTAGAACGCGGCGGGCTGCTCGTACTGCAGGTGAAAGCTCCAGATCAGCCCCATCAGCACCGCCATGTCGACCAGCACCGCGAAGGCCAGGAACCAGGTCGGCGGCCGCAGGCGGTAGACCACCGCAAGGCGGACGGCGGAGAAGGCCAGGTAGACGCTCAGCGCGATCGGCACCGGTTCGAGTTCGCCGCCGGCGCGGGGCGGGGACGGCGCGAGCACGTAGAGCGCGCACCAGACGGCGCCGACCGCGAGCTGGCACCAGGCAATCAGCCGCTCGCCCTGGTCCTGGCGACGCGCGATGGACTCGCGCACCCGTCGGGGCATCGCCAGCGGCGCGGGCGCCGGCGACAGGGACGACAGCAGCGATTTCAGCACGGCCTCACCCTTCGGTTGCAAGATCCGGGTTCTAGCGCAGACCGGCGGCCCGGGCGCGTCACGTTCGGCCACGCGCCCGCGAGGGCGGGGCGCAGGAACCGCGCGGACGGTCCGCCTAGCCCTTGCGCAACCAAAGGCTGGAAGGCAGGGCGCCCGCCTTCGCCGGCAGTCGCGCGACGACGCTGTCGGCGATCCGTTCGTACATCCGGCTGGCCGCGAAATGCGAGGCGAACAGCGGCGCATACGCACCGCAATGCAGCAGCGGGGCGACACCGCCCTGTTCGTTGTATTCCCGCCAGGCCCAGGCGCGCGGATAGTCGTCGGGCAGGAAGATGTCGTGGAAGTGCACGATCACGCCGGACGGCAGTCGCGGCAGGATCCGGTTGAGCACATCGTCGACATCGGTGCCGGGCATCAGGATATGCGAGGAATCGACGAACAGGATGTCGCCCGCCGCCAGCGAATCGAACAGCCCGCGATCGACCGTACCGACGGTGGCGCCGACGATGTCGATCGGCAGGCCCTCGATCACCGCCCTCGGCGCGGGATCGATGGCCGTCAGGCGGCCGCCGGCCCCCTCGTCGCGCAGGGCACGGGCGAGGAAGCGGGTGGAATGGCCCGAGCCGATCTCGACGATCCGCGCCGGCCGCAGCGTGCGCACCATGGTGTAGGCGATCGCCGCGTCGAGGGTCGGAAACCAGTCCTGGTCGAACCGCGGCTCCGGCGGCGGCGCCCCGCCCAGCGCGGTCAGGTCCGGGGCGAACCCGTCCAGGCGCTCGAGCCAGGACAGCATTTCCGGCCGCGCGGCGGTAAGCAGGTCCTCAAGCGCCGTGTAGGGCCGGTTTTCGCCGGGCGCGGGCAACTGCGCGGCATAGCGGTAGGGGATGAAATAGCCGCGTCGGGTCAGGCCGAGGATCGTCGGCAGTCCGAGGCGCAGGCGGCGTCGCAGCATCGGGAACCCGGCTCCGTCCGTTCAGGGACGGAGGGTCAGGCCTTCGCGGGCGACCACCGTGCCGGGCCGCGCCGCCGTCGCCTCCGCGCCGATCCGGTCCATGAACTGGTCGCCATGGTCGGGGTCGTGATGGAAGATCACCAGGCGGCCCGCCTCGGCGGCGTCGCACAACGCCGCGCCGGCCTGCCAGGTGGAGTGTCCCCAGCCCACCCGCGTGGCGTATTCCTCCGGCGTGTACATGGAATCGTAGATCACGAGGTCCGCGCCGGCGATCAGCTGGCGGGCGTTTTCGTCGATCCGGTCGGGGAAGTGTTCGGTGTCCGTCAGATAGCAGATCGACCGGCCGTCGAACTCGACCCGGTAGCCGGTGGCGCCGTTGGGATGATTGAGCGGCGTGGTGCGGATCGTCACGTCGTCACCCGGGTGCAGCGTGTCGCCGGCCTCGAAGTCGCGGAAGTCCAGGGTCGAATTGAAGATCGACGGCGGTACCGGAAACAGCGGCGCCATCATCAGCTCGGTGAGCACCTGCCTGACGTCGAGCAGGGGCAGCAGGTGACCGGCCCAGATCCGGAAGCTGTTGCCCGGAACGAAGAAGGGGGCGAAGAAGGGAATGCCGCAGACATGATCGAAATGCGTGTGTGTCAGGAAGACATCGGCGTCCAGCGCGCCGCCGCGGCGCAGCAGTTCATTGCCCAGATAGCGGATACCGGAACCGGCATCGAAGATCAGGGTGCGCTCGCCGCAGCAGATCTCCAGGCAGGAGGTATTGCCGCCATAGCGCTGGGTCGCGGGGTCGGATGTCGAGATCGAGCCCCGCACGCCCCAGAATCGCACCCAGAAGTCGCGGGCTGCCATTCACGTCTCCTTGCGCCCCCGTTGTCCGGGAAGGATGTATTCAACGTCGCGTGAACTGGCATGTTTTGCAATATATCGAACCGCAATAGAGGCCATTATTGCCCGGATCCGGCCCCCGCGCGGCCGCGTCGCGGCACGAAAAAGGGCGGGGAAGATCCCCGCCCGTTCGCGTCCCGGGAGGTCGGCGCGGTCGGCTCTCAGGGCGCCAGGCGATAGCCCCCCGGTTCCGTCAGCAGCAGGCGCGCCGAGGAGGGATTGTCCTCGATCTTCTGCCGCAGCCGGTAGATGTGGG
>JBGTSP010000211.1:0-7962 GCA_041940205.1 Alphaproteobacteria bacterium
GGGTTTCCAGCGTGTGCGTGGTCACGCCGGCATTGTAGCCCCAGACCTCGTTCAACAGGATGTCGCGGGAAACCGCCTTCTCGCCCGAGCGGTAGAGATATTTCAGGATCGAGGTTTCCTTCTCGGTCAGCCGCACCTTCTGCTCGGTGTCGTTGTGCACGAGAATCTTGTTCGCCGGCTTGAAGGTGTAGGGCCCGATCGAGAACACCGCGTCCTCGGACTGCTCGTGCTGGCGCAACTGCGCCCGGATGCGTGCGAGCAGCACCGCGAACTTGAACGGCTTGGTCACGTAATCGTTGGCGCCGGATTCCAGCCCGAGAATGGTGTCGGCGTCGGAATCCATCGCCGTCAGCATGATCACGGGACATTTCACCCCGGCCCGCCGCAGCATCTTGCAGGCTTCCCGGCCGTCGATGTCCGGCAGGCCGACATCCAGCAGGATCAGGTCGAACAGTTCCGACTTGATCTTCTCCAGAGCGGCGCCGGCGCTGCCGCACTGCTCGGTGGCGAACTCCTCGTGCAGTTCGAGCTGTTCGGCCAGGGACTCGCGCAGGGCGTCTTCGTCGTCGACCAGCAGCAGGCGTTTGGCAGTCATCGATCCCCTCATCGCGGACGCCCCCGTTTGCAGCGGGCGGAGCAGCCTAAGAGATAGGCCCCGCCCGCGGACCGGCAAGCGGTTTCTCCCATTGCCCTCACGCACATATGATGGCGCGTGACGACGGCAAAGGCACCCCCGCCCGCGCGGATCGCCCTTTCAAGCCGCGATCCGCCGGCCGGTTGCCCCGGACCGCAAAATTGCCTATCGACGGAGCCATGTTGCATTCCACGCCGTTGCAGTTGGCGGTCGATCGCGCCGCCGGCGATTTCCGGCGCGGCGTTCCGGTCATTCTGACGTCCGACGACGGTGCCGTGCTGGCCTGCGCCGCCGAGACCGCCGGCGACGACGCGATCGACACGCTCGCCTCGCGAACCGGCGCGCCGCCGTTGCTGGCGCTGACCGGCGTGCGCGCGGCAGCGCTCAGGATCGCGCCCACCGGTCACGAAACGGTGCTGATCCCGATGACGCCATGGCTGGACACCGCGCTGCTGCGCAGCCTGCCCGATGCCACCCGGGACCTGGAACGTCCGCTGCGCGGCCCGTTCGACCGGGAGAAACGCGCCCCGCGGCCCGAGGAATCGGCGGCCATCGCGCTCGCCAAGCTGGCCCGCCTGCTGCCGGCCGCGCTGCTCGCCCGCCTGCCCGACGACGGCCGCGCGCTTGCCGCGGAAACCGGCTGGCTGCGGGTCGCCGCCGACGCGGTGCGGGAATTCGAGATCGCCGCGGCGGCGAGCCTGACCCAGATCGGCGGGGCGAACGTGCCGCTGGACGGCGTCGGCGTTACCCGCCTGGTGCCCTTCCGGCCGGCCGACGGCGGGGTGGAGCACCTGGCGATCGTCGTCGGCGATATCGCCAGCGACCGGCCGACGCTCGTGCGCCTGCACTCCGAATGCTTCACCGGCGACCTGATCGGCTCGCTGAAGTGCGACTGCGGCGAGCAGCTGCGCGGCGCACTGAAGCAGATCGCCGAAGAGGGCGCCGGGATCCTGCTGTATCTCGCCCAGGAAGGACGCGGCATCGGCCTGATCAACAAGCTGCGGGCCTATCGCCTGCAGGAGGACGGGTTCGATACGGTCGACGCCAACCTGAAGCTGGGCTTCGACGCCGACGAACGGATCTTCCAGCCGGCCGCCGAGATGCTGCGCCAGCTCGGCGTGCGGCGGATCCGCCTGATGACCAACAATCCGGACAAGATCGCCGGCCTTGAAGCCTGCGGCCTCGCCGTCGACGAACGGGTACCGCACAGCTTTCCCGCCAACGCCCACAACGAATTCTACCTCGCCACCAAGCGAAGCCGGACGGGCCATCTGTTCTAGGGCAGGTTCCGCCGGGGACGGCAGAAACTGCCGGCCGTTGCTGCCGGCCGACCCTGGTCACGGACCGTCAAATACTTGATTCCACTGGTCTTTCGGTCTGGCGTCTTCCTTGCAAAGACAGCGCCGTCATGACCTATGTTCCCCATCGCACCGAAGCGCAAACGGCCCTGTTCGCACCGCCAACCGATGCGCGGCCGACGGCCGGGTCACAGGAAGGCAACGCGTTCTGGGGCAAGGACGGCCTCACGTTCGGCGACCTCCTCGATGTCGTCAATCCGCTGCAGCATCTGCCGGTGGTCGGCGACATCTATCGCGCGCTGACCGGCGACGAGATCTCCTCGGGCGCCCGGCTCGCCGGCGGCACCCTGTTCGGCGGACCCGTCGGTCTTGTCGGCAGCGTCGCCACGCTGGCCGTCGAACAGGCGACCGGCGCGACGCCGGTCGGCCATGTCGTCGCCGCGCTTTCCGGGACGGTGTCCGGCGCCGGCGCTGCCGGCGGTGCGGGCGCCCCGACCGGCGCGCCGGTCCAGGTTGCCGCGCTGCATTCCGCCGAAGGCGCCGACGCCCTGCTTGTGGCGGATCCGCTTGTGCCGCTCGCGCCCGCCGCCCCGGGGGGCGCGCCCGCGGGTTCGCGCGCGCCGCGACCCGATACCGACGGCGCGCCGCCGCCGGCCACCGTCGCGCAGGCACCCGTCGCGCAGGCCGCCGTCGGGAACCGCGACGAGGCGCTGCCGCAACTCAGCCCGGCGGCCTTCAACAGCCTGATCAGCGCCCTCGGCGCGACGCCGGCCGACGGCACGGCCGCGCACGCAGTCCCCGCCTCCCAGGCACCGCCCCTGCCCCGGGCCGTGACCTCGGTCCGCGAAACCGCCGGCGGACCGGCGATCCAGGCCGCGAAACCGTCGCCGGGTCCGGGTCACGGTCAGGTCGCCACGGAAACGTCGGCCGTGCGCGCCGCCTCGCTGGAGCTGGCGCAGATGATCCGCAAGCACCACGAGATGCAGTCGAGCCAGATTCGCGCCGTGAACTGACGGCCGTCGGCGGCCGCGCGGCGGCCTGACGGCATGGCGCCGGCCGTGGCAACGTGACAGCCTGCGGCATGAGCGATTCCCTCCTGCTTGCCGTGCGCGCCGATGGCCGCCTTCGGCTTGAAGACGAAACGCTGCGCTGCGCCCTGGGGCGCGGCGGCATCGTTCGCGACAAGCGCGAGGGCGATGGCGCGACGCCGGTCGGCCGGCATCCGCTGCGCACGGTCCTCTTCCGTCCCGATCGCGAACCGGCGCCGGAAACGGGCCTGCCGGTGAGCCCGCTGTCGCCGGCGGACGGCTGGTGCGACGATCCCGGCGATCCCGCCTACAACCGGCCGGTCCGCCTGCCCTTTGCCGCCTCGCACGAGCGGATGTGGCGCGACGACGGCCTCTACGATCTCGTGGTCGTGCTGGGCTACAACGACGACCCGGTGCGGCCGGGCGCCGGCAGCGCGATCTTCATGCATGTCGCCAGCCCCGATTACGGCCCCACGGAGGGCTGCATCGCCCTGGCGCCGGACGATCTGCGGCGGGTGCTGCGCCGCTGTTCCCCGGGCAGCCTGCTCGAGGTCCGGCCGTGAGCGCGGACGACGGGGCCTTCGGCGCCGACTATGCCGCGTCCCGCGCCGGCTTCCTGGCCGCCGCCGAAGCCGCGGGCGCGCGGCTCGAGCACCTGCCCCATCCCGGCAGCGGGCCGGACGGCGCGCCGCTGGCGACCGATGTCGCGGTGCTCGGCGATCCCGCGGCCGAGCGCCTGCTGCTGGCCAACAGCGCGACCCACGGGGTGGAGGGCTTTTGCGGCGCCGGCGTGATGACCGCCTGGCTGGGCGCGGGCTGTCCCGGCGCCCGCCCGGAGCGCGTCCGGGTGGTGCTGATCCATGCCATCAACCCCCACGGCTTCGCCTGGCTGCGACGCGTCAACGAGGACAATGTCGACCTCAACCGCAATTTCGTGGCGCACGACGGGCCGTCCGAGCCGGACCCCGACTACAGCGCCCTGATGACGGTGCTGCTGCCCGAACACTGGAACGCGGAAAGCGAGCGGCGGTTCCAGACCGCCTGGCAGGCGCTGGTCGACCGGTTGGGACCGGACGGCGCCCAGGCCCTGCTCTCTCGCGGCCAGTATGTCGAACCGGCGGGCCTGTTCTATGGCGGCCGGGCGCCGGTCTGGTCGAACCGCACCTTCCGCGACATTCTCGAGCGCCATCTCCGGGGGGTCCGGCACCTCGCCTTCATCGATTTCCATACCGGTCTCGGGCCGTTCGGGCACGGCGAGCTGATCCATCGGGCGCCGCCGGGAAGCGACGAGCGCCGGCGGCTGGAAGACTGGATCACGCACGGCCTGACATCGCCGACCGACGGCACAACCGCCTCGGCGGCACGCAGCGAGGGTCTGATCGAGAACGCCCTGCGCGCGCACGCATCATCGCTGTCGGTGACGGCGCTGACCGCGGAATTCGGCACCTATCCGCTGACGCAGATCCTCGCCGCGCTGAGGGCCGACAACTGGCTGCACCAGCGCGGCCAGCTCGACAGCGATATCGGCCAGGCGATCAAGGCCACGATGCGCGAGCGCTTCGCGCCGGCCCATCCCGACTGGCGCGCCCTGGTCGCGCTGCGCGGCCAGCAGCTTCTCGCCCACCTGATCGCCGGCCTGGCCGGCGAGGACTGAAGCGCCGGCCGGCTCAGGCCACGGCCTGGCGCGCGCCGAAGATCGCCGTGCCGACGCGAACATGCGTCGCCCCGAAGCCGACGGCGACCCCGTAGTCCGCGCTCATGCCCATGCTGAGCCCCGCGAGACCGTTCTCGCCGGCCAGCTTGCGCAGCAGCGCGAAATGCATGGCCGGCTCCTCGTCGACCGGCGGAATGCACATCAGGCCGGCGAGATCGAGGGACAGCTCGTCCCGGCAGAACGCCGTGAAACCGGCGACGTCACCGGGCAGGATGCCGGCCTTCTGCGGTTCGGCTCCCGTGTTCACCTGGATGAAACAGCGCGGGCGGCGGCCCTGCGCTGCGGCCTCGCGGGCGATGGCGCGGGCCAGCTTCTCGCGATCGAGCGTCTGGATCACGTCGCACAGGGTCACCGCGCGCTTGACCTTGTTGCTCTGCAGCGGGCCGATCAGGTGCAGTTCCAGGTCGGGATAGTCCCGACGCAGGGCCGGGAACTTCTCTTCCGCCTCCTGCACGCGGTTCTCGCCGAAGACCCGGTGCCCCGCGGCAAGCGCCTGGCGCACCGCCGCTTCCGGCTTGGTCTTGGAAACCGCGATCAGCGTGACCGCGCCCCGAGGGCGTCCGGCCTCGTTCTCGGCCGCGGCGAGCGCATCCCGCACGGCGGCGAGATTGCCCGCGATATCGTCGGTCGACAGGCTCATGCGGGGCCTCCATAACGCAGCATGCGCCTCTTACCAGACCGCCGTCGCGGTCACCAACGCTTCCGCCGCCTGCTGCTCAGCGATGCCCGGCGTCTTCCCGATCCGCTGCCGCTGCTCACGCGTCTGGCGCCCGGTGACGGCCTGGTGTTCCGGCATTACGGGGTTGCGGGCCGGGCCGGTCAGGCCCGGCGCCTGGCGCGGGCCTGCCGGCATCGCGGCCTGCTGTTTCTGATCGCCGGCGATCCCCGGCTGGCGGTGCGCGTCGGGGCGGACGGCGTGCACTGGCCCCAGCATGCGGTGCGGCGGCGGCGGTTTCCCCGGCCGCTGCTGCAGACTGCCGCGGCCCACGACGGGGCCGCGCTCGTCGCCGCGCGCCGGGCCGGGATCGATGCGGTGCTGCTGTCGCCGGTCTTCGCCACGGCGAGCCATCCCGGCGCCCGCACCCTCGGTCCGCTGCGGCTGGCCGGGCTGGCGCGCGGCTTTCCCGGCGCCTGCCTGGCCCTCGGCGGCATGACCCCGACGCGAGTCAGGCGCCTTTCCGGCTGCCCGCGGCTTGCCGGCTGGGCCGGGATCGGGGCGCTGGCCGGGACACCCGGCCCCGGCCCCGACAACGCCCGCTAGATCGGGCGCTCGAGCGAGAAACTGCCGCGCACATAGTCGACGATCCGCGCCACGCAAGTCTCGACGTCCTCCGCGCCGGTATCGACCGTCAGTTCCGGCGCCGCCGGCGCCTCGTACGGCGCGGAGATGCCGGTGAAGTCGCCGATCTCGCCGGCCCGGGCCTTGCGATAGAGACCTTTCGGGTCGCGCTGCTCGCAGACATCGAGATCGGCGTGAATGAACAGCTCGTGGAAGCGGTCCCCGGCCGCCGCCCGGGCGCGATCGCGGTCCGACCGGTAGGGCGAGATGAAGGCGGTGATGACCAGCATGCCCGCGCGGCTCATCAGCGCGGCGACCTCGCCGACGCGCCGGATGTTCTCGGCCCGGTCCTCCGGCGAGAAGCCGAGGTCCGCGTTCAGGCCATGGCGGACATTGTCGCCGTCGAGCACGTAGACCTGCCAACCGAGATTGAACAGCCGCTGCTCGACCGCCACGGCCAGCGTCGACTTGCCGGCGCCCGACAGTCCGGTGAACCAGAGCACGCCGCCGCGATGGCCGTTGCGCTGCTCGCGCGTGCCGGTGGCGATGTCGTGCTCGACCCGCTGCACGTTGGTCGCCCGCCGGGTGATCAGGTGTCGCTGGTCGGCATAGCCCTCCATCGAGACGATGCCGCCGCCGGCGATGTCGTAGCCGTCGACGAGAACGAAACGCCCGGTGGTCGGAGCTGCCGTGAAGGGATCGAGCGCCAGCATCTTGCGGGTGCGCAGCACGACCTCGGCGACGGCGTTGCGGGGCACGCTGTCGGCCTTGTGGCTCGACAGGTCGCCGGTGTCGATCACCCGTTCGATCGACTGCACGTCGACCTCGGCCTCGCTGGTGTGCAGCTTCAGCTTGTAGCGTTCGCCGACCGTCAGCGGCCGCTGGCCGAGCCAGAACAGGCGGGCCCGGAACACGTCGGTTTCGACCGGGGGGGCGGCCTCGTGGGAGACGATCTCGCCGCGCTCGGCGAAGATCTGGTCGTCGAGCGTGAACCCGACCGACTGGCCGGCCGCGGCATCGACCGGCGCGTTGGGCACCGACCAGGCCTCGATGCTGCGCACGATCGCGGTGCGGTTGGAGGGCGAGAACAGCACCGTGTCGCCGACCGCGAGACGGCCGCTCTCGATGCGACCGGCGAAGATCCGCCGGTCGTCGAACTTGTAGACGTCCTGGATCGGCAGGCGCAGCGGCAGATCGTCGGCCTGGGTGACGACATCGAAGCGATCCAGCGCTTCCAGCACGGTCGGCCCGGTCCACCAGTCCATCGCCGGCGCGCGCTCGGCGATGTTCGCGCCCTCGCGGGCCGAAACCGGGATCACGAAGGTCGGGGTCACGCCGATGCTTTCGAGATAGGCGCGATACTCGCGCTCGACCTCCTCGAAACGGGCCTGGGAATAGTCGACCAGGTCCATCTTGTTGATCGCCACCGCGACCTGGCGCACGCCCAGCAGGTGCAGCAGGTAGCCGTGCCGGCGCGACTGCTCGCGCACGCCCTCGTTGGCGTCGATCAGCAGCAGGGCGGCATCGCTGGCCGCGGCGCCGGTCACCATGTTCTTCAGGAATTCGCGGTGGCCCGGCGCATCGATGATGACGTAGTCGCGCAGCGCGGTCTTGAACCAGATCTGCGCCGTGTCGATGGTGACGCCCTGGTCGCGCTCGGCCTGGAAGGCATCCATCAGGAAGGCGTATTCGAACGGCATGCCGCGGCGTTCGCACATCGCCCGGATGGCTTCGTACTTGCCGTCCGGCAGCGAGCCGGTGTCGTGGAACAGCCGGCCGACCAGGGTCGACTTGCCGTGGTCGACGTGACCGACGATGACGATCTTGAGCGCCTCGCGCTCGGATCCCAGGGGCAGTCTCGGGCTCATGTTCAGCTCAATCGTTTCAAGAGGGCGTTGAAGAAAAGCGGCGGTTCAGAATAGGCCGATCACATATATCCGCTGGCGCGCAGCCGCCCGAAGGCGTCCTCGCGCTCGTGATCCATGGCGCGCCCGGCCCGCTCCGAGGTG
>JBGTSP010000212.1:0-7951 GCA_041940205.1 Alphaproteobacteria bacterium
GTGGCGAACACGAACTTCACGTGCTCGGGCGGCTCCTCCAGGGTCTTGAGCAACGCGTTGAAGGCGTTGCGCGAGAGCATGTGGACCTCGTCGACGATGTAGACCTTGAAACGGGCCTGCACCGGCAGGTAGCGCACGCCGTCGATCAGTTCGCGGATGTCGTCGACGCCGGTGCGGCTGGCCGCGTCCATCTCCTGGACGTCGACATGCCGCGATTCGGCGATCGCCACGCAATTGTCGCAGACCCCGCAGGGCTCGGCCCGCGGCCCCGACGTTCCGCCGTCCGCGCCGGTGCAGTTCAGCGCCTTGGCGATGATCCGCGCCGTCGTCGTCTTGCCCACGCCGCGCACCCCGGTAAGCATGAAGGCGTGCGCGATGCGGTTTTCCGCGAAGGCATTGGTCAGCGTGCGCACCAGCGCGTCCTGGCCGATCAGGGTGGCGAAATCCTGCGGCCGGTACTTGCGCGCCAGCACCTGGTAGGCGGTATCGGGAGCCGGATCCGCGTCTGCCTGGGGATCGTTCGGGGGGGACGTGTCCATCGCCTCCAGTATAGCGAAGCCCCGGCGAAACGGGAGATCGACGGCGACGGCGGAACGCGAAAGTCCGGAGGGGATGAAGGCGGGAGACCGGCTGGTGCGACCCGGGCCGGATTCGTTACGGCTGCTTCCTCTCGGACCTGACCGGGTTGGCGAGCGGCCCGTCCGCGGCCGGTCTCCCTGCCTTCCTATATCGTCGCCCCCGCGCCCGGGACAAGCGGATTCCGGCGCCGGAGAGACGACCGGCTTGGCGGTCGCGCGCCGGCAATGCCATAAGGCGGGCGGAACAGGGGAGGGATGGGTTCCGATGGAGCATGTCAATACGTTCGCCGGCGGCCGGCTGGAACGCGCCGGCCACGAGCGCAACGATCCCGAATGGCTGGCTGCGCGCCGGCGCGATCCGGCCGCCGGCTGGCTGGCGCTGTGGGACCTGCGCGGGCTGATGATGCCGGGCGCCAACGGCCTCGGCGTGTCCTGGCTGCAGCAGTCCGACATCGCCGCCCATGCCGCCTCCGGCGCGACCGAGGTGTTTCTCGGCCTCGACAACGGCGCCCCCTGTTTCGCCATCGACGTCACCGGCGAACGCCGCCGGGCGGACCGACCGTTCGACGACCTCGGCAAGTGGATCGACGTGCGCTCGGCGGCGATGCAGTGCAGCGGGCCGACCGCCTCGATCCTGGCCCAGGCCCGGGCGCTGATCGACTGGCATGCCCGCCATCGCTTCTGCGCCCAGTGCGGCGCGCCGACCCGGCTGGCGGATGCCGGCTACATGCGCCGCTGCGAGCAGGAGACCTGCGGCGCCCAGCATTTCCCGCGCACCGATCCGGTCACCATCATGCTGGTGCTGGACGGCGACGACCGCTGCATGCTGGGCCGCCAGCCGCGCTTTCCCGCCGGCACCTATTCGGCGCTCGCCGGCTTCCTCGAATATGGCGAGAACATCGAGGAGGCGGTGCGCCGCGAGGTCAAGGAGGAGGCCGGCATCCGGGTGGGCCGGGTGCGCTACCATTCGAGCCAGCCCTGGCCGTTTCCTTCCTCGCTGATGATCGGCTGCTTCGCCGAAGCCGAGAGCACCGAGATCGTGCTGGACGAGGAAGAGCTGGACGACGCCCGCTGGTTCACCCGGGCGGAAATCGCCGCCATGGTCGAGAACTGGGAGGACACCGAGGCGCTGCGCATGCCGCCGCCGCTGTCGATCGCCCACCAGCTCGCCAAGGCCTGGCTCGCCGGCTTCTGAATCGGACGCGGGGCCGGCCCGGACCCGCCGTCAGGCGAGGTCGATCACCGCCTTGCCGATGACGGCCCGGTCCAGCATCGCCTGCATGGCCTCGGCGGTCCGCTCGAGCGGCAGGCGGTGCGAGATGTGCGGGCGGATCGATCCCGCCTCCGCCAGGGCCTGGATATGCGCCCGGTTGCGCCGCCCGGCTTCGGGCTCGCGCCTTCCGTGTTCGCCGGCGCGCACGCCGATCACCGAGATGCTCTTGACCAGGGCGTAGTTGGCCGTGAAATCCGCGTGCTCGCCGCTGGTGAAGCCGATCACCAGCAGCCGTCCGTTGTAGGCGAGGCAGCGCAGGGAGTCCCGGAACACCGGGCCGCCGACGGGATCGAACACCACGTCGACGCCGCGGCCGCCGGTGAGATCCAGCACCGCCTCGCGAAATCCCTCGCGATAGTCGATCACCTGCGCGACGCCGCGCGCGCGCAGAATTTCAGCCTTCGCCGCGCCCGCCGCCGTGGCGATCACCCGGGCGCCTGCCAGCAGGCCGAGATCGACCGCCGCCATGCCGACCCCGCCGGCCGCCCCGTGCACCAGCAGGGTTTCGCCGGCGGCGAGCCGGCCGCGGTCGAACAGGGCGTGCTGGCCGGTCTGGAAGATCACGCCGAAGGCCGCACCCTCGGCGTAGTCGTAGGGCGTCGGCAGCGGCGACAGCGCCCCGGCGGGCACGCAGACCTGTTCCTGCAGGGCGCCGTACCGCAGCTTGACGATCACCTTGTCGCCGGCGACGAACCCGTCCGCGCCGGCGCCCGTGGCGATCACGTCGCCGGCGGCTTCCATGCCCGGCACGAACGGCAGCGGCGGCCGGAACTGGTAGCCGCCGGTGGTCATCAGGACGTCGGGGAAATTGAGCGCGGCGGCGCGAATGCGTACCAGAACCTCGCCCTCCCCGGGCTCGGGCGCCGGGCGTTCCTCGATGCGCAACGCACCCGGTCCGTCGAGCGCCGGCAGCACCAGGGCGCGCATCAGGCCGGTTCCTCGCAGAGCGCGGCAACCGCCGCGATCAGCCGGCGCAGGTCGGCCGGCTCGGACAGGCGGTGATCGCCGCCCTTCACGAACTCGACGCTGACATCCTCGCCCTCGATGCGCTCGAGCAGCTCGAGCGACAGCCGCCAGGGCACGTCGGGATCGCGCATGCCGTGCAGGATGCGCAGCGGGCAGCGAAGCGCGATCGGCCGGTCCGCCACCAGATGTTTCCGGCCGTCCTCGATCAGGTTCAGGCTGATGATGTAGGGCTCGTCGGAATAGTCGCTGGGCCGGGCGATGAAGCCGTTGCGGCGCATCTCCGCCTGCTGGTCGGCATCGAAGGAATCCCACATCCTGAGCACGAAGTCCGGCGCCGGGGCGATCCCGACCAGTCCGGCCAGCCGTTCGGGCCGGGCGCGGGCCATCAGCAGCATGATCCAGCCGCCCATGGACGAGCCCACCACGACCTGGTCTCCCCGGGCGACCTCGTCGAGCACGGCGATCGCGTCCTGCGACCAGATGCCGATGGTGCCCTCGGCGAAAACGCCGGAAGACTGCCCGTGGCCCTGATAGTCGAAGCGGGTGAACTGCCGTCCCTCCGCCCGGCACCAGGCCTCCAGCGCCAGCGCCTTGGTGCCCTCCATGTCCGACATGAACCCGCCGCAGAAGATCACGCCCGGTGACTTGCCGGGCGAGTGGTGGTAGGCGATAGCGGCATCGCCGCGTTTCAGGATCGCGGGCTGTTCGGATTGAGCCATATCGGCGCCCCAATGACTGACGAAAAGCGCGCAGACCCTAAAGCGTTTTCCGGCACCGGGAAAACCGCCCGGTGGTTCCCGCGCGCGTTCCGCGGCGCGGGAACCGCCGGGCTCGGCGGCGCGTCGACATGAGCGCTCCCGCCGGCGACAGCGATGCGCGGACCGCGCCCCCCGCGGCAGCGGCGGCGCCGGCGGCGACCGCGCCGGCCGGCGAAGGCGGGCCCGCGGAACCGCGGGGCCCCTGCGTGCTGCAGGTGCTGCCGGCGCTCGAATCCGGCGGGGTCGAACGCGGCACCCTGGAGATCGCCAGCGCCCTGACGGCGTCGGGCATGCGGGCCCTGATCGCCTCGCGCGGCGGGCGCATGCTGGCGGAAGTCCCGCGCACCGGGGCGAGCCATGTCGACCTGCCGGTGGATTCGAAGAACCCCTGGACGATCCGCAAGAACGGCCTGCGCCTGGCCGCGCTGATCCGCGAGCGCGGCGTCGACCTGGTGCACGTGCGCTCGCGGGCCCCGGCCTGGAGCGCGCATGCCGCGGCGCGGATGACCGGCCGGCCGTTCGTCACCACCTTTCACAACGCCTACGACCATCGCGGCCTGAAGCGCTGGTACAACGGCGCGATGGCGCGGGGACACCGGGTCATCGCGATTTCCGATTTCGTCGCCGATCACGTGCGGCAGGTCTACGGCGTCGGCGACGACCGGCTGGTGCGCATTCATCGCGGGGTCGACGTCGACATTTTCGATCCGGCCCGGGTTTCGCCCGAGCGGATGATCCAGATGACCCGCGACTGGAACCTGCCCGACGATCACGCCGTGGTGCTGTTGCCGGGCCGGCTGACCGAATGGAAGGGCCATCGCGTGCTGATCGACGCCATGGCCCGGCTGGAACGCGAGGACGTGATCTGCCTGCTGGTCGGCGGCGACCGCGACAGCCGCTATGCCGCCGAGCTGGAGGAGCAGGCCCGGCGCACCGGGCTCGGCGCCCGGCTGCGCCTGGTCGGCGATACCCGCGACATGTCGGCCGCCTACATGCTGTCCGATGTCGTGGTCTCGGCCTCCACGCGGCCCGAGGGCTTCGGCCGGGTGATCGCCGAGGGCCATGCCATGGGCCGGCCGGTGATCGCCACAGCGCACGGCGCGGCGCCCGAGATCCTGCGGCACGGCGATACCGGCTGGCTGGTGCCGCCGAACGATCCGGCGGCCCTGGCGGCCGGGCTGGAGCGGGCGCTGACGCTCAGCGACGACCAGCGCCAGGGGGTCGCCGAGCGGGCGCGCCGGCTGGTGCTGGAGAACTTCACCACACGGCAGATGCAGGACGCGACGCTGGCGGTCTATTCCGAGCTGCTGGAACGGCGCGCCGCGGCCTCGTGAGCGGGGCGGACGGCGAGGCGGTGCTGGTGATCCGGCACGGCGCCCTGGGCGACTTCGTGCTCTCCTTCGGACCCTTCGCCGCCATCCGGGCCCGCCATCCCGACGCCCGCATCAGCCTGCTGACCGCGCCGGCCTATGCCGAGATCGGCCGGCGGAGCGGCTGGTTCGACGCCGTGATCGCCGATCCGCGCTCGCGCAATCCCCTTGCCCTGTGGCGCCTGCGCCGGCGCCTGCTGGCCGCCGGCTTTTCCTGGGTCTACGACCTGCAGACCTCGGAACGCTCGAGCCGCTATTTCCGGTTCTGGCCCGCCGACGACCGGCCAAACTGGTCGGGCATCGCGCCGGGCTGTTCGCATCCCCACGACAATCCCGACCGCGACCTCATGCACACGGTGGAGCGCCAGCGCGAGCAGCTTGCCGCGGCCGGCATCGAGGTCGGCCCGGCCGCGCCGCCCGACTGGCTCGCGGGCGACATCGCGGACCTCGCCCTGCCCGGACGCCCGCTGCTGCTGGTCGCCGGCGGTTCGGCCCACCGCCCGGAGAAGCGCTGGCCTGCCGCCCATTACGAGGCGCTGGCGCGCCGGGCCCTCGAGGCCGGTCTGGCCCCGCTGCTGATCGGCGGTCCGGACGAGGCCGACCTGGCGGCCGTCGTCCCCTCCGCCCGCAGCCTCGTGGGCCGTACCGACTTCGCCCAGCTTTCCAGCCTGGCCCGCCGCGCCGTCGCCGCGGTCGGCAACGACACCGGGCCGATGCATCTCATCGCCGCCGCCGGGGCGCCCTCGCTGGTGCTGTTCTCCGCCGCCTCCGATCCCGCACTGTGCGCCCCGCGCGGACCGTCCGTCGCGGTGCTGCGCCGCCCGGTGCTGGCCGACCTGGCGCCGGAGACGGTATGGGCCGAACTCGCCGCGCTCGCGCTATCCTGACCCGTCGCCGCGCGATTCGCCGCGCCCGGCGGCCGGATCGCCGCACCGGCGGCAAGCGAGGAGAGCCGCGATGAGCCTGGTGCAGATCGTCGTGCTGGCCCTGGTCCAGGGCATCACCGAATTCCTGCCGATCTCCTCCTCCGCCCACCTGATCCTGGTGCCGCCGCTGACCGGCTGGCCGGACCAGGGCACCGAAATCGACATTGCCGTGCATGTCGGCACGCTGGGCGCGGTGCTGATCTATTTCCACAAGGACGTCCTGGCGATGCTGGTCGGCCTGTGGCAGGCGGCCCGCGGCCGGCGCACGCCCGGCGCCCGGCTGGCGGGCCTGATCGTCGTCGCCTCGCTGCCGGTGTTCGCCGCCGGCTTCGCCCTGGTCAAGACGGGCTACGCGGACCTGTTGCGCAATCCCGAGGTGATCGCCTGGGCCACGCTGGTCTTCGCCCTCGTCCTCGTCGTCGCCGACAAGATGGCGATGACGGTGCGCCGGATCGAGCATCTGGGCTGGCTGTCGGCGCTGTTCATCGGCGTGATGCAGGCGCTGGCGCTGATTCCCGGGGCCAGCCGCGCCGGGGTGACGATCACCGCCGGCCGGCTGCTGGCGATGGAGCGCGCCGAGGCCGCCCGCTTCTCGATGCTGCTGTCGATCCCGGCGATCCTCGCGGCCGGCGGCTACGCCACCCTGGAGGTGATCGAAAGCGGCGACGCGCAGTTCGGCACCGACGCCCTGTTCGCCGCCTGGCTCGCCTTCATGGCCGCGCTGGTGGCGATCTCGCTGCTGATGAACTGGCTGCAGCGTTCGGGTTTCATGCCCTTCGTGATCTACCGCGTGCTGCTGGCCGGCGTGCTGTTCTGGTGGATCTACGGCTGACGCCGCCGCGCGGCGCTCAGGCGAACCTGCGCACCGCGTGCAGCTGCCGGCGCGGGGCCAGCGACTGGGCCGCCGCGACGATCGCCTCGGCGTCGATCCGGTAGTGGCGGTAGAGCTCGGCGAGCTCGCCGGTCTGGCCGAAATGTTCCACGCCCAGCGGCACCACCCGGTGCCCGCAGACCCCGCCGAGCCAGCTCAGCGTGGTGGGATGGCCGTCGAGCACGCTGACGAGACCACAGTCCGACGGCAAGGCTTCCAGCAGGGTCTCGACATGGCTCTTCGCCGCCCACTGGCCGCGCTGGCGGCGGCGCGAGGCGGCGTGCCAGCCGGCGTTGAGGCGGTCGGCGGAAGTCACCGCCAGCACCGCGATGTCGCGGAAATTCTCGCCGAGGCGGCCGGCCGCCAGCAGCGCCTCGGGCGCGACAACGCCGGAATAGACGATGGCGATCTCGGTGTTCGGGCCCGGCGGCCGCATCCAGTAGGCGCCATCGACAATCGCCGCGCGGGTGGGGGAATCGAGGCTGCGGCGCGGCTGTTCCAGCGGCAGGGTCGAGAGCCGCAGATAGACCGAGCCGCCCTCGCTGTCGCGCTGCCAGTCGTCACCCGCATCGCCCGCGTCGACGTCCTCGCCGCGCTGCAGGTAGTCGAAGGCCCAGTGCAGCATCACCCACAATTCGTCGACGAAGGCCGGCTCGAAACTGGCGAGACCGTCCTGCGCCATGCCGATCAGCGGCGTGCCGATGGACTGGTGCGCGCCGCCCTCGCCGGCCAGCGTCAGGCCCGAGGGCGTGCCGGCGATGATGAAGCGGGCATCCTGGTAGCAGCCGTAGTTCAGCGCATCGAGGCCGCGCTGCACGAAGGGATCGTAGACCGTGCCGATCGGGATCAGGCGCTCGCCGAACAGGCTGTGGCTCAGCCCGGCGGCGGCCAGCAGCAGGAACAGGTTCATCTCCGCCACTGCGGTCAGATCGACGCTCTGGCCCGGGCAATCGCGGGTTCCCACCAGATAAAGATCTTCTTTCAACAAAGGCTGGCTGATGATGCCAGCGACCGGCGAGCGCTCGTAGAGCACGGCCATATCCAGCTGGCCGCTGAGCAATTTGTCGTTCAGGATTGTCCCGCTACTTTCCTGCAGATAGACCATCACTTCAGGCAGCTCATTGCGGACCGTCTGCAGCAGCGGCATGGTAATGGCAGAAGCCGCGGTCCCCGGCGCAAGGCCAATCGAGACCTGGCCGCTGAGCGTAT
>JBGTSP010000213.1:0-7931 GCA_041940205.1 Alphaproteobacteria bacterium
CGGGCCGGGGCTGAGCCGGCGGCCGTAGGCCATCAGCGTTGCGATCGCCACCGCCAGAAGCGCCGCGACCACCGCCAGGGTCAGGCTGTTGCCGACCAGGTCGAAGTATCGCGCGCCGAACTGCGCGTCTCCGGCCTCGATCGCCATATCGAAGAGAATCAGGGCCGGCAGCAGGAAGCCGAGGCAGAACGGCAGGGCGCAGGCCAGCCAGGCCGCCACGGCGCGCCAGCCCCGCAGGCGGTAGCTTGGCAGGCTCTGATAGCGCGAAGACGTCTGGTGGTAACGGGCGCGGCCCCGGTTCCAGTGCTCCAACAGCAGCAGAATCAGCACGAAGCCGAAGAGCGCGGCCGAGAGTTGCGCCGCGGCGACGCGGTCGCCGAAGGCGATCCAGGCTCGGATGATGCCGGTCGTGAAGGTCGGCACGCCGAAGAACGCGCCCGTGCCGTAGTCGGCCAGCGTCTCCATCAACGCCAGGGAGGCGCCCGCGACGATGGCGGGCCGGGCGGTCGGCAGCGCCACCTTCCAGAAGCTGCCCCAGGCGCTGCAGCCGAGCGTGCGCGACACCTCCAGGACGCAGACCGATTGCTCCAGGAAGCCCGCGCGGGACAGCAGGTAGACGTAGGGATAGAGCACCATCACCAGCATCAGGATCGCGCCCTCCAGGGAGCGGATCCGCGGAAACCAGTAGTCACCGGCTTCCCAGCCGGTCAGCGCCCGCAGGCTGCTTTGCAAGGGTCCGGCGAACTGCAGGAAATCGGTGTAGGTGTAGGCCATGACATACGCCGGCACCGCCAGGGGCAGCACCAGGGCCCACTCCAGCGCCCCTCGCAGCGGAAAGTCGTAGCGCGTGACCAGCCAGGCCGCGCCCACGCCCATGCTGGCCGTCCCCATGGCCACGCCGACGCACAGCACCAGCGTCGAGCGGATGTAATCCGGCAGCACCGTGGCCATCAGGTGGGCCCACGTCTCACCGGTGCCACCCGACAGCACGTGGCTGAGTACCGCCAGCACCGGCAAGGCCATCAGCCCGCCGACCAGCAGCGTACCGAGGCTGAACCAGATCACGGAAAAGCGCACCGGCCGCGCACGGGACGGCACCGAAGGGGAAGGCAGGGTCAAGCTCATGTCAATTGAGAATTATGATCGTTCGCATGTCCTCCGCTGTCTTTCCGGGAACCGCTGTCCCTGCACAGGACGCAGCCCGTCCGTCATCCGACGCAGCCTGGCTGGTCGTCGACCGCCTCGCCTTGCGTTATGGCAACCGCACCGTGGTCTCCGACCTGAGCTTTGCGCTGCCGCGCGGCACCCTCGCCTGCCTGCTGGGCCCGTCGGGGTGCGGCAAGACCTCGGCGTTGCGGGCGATCGCCGGCTTCGAGCCGCTGGCCGATGGCGAAATCCGGCTGGCCGGTGACCGGACAGACGCTGGTGAATTCCGGACAGGTGAAGCGCACGAGATAGTCCGTGCCGGCCTTGGGGTTCGCCACGCAGTCCAGCACGGCGCTGTCCGGATCGGCGGGCGTCGCCGCCGGCTTGCCCAGATGCAGGGTTTCCTCGTCCACGATCGCCTCCCCTGTGTGGTGTTTCAATCGGGCGCATACACGAAGTCGCCCGCGCGCGTCAGTATGCCTGTCGGGCCGGTCCGGGATTGGCGCGAATTGCGCTAGTCTCGCCGTCCCGCTCGAAGCGCTGGCTGCCGCCCGGCAGACATCCGGCCTTCCCGCCCACCATTGCGAGACGCCAGCACATGCAGACCATCGACACCATCGCGGAGCTCGAAACCCTCTACGGCGAACCCGGCGAGGCCTCCACGGTGAAGGAGATCGCCACCCTCATTCCCGCCTATCGCCGCCTGATCGAGGCCTCGCCCTTCGTCGCGCTGGCCACCGTCGGACCGGAGGGCCTCGACTGTTCGCCGCGCGGCGATGCCGGCGCGGTCGTGCGCATCGCCGACGAACACACGCTGATGCTGCCCGACCGGCGCGGCAACAACCGCATCGATTCCCTGCGGAATGTCGTTCGCGACCCCCGCGTCGCCCTGCTCTTCCTGATCCCCGGCTCGGGCACCACGCTCAGGGTCAACGGCCGCGCCAGCATCGCCGTGGAGCCGGATCTGCTGGAAAGCTTCGCGGTCGACGGCAAGCCGCCGCGCTCGGTACTGGTGGTCACCGTCGACAGCGTCTATTTCCAGTGCGCCCGGGCGATCGTCCGCTCCGAGATCTGGAAGCCCGAGCGTCGGGTCGACCCGAAGTCCCTGCCGACCCCGGGCCAGGTGCTCGAACAGCTCAGCGATGCGCGCATCGACGGCGCGCGCTACGATGCCGACTGGCCGGAACGCGCGAAGGCGAGCCTCTGGTAACGGCCGGCATGGAACGAGACGCGAGGGGAGGACAGCCGATGAGCGACGAACGGTTCGAGGCCGGCATGGCGGTGCGCCGACAGGTCCTGGGCGACGCCCATGTCGACCGGGCGCAGGCCGCGCAGACCGGCTTCGACGAGGACTTCCAGCGTTTCATCACCGAGGGCGCCTGGGGATCGCTGTGGACCCGGCCGGGGCTGCAGCGGCGCGAACGCAGCCTTGTGACCCTGGCCCTGCTGGCCGCGCTGGGCCACGAGGAGGAATTCGCCCTGCATGTCCGGGCGACGGCCAATACCGGGGCCACGCCGGACGACATCAAGGAAGCGCTGCTGCACGTTGCCGTCTATGCCGGCGTGCCGGCGGCCAACAAGTGCTTCCGGCTGGCCAAGCAGGTGCTGGCCGAGCGCGACAACTGAAGGCAGCGATCGAGGAACCGCAAGGGACAGCGCATGAGCAACGGCACGCGGGACTGGCAGAGCCATCCCCCTCTCCTCCACCCCGACTACAAGTCCACCGTCCTGCGGGCGCCCACCCAGGCGCTGTTGCCGCTGGACGAGGGCCTGTCGGAATCCACCGGCCCCCTGTTCGGCGCCGCCTCGGTTCTCGGTGACGACGCCGACCTGACGATGAACGGCCGGCGCAACGGCGAACCGCTGGGCGAGCGGATCTATATCGGCGGCCAGGTGCGCGACGAGGCCGGCCGACCGGTGCCGGACGCGGTAATCGAGATCTGGCAGGCGAACGCGGCGGGTCGCTACGTCCACGGCGTCGACACGCACGACGCGCCGCTCGACCCGAACTTCTTCGGTGCCGGCCGCTGCGCCACCGACGCCGAGGGTCTCTATCGCTTCAAGACCGTGAAGCCGGGCGCCTATCCCTGGCCCAACCACCACAATGCCTGGCGGCCGAACCACATCCATCTCTCGCTGTTCGGCCCCACCATCGGCACCCGGCTGATCACTCAGCTCTATTTCCCGGGCGATCCCCTGCTCGACCTCGATCCGATCTTCCTCGGCACCCCCGAGGCCGCGCGCCAGCGGCTGGTTTCGCGCTTCGACCTCAACCTGACCGAGCCGGGCTACGCGCTGGGCTACCGGTTCGACATCGTGCTGCGCGGCCGGCACGAAACCCCGACGGAGAGCGCGGCATGAGTGACGGACAGACCCCTTCGCAGACCGTCGGTCCGTATTTCGCCTACGGGCTCACGCCCGGCCAGTACGGCTATCCGCTTTCCGACATCGCCGACGGGGCGCCCGCGGACGAGAGCACCGACGGCGAACTCGTCTGGCTCGAGGGCTGCGTCTACGACGGCGAGGGCAACACCATCGCGGACGCCATGCTGGAGACCTGGCAGGCCGACGCGCAGGGCCGCTATCGCCATCCCGCCGACCCGCGCGGCGCCAATGCCGCCTTCACCGGGTTCGCCCGCTTCGGCACCGGCACCGAGGATGGCGACCTGTTTCGCATCCGCACGGTGAAACCGGGCGCCGTCGGCGAGGGCCAGGCCCCGCACATCAACCTCATCGTGTTCATGCGCGGCCTGCTGAGCCACCTCTACACCCGCATCTATTTCGCCGACGAGGCCGAGGCGAACGCCGCCGACCCGGTGCTCTCGAAGGTGCCGGAAGCGCGCCGGCGGACCCTGGTGGCCGAACGCCGGGAGACCGCGAGCGGCACGGTCTACCGCTTCGACATCCACATGCAGGGCGAGAAGGAAACCGTGTTCTTCGACCTGTGAGCCGGCGGCGCCGGCAGCGTTTTTCAAGCGAAAGGGAGGATTCGCGCATGCAGTATGTCGGACTGGGACTGTGCTGGGACGACCTCGCGGTCGGCCAGACGTTCCGCACCACCGGCCGCACCATCACCGAAGCGGACCTGGTGAACTTCGTCAACGCCACCGGCATGACCGAGGTGCTGTTCGTCGACACCGAATATCTCGCCGAGCACGCGCCCGGCATGGGACGCGTGGTGCCCGGCGCGCTCGCCTACACCTTCGCCGAGGGCCTGCTGGTGCAATCGACCATGCAGCATACCGGTCTCGCCTTCCTGAACATGGAACTCGACATCAAGGGCCCGACCCGGGTCGGCGACACCATCCATGTCGAGTGCGAGGTGATCGAGCTCAGCCCGACCTCGAAGGGTCGCGGCAAGGTGCGCACCTTCAACCGGGTGGTGAACCAGAACGGCGAGACCGTGCTGACCTACAACCCGCTGCGCATCATGGCCGGCCGCGCCATGCTGGAGAAACCGGCGGCGTCCGCGGACTGATCCTTCAGGCCGGCGCGTCGCGCTCCAGCAGACGGCTTGCCAGCGCCCCGAACACCAGGCCCCAGAAGGCCGCACCGATGTTGAACAGGGCCAGATCCGCCACCGTCACCAGGAAGGCGACCAGCGCGCCCAGGCTGTGGCGTCCCTGGAAGGCGGTGGTGAAGGCGCCCTGCAGGACGGGCAGCATGGCGAGCCCGCCCAGCAGGCCGATATAGGCCGCCGGCAGGGCCAGGCCGAGCGCCGTCGTCATCGGCGCGAACAGGCCGAAGAAGAACATCATCAGGCCGAACAGCACGCCCGCCGTCCAGCGCCGCGCCAGCGTGCCCGACGCGTTCAGGATGCCGTTCGAGGGCCCGGTCACGCACATCGGCACCGAGCCCAGCAGCGCGAAGATCACCGAGCCGACACCGCAGGCTGCCGTCAGGCTGTTCTGTGGCGGCTCGAACCCCGCCTTCTTCAGGATCACGAAACCCTGGCCGTTCTGGATCACCACCACGGTGATGGTGAGCGGGATCACCAGTTCGATCATGGCCTGGGCGGAAAAGACCGGGCGCTGCCAGACCGGTTCGGCGAGCGCGAAGCGGAGGCCGGAAAGGTCGCCGACACCATCGCCCGCCAGCAGCACGACCAGGCCGGCGACGAGCGCCACCAGCGTCGGCGGCAACCGCCGGGCCAGCCGCGGCACCGCCGCCACGGCCAGGAACGACGCGACCATCACCCCGGCCATCGCTGGCGCCGGCACGAAGGCGCGGACGATCTCCAGGCCGAAGGGCAGGAACACCCCGGCCACCATGCCCATCACCACCGGCATCGGGATCGCGTCCATCACCCGGCGCACCAGTCCGGTGATGCCCAGCAGGAAGATCAGCGCCCCGCTCGCCAGCATGGCGCCGACGATCTCGGCGAAACTCAGATGTCCGAAGGCCGAGATCAGCAGCACGCTGCCGGGAATCGTCCAGGCCATTCCGGCGGTCATCCGGTAGCGCCAGGAGAAGAACATCGTGAACAGGCCGGAGATGCCGAAGCTGGCGAAGATCCACGAGGCCGTCTCGGCCTCGCTCAGGCCGCCGGCCTTGGCCACCGACAGGATGATCACCAGCGGACCCGAGGCGGCGAACAGGAAGGCCACCAGGGCGTTGGCGATCCCGTCCGCCTCGAGCTCGGCGAACAGGCGGGAGGGGGCGGGCGGCGGACCGGACGGACGCTCCAGCGCCGCCAGCAGGCGGCCGCCGCCGGTGCCGCTCAGGCCGGCACCCAGTTGCCGTGGAAGCCGTAGGGCATGCGGTGCGGCAGCCGTACCGTCGCCACCGGGCCGGCCTCCAGGTCGAGCGCCCGGTGGATGACGACGTCGCTGCGGTTCTCCGCCGCCCGGTAGACCGGGGTCAGCAGCCAGCCGTCGCCCTCGGGCGCGTCCTCCGCGCGCGGCGCGAAGACCGGCTCCATCACGAAGTCGCTCGCCCCGGCATGCCAGGTTTGCCGCGTCCCGCTCTCCAGATCGACATGGCAGAGATGCTGCCAGGCCCCGCCGGGCGCGAGTTCGCCGATCCGGGCGGCGAACCAGCCATGGCGGTGCGGCAGGGCCGAAAAGCGGTCGTCGATCCGGGGAAACTCGCCCGGCGTGTCGTCCAGCATCTCCTCGCGCCAGCCGTCGCCGGCGCCGTCGGGATCGATGTGCCAGCGCACCAGGACCGCGTCCGCCTCTTCCAGCATCGAGGGCCGGTTGCCGTCCTTGTCCGGGAACAGCGGCACCCGGGGATATTTCATCACGTCCAGCACGATGCCGCCGTCCGCGGTGTCGTAGGCGTTCAGGATGTGGAAGACGTAGCAGGGATCGCCCTCGAGCCAGCGCACGCTGTCGACCGGCGCGTCCCGGCGCAGTACGCCGATGACCGAGGGCTGGTCGGGATCCCAGGCGATCGCCGGGCCGCCGGCCAGGATCCGGGGCACGTCGATGGTGGCCGGAAAGACCGGGAACAGGGCGGTCGAGCGGGTGATCGCGAAGTCGTGCACCATCGCCGCGTAGGGCGCGGTCAGCATGTCCGCCCGGCTGATCCGCCCCTCGCGGTCGGCGATCCGGAAGGCGAGGTCGGGCGTGCCCGGTCCCTTGGCCTGGTAGCCGAACCACAGCAGTTCGCCGCTCTCGCCGTCATGGTGGGGATGCGCCGTCATCGGCCCGTCCGCCTTCCCCTCCCAGGTGAAGGGCGCCCTGGATTCCAGCGTTCCCGCCTCCAGCTCGTAGGCCGGGTTGCCTTCCTCCAGCGCCAGCAGCCGGCCGCCGTGCCGGATGATGTTGGTGTTGGCGACGTTGCGGCGCTTGTCCTGCACGCTCGGGTCGGTGTCCGGCGACGGCCCGAAGCCGGAGCCGAACAGCGGCCGCCCGGCCTCGCGCTCCAGAGTGAAGGTCTCGGTGCGCACCCAGCGGTTGCGGTAGTGCGCCCGGCCTGCCTCGAGGCGGACGGCATGCACCATGCCGTCGCCCAGGAACCAGTGCTTCTTCTTCTCCGGTTCGGGAAACTGCGGATTGGGCCCGATACGGTAGAGCGTGCCCTCGAGGCCTTCCGGCAGGTCGCCCTCGACCTCCAGATCGAACGCCTCGCCCTCCATCCGCCAGGGCGCGTAGTTGCCCTTCAGGAACGGATTGCCCGCGGATCCGCCGTTCTTGCTCATGCCTGTCCCTCCCCGCCGGTCGCCGGCGCCGTCCGAAAGTTTGCCTGTACGGATCGCAGCGTTTCAAATACATGGATCAGCTTCGGACCGGCGACAACAGAACGCCAAACCGGCCGGATTTCAAGCGGGGAGAGGGTACGCGTGCAGCAGGGGGCCGCGGCGCTGATCGCGGAGGACATACACAAGAGTTTCGGCGATCTCGCGGTGCTCAAGGGTCTCTCGCTGTCGGCCCGCGACGGCGACGTGATCTCGATCATCGGCTCTTCCGGCTCCGGCAAGAGCACCTTCCTGCGCTGCATCAAATTCCTCGAGGGGCCCGACAGCGGCCGCATCGTCGTCGACGGCGAGGAAGTGCGGGTCAAGAGCGATGCCAGCGGCCGCATGCGCGGCGCCGATCCGAAACAGATCAACCGGCTGCGCAGCCGGCTGGGCATGGTCTTCCAGAGCTTCAATCTCTGGTCGCACATGACCGTGCTGCAGAACGTCATGGAAGGCCCCGTGCAGGTGCTCGCCCGGTCGAAGGCCGAGGTCCGCGACGAGGCGCTGGCGATCCTCGAGAAGGTCGGGATCGCCGAGAAGCAGGCGAACTATCCCGCCCAGCTCTCCGGCGGCCAGCAGCGGCGCGTCGCCATCGCCCGCG
>JBGTSP010000214.1:0-7854 GCA_041940205.1 Alphaproteobacteria bacterium
CGTTGCGCAGTCCGCCATAGAGCCGGTCGTCGCGGTCGCCGCCGTCGAGAAGGTCGTCGCCGTCGTCGCCATGCAGCGTGTCGTCGTCGCCGCCGCCGAACAGCCGGTCGTTGTTGGCGCCGCCCTGCAGCAGGTCGTTGCCCGCCCCGCCGATCAGGGAATCGTTGCCGTCGGCGCCGACGAGAATGTCGTTGTCGCCGCCCGCGTCGAGCGTGTCGTCGCCAAGCCCGCCGACCAGGCTGTCGTCGCCTTCATCGCCGGTGATCGTGTCGTTGGCGTCGCCGCCGTCGATCGTGTCGTTGCCGCTGCCGCCGATCAGGCTGTCCTGGCCGGCGCCGCCATAGATCGTGTCGTCGTCGGCCCCGCCGAACACGGTATCGGCGCCGTCGCCGACGGTGATCTCGTCGTCCTCGCTGCCGCCCAGCACGTAATCGTCGCCGCTGCCGGCGTCGATCGTGTCCGCGCCGGCGCCGCCGTCGATCGTGTCGGCATCGCCGCCGCCGGCGATCAGGTCGTCGAACGCGCCGCCCGACAGGCTGTCCGCGCCGGCGCCGCCGTCGATCACGTCGGCCTGCAGCCCGCCGACAATGGTGTCGTTGCCGTTGCCGCCGGCGAAGGCGATGCCCGCGGTGTAGGCCCAGTTGTCGATATCGGCCAGGACGACATGGTCGTCGCCGTCCAGCGCATCGACGCTCTGGGTGCCGGGCAGGTAATCGCCCTCGAGCACCAGATTGAGGTCGATGCTGTCGTCGCCGTCGGTGAACAGGTCCGGCAGCAGCGGGATTTCCGTCAGGATGCCGTCGACATAGAGCGCGACCGCCTCGAAATCGCGCGCGGTCAGGTTCAGCAGGGCGAGCGAGATCGCCGGACCGGCATCGCCGAGGGGATCGGCGTTCGCCGCCACGAAGGCGTTCAGGACGAGGAGTTCCGTCGACACGCCGGCCAGCGCGTGGTCCGCGGCCGTCAGTTCGAGACGCAGGGTGTCGGTGCCGGTGCCGCCGTCGAAACTGTCATGGCCGCCGAGACCGAAGGTGAAGACCGCGACATCGTCTCCGGCCTCGCCGGTCAGCGTGTCGAGGCCGAGGCCGGCGATCAGCAGGTCGGCGCCGTCGCCGCCGCGCAGGTCGTCCGCCCCGGCGCCGCCGGTGAGCGTGTCCGCGCCGTCGTCGCCGAACATCAGGCTGCCGCCGTCGGCGGCGAACAGGGCGTCGTTGCCCGCATTGCCGCGCGCTTCCAGCATGCCGGCAACGCCGTGGATGGTATCGTCGCCTTCGTTGCCCTGGACGGTATCGTTGCCCTCGCCGGCATAGAGCAGATCGTTGCCCGAGCCGCCGTACATCTCGTCGTCGCCGAGCCCGCCGAAGACGACGTCGTTGTCCATGCCGCCACTGACATAGTCGTTGCCGCTACCGCCGAAGACCCAGTCATCGCCTTCGCTGCCGAACACGCTGTCCGCACCGCTGCCGCCATAGACGAGATCGTCGCCGAGCCCGCCGATCACGGTGTCGTCGCCCGAACCGCCGATGATCAGGTCGCAGCCCTCGCCGCCCTCGATCAGGTCGTGGCCGGATCCGCCGATCAGGATGTCGTGGCCCTCGTCGCCGGCGATCTCGTCGTTGCCGTCGCCGCCATAGACGAGATCGGCGCCGCTGCCGCCGGAGACGGTATCGTCGCCCCAGCCGCCGGCGAGCAGGTCGATACCGGCGCCGCCCGCGATCACGTCGTCACCGCTGCCGCCGAAGGCCACATCGTTGCCGGTCCCGGCCCGTATCGTGTCGTCGCCCCAGCCACCGACCAGGGTGTCGTGACCGCTGCCGCCATAGAGCAGGTCGGCGCCACAACCGCCGAAGAGAATGTCGCAGCCCGAGCCGCCGACCAGGGTGTCCTCGCCCCAACCGCCGAACAGCCAGTCGTTGCCGCCGCGCCCGACCAGCAGGTCATCGCCGCCGAAACCGAACATCACGTCCCGCCAGCGGGTACCGATCCGGGTGTTGTCCACGTGTCTCCCCCTCCAAGGTTCGATCGCGCTGCTCCCGACCGGACCAGATTCTCCGGCCCGGGCCCTCAGTTCGACAGGCCACGCGGTTTTCGAAGGGGCTGACTTACAACAAAATATGAGTAAAAATTCGTCAAATTTTAGGGAGATTCGTCACTTGGCTGATTCCGCTCGGTTTTTCGCCCCGCCACGCGATCGCGGGGGGAGCCCGGGACGCCGACCGGCAGGACCGTCCGGCGCGAATCCGTCGAGGAACGGAGCAGAATCGCCATGACGACAGGACCCGCCGAACTGCGCGAGGCGCTGGCCGGCCTGCGCCCGCTGATGGGGTCGCGCAGCCTGCCTGATCTCGCCGGCGCGCTGGGCCGCTACCGCGCGGCGCTGGGAGACGGGAGCGAAGCGGCCAACGTCATCGCGCTGGGCGCGCTGGGCGAACGCCTGCAGGCGCTGCTGGTGCAACATGCCGACCTGCTGCTAGCAGGCGAAAGCGCCGCCCTGAAACGGCTGCTCGCCCTGCACGAGCCGTTCATCGCGGAACAGGCCGACTGGAAGACCTATGCGGACTTCCTGTCGCGCTCGGAGGGCGCCGCGCCACCGGACCCCGAGACCGGCGCGCCACTGGACCCGGAGGCCGATCCGGCGCCCGACGGCGCCGCCGTGCTCGCGGCCATCGCCGCCTGGGACGCGGAGCGCGAGGTCGGCCGGCAGGCCCGCCATGTCGAGGCGGTCGTGCAGAACGCCTACGGGTTCAGCGCCGCCATGCCCGTCAGTCCGCCCGAGCGGGGCGACTGACGGCCCGTCGCTGGCGGCGGCGGACGGCCCTGGCCTATCCTGCAGGTGCGGCGCGTGCCGCAACCGGTCCGGGAGGCCCCGCATGAAACCTGTCTGTCTCGTCATTGGCGCCGGCGCCGGCATCGGCGGCACCGCCGGCCGGCATTTCGCCCGCGAGGGCTATCACGCGGTGCTCTGCCGGCGCTCCGACGCCGACGGCCTCGCCGCCCAGGTGGCCGGGATCGAGGCCGAAGGCGGCAGCGCGTCGGGCTTTCTGCTGAACGCCGTGGACGAGGGCGGGATCGAGGAACGGATCGAGCAGGTGGAGGCCGAGATCGGCGCGATCGAGGTGGTGATCTTCAATCTCGGCGCCCAGGTCGGCAACCGGTCCCTGGCCGAGACCACGGACAAGATCTTCGAGCGCGGCTGGCGCATGGCGACCTTCGCGCTGTTCCGCACCGCCCGGGTGCTCTGCCCGCGCATGGCCGAACGCGGCGGCGGCACCATCATCGTCACCTCGGCCACGGCGGCTCGCCGCGGCAATGCCGGCCAGCACGCGCACGCCGCGGCGATGGGCGGGCGGCGCCTGCTGTGCCAGAGCCTGAACGCGGAATTCGCGCCGCAGGGGGTGCATGTCGCCCATGTCGTGATCGACGGCGCGGTCGATGCGCCGGACACGCTGGGCAAGATGCTGGGCCCCGAGGGATTCGCGAAACTGCGCGAGACCAAGGGCCTCGCGCATGACGGCCTGATCCTGCCCGAGAAGGTCGCCGAGACCTATCTGCATCTCGCCCGCCAGCACCGCTCCACCTGGACCTTCGAGATGGACCTCCGGGCGCATTCGGATTCGCCCTGGTGGAACGACTGAGCCGGACCACCGGCCCGACTTGATCCTTCGGCGGGGCCGTCGGAGGATCGGGCGGCCGCCTGCCCCGTGCGCATTCCCGAGAGGACGGATCACGCATGCCCGTGGCACTTGTTCTGAAACCCGACCTGCGGCTCGTGATCTGGCGGCTCTCCGGGCTGATCGAACCCGGTCAGTTCGTGAGCGCCTTCCGCGCGGAGGCCGAGCAACACCCGGCACGCTTCGATCCGTCGACCGCGGGCACCTACCCCGTCCTTGCCGTCTTCGAGGAGGACACGGAACTGCACCGGCTGGACCGCGAGGCGCTGGCGGAAATCGCCGCCGCCTCGATCGAGAACTGGCGTCCCTACGGCATCCCGGACGCGGTCATCCACGGCGCCATCCTGTGCCCGTCCGCGATGCACCGGATCGTCAGCCGGCTGTTTCTCAACGAGGCGGCGCTGCAACCGGGCTACCGGGTGAACTACCGGATCTACAGCACCGCCGCCGAAGCCGGAAACTGGCTGCAGCGGCCCCTGTCCGGTCTCGACCTGCCCGCCTACGCCGCACCGCCGAACGCCTGAACCCGCCATCGCCCGGCGGAACCGGGGCGCCGCGCGCCATGCGGACATCCCCGGGCCCGGCTTGACCCCGCCCCCGGGGCAGCCCGAGGATGACGCCGGAGGCGCACGGGGGCGCCTTCCCGTCCGGATCCGTCGCGCATGCCCGTCACCCTCACGTTCGATACCGGGAACCTGTTGCGCGTCTGGCGCCTGGCCGGGCTGGTGACGCACGACCAGTTCGCCGAGGCGTTCGAGGCCGAGATCGCCCGGCAGGGGGGCGACGATCCGCTTTCGGCGCATGCCGACAACCCGGTGCTGGTGGTGTTCGAGGAAGGCGCCGACCTGAGCCAGCTCGATCGCGCGGCGCTCTCGCGGATCGCGCGGGATTCAGTCGAGAGCTGGCGGCCGATCGGCGGACAGCCGGACGTGCGCGGCGCAATCCTCTGTCCCACGGCAATGCACCAGATCGTCGGCCGGCTGTTCGTCACCGAAGCGCAGAACCAGCCGGACTACCGGGTGACGCACCGCATCGTCGCCACCGCGGCCGAGGCCGAGGCCTGGCTCGGCCGCCCGCTCGCGGGCATCGACCTGCCGGCCTATGCCTGGCTGCCGATGGACGACAGCCTGGCCTGCTGACGATCACCACCAACAGCGAATTCCCGGGAGATCGCGGATGGCGAACGAAACCGACATTCTGAAGATCGAACGCGAGGGCGGCGTCGCGCGGGTGACCCTCAACCGGCCCGAGCGGCTGAACGCGCTCAACCGCGATCTCGTGGCAGCGCTTCGGGGCTATTTCGAGGCGCGCTACGAGGACCACGAGACAAGGGTGATCGTGCTGCAGGCCGCGGGAAAGAACTTCTGCGCCGGGCTGGACCTGAAGGAGGACCGGACGAGCGACCGGCCGGTGGAGGAGCGGCTGCGCGGACAGACGAACATCCGCGACATCTACAAGGCGATGCGCCGCTGCCCGCAGCCGATCGTCTGCCTGGTGCAGGGCGCGGCCTGCGGCGGCGGCTTCTCGCTGGCGCTGGCCTCCGACATCCGCATCTTCGCGGCGAGCGCCCGCCTGAACGCCGCCTATCTGACCATCGGCCTGACCGGCGGCGACATGGGCTCGAGCTATTTCCTGCCCCGTCTGGTGGGCACCGCGCTGGCCTCCGAACTGCTGCTGACCGGCCGCTTCATCCACGCCGACGAGGCCCTGCAGCGCGGCCTGTGCTCGCGCGTGGTGCCGGACGCCGAGCTGGCGCAGGCCGCCGACGACCTGGTCGCGGCCATGCTGGCGTCCTCGCCGATGGGCCTGCGGCTGACCAAGGACGCGCTCAACTTTGCGATCGACGCCCCCAGCATGGACGCCGCCATGGCGATGGAGGACCGCCAGCAGATCCTCGCCACCTTCTCGGGCGACATGGCGGAACGGGAGAAGCGGTTCCGTTCGTGAGGGCGAAGGACAGGCTACCGCGAAGCGGACCCGGGTTCAGGGCGTGGGGTTCGGACAGCCTGCCTTCACATAGGTCTCCACGGCCGCGATCGTCGCCGGATCGGCTTTGCCGTGCTGCGCGCCCGCATAGTATCCCAGTGCCGACAGGGTTCTCTGCAGGTCGATCATGAGTTCCGGGCGCAACTCCCAGAACTTGCGGAAGGATTCGACCGCCAATTCCCGCCAGTACCCGGCCATGAAGACCCTGTCGCCGCTGGCAAACCGGCACTGCGCCGTCGCCTGCATGAGACGGTAGTGCGGATTGTCGGGCACGATCTCGACGGCGTAATCGGCCTCCCGCTGGGCCCGCATGGCATCACCGGTCGTCAGGGTGGCGTAGGCGATCAGGTAGTGGGCCTCGGCGATCCCCGGTTCGCGCGCCAGCAGTGCGTCAAGGACCGTGATCGAATCCTGGTAGCGTTCAAGCCGCTGCAGCAACTTGGCCTTGTACAACCGGTGGGCACGCGCGCCAGGCGCGATTTCGATCGCCCGCTCGGTGTCCGCGAGCGCCCGGGCGTAATCGCCCATCAGGGAATGGGTCACGGCCCGCATCGAGTAGGATTCACCCAGGTTGTAATTTCGCGCGATCGCCTCGCCCAGATCGGCGATGGCCGCCTTGAAGTTGCCGAGCGCGCCATGGCTCAGTGCCCGGCCGTAATAGGCACTGCCGACGCTCTGCACGGATTCGCCGCGGTCCTCGATGATTGCGGTGCACCCGCGGATCGCCCGGGCCGGATCCTCGTGCCGGCATTCGCCATACCGGTCGGCCCATGCCGGCAGCGCCGCCGCCAGGACGGTCAGGAAAACAGCGGTCGCGAAGACGCGGCGACGCGTCCGGCCCGGAATGCGCATTGTGCCCTCCCCCTGTGGCCGTCAGGCTCCAGGCGGCGATCCTAATGCAGATCCCGGTCCCTTGTGCCCCTCGCAGGCCGCCCCAGCGCACGATGTTCTGTCGCGAAAGACCGGGCCGGTAGGGGCCGGCCCGGCGCGGGCGCAGGAACGGCTTGCGCTTTCGCCAAAGTCCGTTTCCGATCCGCCGCGAAGCCGACACGGAAGAGGAGCGCGTCGCAATGGCGGAAAAGAAATCGGACAGCCACTACATCGACATCCCCGAGGGCGTCTCGAAGGCGGCGCTGATGCCGCGGGTCGAGCGGGCCGCGGCGGCGGCCGGGCTCTACGTCTCGCATATCGGCCGCTACCTGGCGCACAAACACCCGGGCTCCGTGCACTGGCACTTCAAGCGGAACCGCAGGGAGACGGGCTGCCTGGACGCCACCTTCTTCGACGTCGAATCCCTGTTCTGGCTGATGATCGCGCATCGCCAGCCGCAATGGGTCCGGGACAAGGTGCCGGAATTCCGCCGCGCGCTCGAACGGGAATTCGCGACGCTGCCACGGTGAGGATGCGATGGCTGAGAACAAGACCCGGCCGACCGACCGCCCGGTGGCGGACTTCATCGCCGCGATCGGCAATCCGCGCAGGCGCGCCGACGCCGAGACCGCGCTCGCGATGTACCGGGAGATCACCGGCCTTCCGCCGGTGATGTGGGGCCCCTCGATCATCGGCTTCGGCGAACGCCGCACCCGCACGGCCGCCGGCCGCGAGGGCCGCCTGCCGCTCGCCTGCTTTTCGCCGCGCAAGGCCAGCATGACCTTCTATGTCAGCGCGGACTTCGAGGGCGCGGCGGAGCTCTTTGCCCGGCTGGGCAAGCACCGCAAGTCGGTCGCCTGCCTCTACGTCACCCGGCTGGAGGATGTGGACCTGGCGGTGCTGCGGGAGATCGTCACCCGGCAGATGCGGGCGCATGGTGGGTCGTAAGCGACGTTGTGGCGAAGAGAGGCGGCGGAGAAAGGCGGCGCCAACCGCTCTCGCGGTTTGTGGCGCAAACCACTGTCGCTTCCTGACGACGGGGGTTTGCCTGCGCGCTTTGTTGCCAAAGCGCGGTGGTGGAGCAAAGGAAGTGGGCCAGAGCCCACCGCTCTCGCGGTTTGCGGCGCAAACCACTGCCGCTTATCGGGGTGAGAAGCAAGTCGACGCGCTTTGTTGCCAAAGCGCGGTGATGGAGCAAGGGAAGTTGGCCAGAGCCGACCGCTCTCGCGGTTTGCGGCGCAAACCACTGCCGCTTGTTGACCATGAGAGTTTGCCTGCGCGCTTTGTTGCCAAAGCGCGGTGGTGGGCCCGGCAGGACTCGAACCTG
>JBGTSP010000215.1:0-7841 GCA_041940205.1 Alphaproteobacteria bacterium
GCTTGCGAAACACTCCGCGAACGAGCGCGACCCATTGTGGCGTCTGCCGCTGTGGCAGCCCTACATGGAAATGCTGAACTCGAAAGTAGCCGACACCAACAATGTCGGCGGCGGACATGCCGGCGCGATCACCGCCGCCTCCTTCCTGCACCGCTTCCTGGAGGACGAGGATCCCGCCGAGGGTTACGGCCGGCAGTTCCGCGATTCCGCCGACAGGAGCGGTATCCCGATGACCCGACTGCTGCGCGAGTATCCGCGTCCCGAGCTGCGCATCGAGGACACCGCCTACGGCCTGCGGCTGACGGCGCTGCGCGATCTCGGCAACGGCCAGACCCATGTCCGGGTGACCAACCAGCTCTTTCCCTGCGCCATCGCCATCCCGATGTCGAACGAGATGACCATCACCCAGTGGCACGTGCCGATCGACGACGCCAACTGCTACTGGTACGCCATGTTCACCAGTTTCGGCGCGCCGGTCGACAAGGTGCGGATGCGCGAGCAGCGGCTGCTGGAGCACAGCCTGCCGGACTATGCGCCGCTGAAGAACGCCGCCAACAATTACGGCTACGATCCGGCCGAGCAGCGGAACCTGACCTATACGGGCATGGGCCTCGACATCAACGTGCACGACCAGTGGGCCTGCGAATCCATGGGCGCGATCCAGGACCGCAGCATCGAGCATCTGGGCACCAGCGATGTCGGCATCATCCGCTACCGCCGCAAGCTGCAGGCCGCGATGGCCGCGCTCGAGGACGGCCGGCCGCAGGACCTGCCGTTCCGCCCGGACGCGGTCGACGCCGCCGCGATCCGCGGCCCGGTCTCGATCGATGCCATCGCCGACAGCGCCGACTGGCCGGAAGCAGCCAGGGCGCGTGACCGCGAGCGCCGCGAGGCCTGTCCGTGGGACGCCCGCCTCGAACCGGCGGACGCGCGGTGAGCGCCGGGAAGACCGCCGGCCGGCCCGACCTGGCGGCGCGCTGCGGCCTCGCGGACGCGGACCGCGAGGCGCGGATCGCCGAGGTGCTGGCCCGGGTGGCGGAGGCCGAGCTTGAGGTCGTGCGCCTGTCCTTCGTCGATCAGCACGGTCTGCTGCGCGGCAAGACCCTGATGGCCGGCGAGCTGGAGGCCGCCTTCCGCGACGGCATCGCCATCACCTCGACCCTGCTGCTGAAGGACACCAGCCACAAGACGGTGTTCCCGGTCTGGGGCGCGGACGCCGGCTTCGGCGCCGGCGTGCTGACCGGCGCGGGCAACGTGATGATGCTGCCCGATCCCGCAAGCTTCCGGATCCTGCCCTGGTCGCCGCATTCGGGCTGGCTGCTGTGTGACCTGTATGACGGTGAAGGCGCGCCGGTGGCGCTGTCGACCCGGCAGCTGCTGGCACGCGCGCTGTCGGCGCTGGCGGCGCGCGGCCTGGAGATCGTCTTCGGCCTGGAGGTCGAGTTCTACGTCTTCCGCCTCGACAATCCGCGCCTGGCGCCCGAGGACGCCGGTCCGCCCGAGACGCCGCCCGACCATTCGCTGCTGACCCACGGCTTCCAGTACCTGACCGAGGATCGCTACGACCGGCTGGAGCCGGTCTTCGACCTGGTCCGACGCAATGCCGTCGGCCTCGGCCTGCCGGTGCGCAGTTTCGAGACCGAGTTCGGCCCCAGCCAGTGCGAGGTGACCTTCCATCCCGCGGCCGGGGCCGCGCATGCCGACACGATGGTGCTGTTCCGTTCGATGGTGAAGCAGGTCTGCCGGCGCGAGGGTTTGCACGCCACCTTCATGTGCCGGCCGCGCCTGGAGCCGGCGCTGGCCAGCGGCTGGCACCTGCACCAGTCCCTGCGCGGGCGGGAGGACGGCGAAAACCGGATGATGCCGGCCGCCGGCGAGGCGCTTTCGCAAACCGGCCGGCACTGGCTCGCCGGCCTGCTGGCGAACGCGCCCGCGGCCTGCGCCTTCGCCACGCCGACGGTGAACGGCTACCGGCGCTATCAGCCCTTCGCGCTCGCCCCCGACCGCATCCAGTGGGGCATCGACAACAAGGGGGCGATGCTGCGGGTGCTGGCCGCACCGGACGATCCGGCGAGCCGGATCGAGAACCGGATCGGCGAGCCGGCCGCCAACCCCTATCTCTACATGGCCTCCCAGATCGTCAGCGGGCTCGACGGCCTGGAACGCGGGGCGGAGCCGCCGCCGCCGGTCGAGAGCCCGTACGAGGCCGACGCGCCGGCGCTGCCGGCGAACCTGGGCGAGGCGATCGCCGCGCTGGCCGACAGCGCGGTCTTCCGGGCCGGACTGGGCGCGGCGTTCGTCGACTATTTCGTGCATCTCAAGACCGCGGAGTGGCGGCGCTATCTCGGCACGATCTCGGAATGGGAACAGCGGGAATATTTTTCGCTCTTCTGAACCGCAGGTTTCGGGCATGATGCGCCCCGGCGGGCTGCGGGAACGCGATCCGCCACCCCGCCGATCCCCGCCATCGCCCGCCAGATCCGTCATGAGCGACGTCGCAGACAGACTGTTCATCGATCTCGACACCGAGCACGAGGCCGCCGCCAACTTCGCCGACTACTGGGCCAGCCTGCCGCGGCGCGACCTGGTGCCGGCCCGCGCCGACTTCGATCCGATCGCGGTGCCGAGGCTGCTGCCGACCTTCGTGATCCACGAACTGATCGCGCCGGACGACATCCGCATCCGGCTCGCCGGCACCGCCATCCGCGAGCATTACGGGGTCGAGATCACCGGCCGGAACTATCTGGATTTCGTGCCCGAGGAACGCCGTGCCATGGCCTCCCGGGCGATCCATCTGGTCTGCGAGCGGCCCTGCGGCATGCTCGCGCGGATCACCTCCTCGACCGAATCCGGCGCGCTGATGATCAACGAATCCCTGGCCCTGCCGTTGCGCGACGATGCCGGGCGCTGCCGCCTGGTCTACTACCAGTCGAACACGCGGCCCCAGGTGGCCCGGGAACCCGGCGACGATCCCCTGCGGCTGCACGAAACGGTGCGCCGGCGGTTCTACGATATCGGCGCCGGCGTCCCCGACTATCGCGACGAAGCCGACCTGGTTCAGCGCCTGTAGGGCTGGCGCAGCGCCCGCTCGACCATCTCCAGCCGGTCCTGGCCGTAGAACATGTCGCCGTCGACCACGTAGGTGGGCGAGCCGAACACCGCGCGCTCGATCGCTTCGTCGGTATAGCGCTCGTAGAGCTCAAGGATCGGCTCGGACAGTGCCGCCTCCAGCAGCGGCGCCGGGGCGATGCCCGCCCGCTTGCCCAGTTTCGTCAGGGTGTCGAGGTTTGCGAGATCGGCGTCCTCGCGCCAGTGCGCCTCCAGCAGGGTGTGCGCCAGTTCGTCCACGTTCAGGCCCTGTTCGACGCCGGCGATCAGGAAACAGTTGGGCAGGGTGATGTCGTTGGCGTGGTGCGTCGGCGTGCGCCCCAGCACCGGGGCATCGCGCTCCTCGCTCCAGCGGTCGATCTCGCGGCCGAAGAAATAGGCGAGATGCGCCTTGCTGCGCGCCCTGAAGGGCTGCGAGCCCACGGCGTCGATCAGCCGGCGCAGGTCGATCGGGCGGTGCACGATGCGCCGGTCCGCGGCCCGGGCGATCTCCATGAAGCGCCGCGAGCCGAGATAGGCGAAGGCGGAATGGGCGGCGTAGAAATACTCGATTTCGCTCATGGCGGGCGCGCTCCGGACGGCGGGACTTGTCGCCCGCGAGAATAGGCGAGGGACCGTTGGCGCCCAAGCACCGCGCGCGGCGCAAGCGATTCTGGCGTGATCGTTCAATCCGCCGGCGGGCCGCAGGCCTAGCTTTCCCGGCAGATGACAAGGGAGGTCCGTGCCATGATGTTCACCCTCAACCGGCAGGCGGTGACGCTGCCCGACGACGAGGCGGACGAGCCGCTGCTGTTCGTGCTGCGCGACCGGTTCGCCCTGAACGGCCCGAAATTCGGCTGCGGCGTCGGCGCCTGTGGCGCCTGTACCGTGCTGGTCGACGGCGCGGCGCAGCGTTCCTGCCTGCTCGCGGCGGCCGATGTCGCCGGCGCCGCGATCACCACGCTGGAAGGTCTTGCCGGCGGGGACGGCCTGCACCCGCTGCAGCAGGCCTGGATCGAGCACAGCGTGCCGCAATGCGGCTACTGCCAGAACGGCCAGATCATGACCGCCGCCGCCCTGCTGGCCGACGATCCCGCGGCCGACGCGGCGGCGGTCGAGGACGCGCTCGACCCGGTGCTCTGCCGCTGCGGCAGCCAGGCCCGGATTCGCCGGGCCGTGCTGGCGGCCGGCCGGCGCATGCGGGAGGCGGGCTGATGGCCGGGCTCTCGCGCCGTCGCCTGCTGCACCTGCTGGGCTGGGGCAGCCTGGGCCTTACCGTCGGCGTGACCGGCGCCGCGCGCGCCTTTCCCGCCCTGCCGCATCGCGGCGCGCCCGAGGCCGTGGACGCGGCCGGCTGGATCAGCCTGCGGCCGGACGGGCGCTACGCGCTCTTCTCGCCCCGGGTCGAGATCGGCCAGGGCATCCTGCGCGGCTTCTGCCAGGTGGCGGCCGACGAGCTGGACTGCCCGGTCTCGCGGATCGACGCCGTCTCGCCCGGCACCGCGCGGCTCCGCCCGGTACGGGCGACGGTGGGCTCGGACTCGATCCGCGACTTCGCGCCGCTGATGGCGCAGGCCGCGGCCGCGCTCGCCGCTATTGTGCGCGGTCGCGCGGCCGATCGCTGGGGCCTCGATGTGGCGGATGTCCGGCTCGACGATGCGGCGGCGGTCGCCGCCGACGGCCGGCGGCTGGCGCTGGCCGAACTGGCGGCGGGTGGCGGCAGTCTCGCCGCCGACGCGGACCGGGTGGCCGCGGCGCGGCCGCGTTTCGGCCGCGCGGACACACGCCGCGCGGTCGGCCGGTCCTATCCGACGAGCGACATCGAGGCCGTCGTCACCGGCGCGGCGCCGCTCTATGCCGACGATGTCCACCTGCCCGGCATGGCCTTCGCCGCGGTTCTGCGGTCCGACGGGATCGGCGGCCGGCTGGAGGCCGTCGACGACGAGCCCTGTCGCGCGATTCCCGGCTATCTCGGCCTGGTCCGCGCCGGCGACATCGTCGCCCTGCTGGCCAGCCGGCGCGGCGCGCTGGCGAAGGCCCGGGCCGCGGTCCGGCTGGAGGACCGTCACGATGCGGCCGTCGACGGCGCCGGCCTGATGGCTCGTCTGGACGTCGATACCGCGCTGGTCCATGGCGCCCTGGAGCACCGCCCGCGCGACGATGCGATCGCGGCCGACGAGGCCTTCGACATCGACCTGCATCTCGACGTGCCCTTCGCCGCGCATGCGGCGATGGAGCCGCGCACTGCGGTGGCCCGCTTCGAGGGGGCGGACCGCCTGGAGGTCTGGACCGGCAGCCAGGACGTGTTCCTGGTGCGCGGCATGCTCGCCGACGCGCTGGGTCTCGATGCCGACAACGTGGTGGTGCACGGCATGCGGGTCGGCGGCGGCTTCGGCGGCAAGGCGGTGCCGATGCTCGAGGTCGAGGCCGCGGAACTGGCGCGGGCCGCGGGCCGTCCGGTGAAGCTGCAATGGTCGCGACGTGAGGAATTCGCCGCGGCCTTTCACCGGCCACCCTCGCGCCATCGCATCCGCGCCGCGCTCCGCCCCGACGGCAGCATCGCGCGCTGGTGGCACGCCTTCCGTTCGGGCCACGTGATCTTCACCTCGGCGGCGATGGGGCCGTTCCTGCAGTTCGCCACCAGTTTCGTTGCCGATCCCGGGGTCGCCCGCGGCGCCCTGCCGCCCTATGCCGCCGGGCGGATGCGGGTGGAGTTCGACGACGTGCGCCTGCCGATCCCGACCGGGCCGTGGCGCGGTCTCGGCGCCCTGCCGAACTGCTGGGCGATCGAGACCGCGATCGACGCCCTGGCGCGCGGCCGCGGCGAGGATCCGCTGCGCTTCCGCCGCCGCGCCCTGGGCGCCGCGCATCCCCGCCTGCGGGCGGTGCTGGACGCGGTGGCCGAACAGGCCGACTGGGAAACCCGGAGCCCCTCGCCGACCCGGGCCTGGGGCCTTGCCTGCGGCATCTACAAGGAGATGGCCTATGCCGCGGTCGTTGCCGAGGTCGTGCTGGCGGATGGCGCCCCGCAGGTCCGCCGGCTGTGGTGCGCGCAGGATTGCGGCCTGGTGATCAATCCCGACCAGGTCCGCGCCCAGGTCGAGGGGAACCTGGTCTGGGGTCTCTCCAGCGCGCTGTTCGAGGATCTGGAGGTCGCCGACGGCCGGATCGTGGCCGAAAGCCAGGCGGACTATCCCATGGCCCGGCTCTCGGACGTGCCGGAGATCGAGGTGCGGCTGATCGAAGGCTCGTCCGCGCCGGCGGGCGCCGGCGAGAGCGCCATCGTCGCCGCCAGCGCCGCAATCACCAACGCCATTGCCGCGGCCACCGGGCGGACCGTGACGCGCCTGCCCTACAAGGCCTAGATTGGCGGCAGGCGGTGGTTCCGGCCGGGGAACGGGGCCGGGGAGCGGGGCCGGGGGAACGGGATGGACGATTTCGCCAGCACCTTCTTCGTCGCGATCATCCGCGAGGCGCTGCGCCGGCAGAACATCGCCCTGCCCGATGCGCCACCGGAGCGTTCGGCCAGGCTCGCCCTGCCGCGCAAGAAGGAACTGCTGGCCACCGTGCTGGCGCGGCACGGACCGGCGCCGCTGCTCCAGGTCGGCCTCGGCCTGCCGGCCTTCGACGCGACGCCGCCCGCCCGCCTGTTCGCTGCCGCCCGCACGCCGGCCTCGCTGTTCGAGCGCTGGCTGCGGCTTGAACGCTACGTCCATTCCCGCCACCGCAGCCGCTTCCGGGCCGACGGCGACCGGGCCGTGCGCTATCGCCATTTCGCCGCGCGCGGCCCGGCGCCCGAGGCCGGCGAGGACCTGGTGGTGGCGGGCCTGCTGGCCGCCCTGCTGCAGCGTCTCGGCGCCCAAGGCGTCCGCCTGACCTGCGAGGCCGGGGACGGGAGCTGGCCCGCCCTGGTCGACGGCGCCGCCGCGCCCGGCCTGCCGGCGAATGTGGCAGGCGACACGGACCGCTGGCGGCTGGAATGGCGGGACGTGCGGCCGCCCGAGGGCGGCGCGCGCGCGCCCGACAGCCTGCCGGGACGGGCGGCCAGCGGCAGCACGCTCGACGGCCGCTGGCAGCGGCGGGTGCTGGCACTGGTGGCGGCGGATCCGGTGCGCCGGCTGACCCTGGCGGCCTGCGCCGGCGAACTCGGTCTCTCGGCGCGCAGCCTGCAGCGCCGGCTGGGCGAGGAGGGGCTGGGCTTCCAGGCGGTGGTGGCGGCCGGCCGCCAGCAGGTGGCGTCGACGCTGCTGGCCGACGAGGAGATCCCCATCGGCATGGTCGGCCTGCTGGCGGGCTACAGCGACCAGCCGCATTTCAGCCGGCAGTTCCGCGACGGCACCGGCCTGACGCCGCTCGCCTATCGCCAGCTCGTGCGCGCCGACGGCGGCCCGCCGGATTGATCCGCCCGCTTGCCCGGCGGTACAAGAAGGGGCGAACGGCCCGCCGCCCCGGGGGCGATGCGAAGGGGGCCGCGCAGGGAGAGCCGCGCATGAACACCATCGAACCGGTTTCGGTCCGTCCCGTACCGGTGGACGGCCGCTCGCATGTCGCGGGTCCGCGCGACGAACCGCTGCTGGAGATCACCATTCCGCAGGCCTTTGCCGACACCGTGGCGCGGCACGGCGCGCGCGAGGCCGCGGTCTTCACCGGCCAGGACCGGCGACTGACCTGGGCGGAACTCGCCGCCGAGGTCGACCGGCTGGCGGGCGGCCTGCTGAAGCTGGGACTGGAGAAGGGCGATCGCGTCGGCATCT
>JBGTSP010000216.1:0-7815 GCA_041940205.1 Alphaproteobacteria bacterium
CTTGTATTCGGCGATGTACAGCAGGTGCTCGATCCGCCGCACCGTCTCGGCGTCATGCCCGCGCGCCGTCACCTCCTCGAAAGACAGTTCCTTCTCGACCAGGCATTCGAGGATGTCGTCCAGGGCATCGTAGGGCGGCAGGCTGTCCTCGTCCTTCTGCCCCTCGCGCAGCTCCGCCGTCGGCGGCTTGACGATGATGTTTTCCGGGATCACCCGGCCCTCCGGCCCCAGCGAGTCTTCCGGCCGCTGCTGGTTGCGCCAGCGCGCAAGCGCGAACACCGTGGTCTTGTAGATGTCCTTCAATACCGAGTAGCCGCCGGCCATGTCGCCGTAGATCGTCGCGTAGCCCACCGACATTTCCGACGTGTTGCCGGTGGTCAGCAGCATGTGGCCGAACTTGTTGGAGATCGCCATCAGGGCGAGGCCACGGCTGCGCGACTGGATGTTCTCTTCCGCGATGTCGGCCTCGCGTCCCTCGAACAGGCCGGAAAGCATCTGATCGAAGGCGTCCATGGCCGGCTTGATGGTGACCTCGTCGTGCCGCACGCCCAGCAGGCCGGCGCACTCGGCGGCATCGGAAAAGCTCTCGCCCGAGGTGTAGCGCGAGGGCAGCATCACGCACCAGACGCGCTCGGGCCCCAGCGCGTCGACCGCCACGGCGGCGCTGAGCGCGGAATCGATGCCGCCCGACATGCCCAGCACCACGCCGGGAAAGCGGTTCTTGTTCACATAGTCCCGCAGGCCGAGCACCATCGTGCGATAGATCGCCTCGAGGCCCTCGGCGGGCGCGGCCCGGGTACCGGTCTCGCAGGACCAGACATCGTCCTCGCCGCGCCGCCAGTGCGTCGTCTCGATGCGCTCGGCAAACCCCGGCAGGGCGACCGCCAGCGAACAGTCCGCGTTCAGCACGAAGGAGGCGCCGTCGAACACCAGTTCGTCCTGCCCGCCCACCTGGTTCAGGTAGGCCAGCGGCAGGCCGGTCTCGCGCACGCGGCTCACCATGAGGTTGGTGCGGATCTCGCTCTTGGCGGTATCGAAGGGCGAACCGTTGAGCACCAGCAGCAGTTCCGCCCCGGTCTCCGCCAGGCACTCGGGCACGTCCTCGCTCCAGACGTCCTCGCAGATCGGCACGCCGAGGCGGACGCCGCGGAAATTCACCGGGCCGGGCAACGGGCCGGGCGCAAACACCCGCTTCTCGTCGAACACCGAATAGTTGGGCAGGTCGTACTTCAACCGGATCGCCGCCACCTCGCCGCCGTCGAGCAGGGCGACGGCATTGTGCAGACGGCCGTCCTGGCGCCAGGGCGTGCCGATCAGCATCGCCGGTCCGCCGTCGGCGGTTTCCCCGGCCAGCGTCCGGATCGCCGCCTCGGCGTCGTCCTGGAAGGCGGGCTTGAGGATCAGGTCCTCGGGCGGATAGCCGGTGATGAACAGTTCGCTGAACAGCACCAGGTCGGCGCCGTCCGCGGCCGCGACCGCGCGGGCGGCGCGCGCCTTCTCCGCGTTGCCCGCGATGTCGCCCATGACGGGATTGAGCTGCGCAAGCGCAATGGTCAGACGATCGGTCATGGGGCCTGTTTAGGCTGACCGGAGACGTCGCACAATGGTCGCCGTTGCCGCGGAACGCGCGGTTTGCCGGGCGCGGAAATGCGCCGTGCGGATCCCTCTCAGGAGGCGAGGCGGGACTGGAATTCGCGGTACCGGCGCTCCTTGCGCGCGCCTTCCAGCATGCGGTCGACGATCAGCCGGTAGGCCTTGCGCCAGGCGGTTTCCAGCTCGTAGGTCCAGTTGTCGCCATGCACCAGTTGCAGGGCCCAGACCAGCGCCTCGCCGGTGGGCGAGTAGTCCGCGTCCTTGACCAGATAGTCGACATGCTTGCGGCCGAGATCCTCGATCTCGCCGCCGATCTCGTCGAGCTTGGCCGAATGGTCGACGACGATCGCAAGGGTTTCCGCGAACTTTTCCTTCAGCGGCTTGAGATCGGGCTCGAACAGATCCTTCAGGTGGGGATTGTCGTGGAACAGGCGGGCATAGAAGAGCGAGGCGATGCGGCCGTCGGCCGAAACGAACGTGTAGCTCTCCTTGATCAGCGCCACCTGCCGATAGGTCAACTCGTCGGACATGAAACCCCCGTGTTTCGGAGCACCATGTCCGTCCAAGCTTAAAATTGTCTGAATGGCGGATTTTCGCCTAGTCGAAACCGCCGTGCCGGCCCGCGCCCTCGGCGAAGCGTCGGGCCCCGGCCATGGCCTCCCGCCGTCGCGCGGCTTCGGCGCAGCCGCGTTCGCGCTCGATCGCCGCGGCTTCCCCCAATCCCTGCTGGTCGTACATCGAGCGCCGGTCGGAATTCATCGCGATCTGCGGAAAGGCCGCCATCTGCCGCGCCAGCGCTTCGGCCTCGCTTCGGCTTTGCCCGGCCTCGGCGAGACGGCTCGCAAGTCCGAGGCGAAGGGCCTCCTCGGCGCCGACCGCCCTCCCGGTCAGCATCATGTCCATCGCCGGGCCCATGCCGATCAGCCGCGGCAGGCGCACCGTCGTGCCGTCGCTCATCGGCACGCCCCAGCGGCGCGAGAAGATTCCGAACACCGCCGACGGATCGACGATGCGGATGTCGCAGAACAACGCCAGCCCGAGCCCGCCGGCGCAGGCATGCCCCTCGACGGCCGCGATCAGCGGCTTCGACAGCCGGCGATGCAGCGGCCCCTCGCTGTCGCCGGCCCAGGCGACATAGTCGGTGCCGCCGGCCAGTTCCTTGAGGTCCGCGCCCGAACAGAAGGCGCCGCCGGCGCCGGCCAGCACGCCCACCCGCTGGTTCCCGTCCGCCTCGAAGTCGCGGAAGGCGGCCGTCAGCGCCGTCATCGCAGCCCGGTCGAGCGCGTTTTTCACCGCCGGCCGGTCGATCACGAATGTCGTGATCTCCCCGTCCCGCTCCGTCCGAATGCCGTCCGTCATCGCGCCCTCCCGTTCGCCGTTTCGCCGGTCCGGCGATCTGGTTAAGGTCCGCCTCAAACGAACGCAACCGATCAGAAGCGAGATCCCCGATGAGCGAGAACAATCTGCAGGTCCTGTTCAAGGCCCGGCCCAGCGGCTGGGTGGGCCCGGAACATTTCGAACTGCGCGAGAGCGCGATGCCCGAACCCGGCGACGGCGACGTGCTGGTGCGCAACCTCTACATGTCGGTCGACCCCTACATGCGCGGCCGGATGAACGAAGGCCCCTCCTATGTCGAGGGCTTCAGGATCGGCGAAGTGTTGACGGGCGGCGCGGTCGGCGAGGTCGCGAAATCGAACAACCCGGCCTTCGCCGAGGGCGACACGGTAAGCGGCATGCTCGGATGGGAGCGCTACACCAACGTGCCCGGCGGCAAGGGCCTGATGAAGGTCGACGCCAGCATCGCCCCGCTGAGCTGGTATCTCGGCGTTCTCGGCATGCCGGGCATGACCGCCTATGTCGGCCTGCTGAAGTTCGGCCAGCCGAAGGAAGGCGAGACGGTCTACGTTTCCGCCGCCTCGGGCGCCGTCGGCCAGATCGTCGGCCAGATCGCCCGGCTCAAGGGCTGCCGCGTCGTCGGCAGCGCCGGCAGCGACGAGAAGGTCGCCTTCATCACCGAACAGTGCGGCTTCGATGCGGGCTTCAACTACCGCAAGGTGGATTCCCTCTCGGGCGCCCTGAAGGAGACCTGCCCCGACGGCATCGACGTGTATTTCGAGAATGTCGGCGGCGCCATGCTGGATGCCGTTCTCACGCGCATGAACCCGTTCGGGCGGATCGCGGCCTGCGGGATGATCTCGCAGTACAACCTCGAACGGCCCGAGGGTGTGCACAACCTGATGACGATCGTGCGCGGCCGCATCCGCATCGAGGGCTTCATCGTCTCCGACCATTACGACGAACTGCCGGGCTTCATCGCCGAGATGGGCGCCTGGCTGAAGAACGGCGACATCACCTACCGGGAAGACGTGAAGGAAGGGCTGGAGAATGCGCCGGCCGCCTTCATCGGCATGCTGAAAGGCGAGAATTTCGGCAAGCAGGTGGTGAAGATCGCCTGATGGCCGCGATGCAGACGGCGGTGGCCCTGGCCGACCGGCCCGAGGGCCCGGTCACGGCGGAGACCTTCTCGCTGCTCGAGGTGCCCGTGCCCGAGGCCGGGGCCAACGACGTCCTGGTGGAGATCGTCTACCTCTCGGTCGATCCCTACATGCGCGGCCTGATCGCCGCCACCAGCCGCTATGCCGAGGGGTTCAGGCTGGGCGAGCCGTGCTGGGGCCGGACCGTCGGCCGGGTCGCCGTCTCGCACCATCCCGACTATGCGCCCGGCGACTGGGTGTTCTGCGTCCTGCCCTGGACCCGCTTCGCGCTGGCGCGCAACGGCGCCGGACTGCGCAAGGTCGACCCGGCGCTCTGCGCCCTGTCGCACTATCTGGGCACCATGGGCTTTCCGGGCCTGACCGCCTGGGTCGGCACCATGGAACTGGGCCGCCCCCGGCCGGGCGAGACGCTGTTCGTCTCGGCCGCCTCGGGCGCGGTCGGCCAGGTGGCCTGCCAGCTCGGCCGCCTGCAGGGCGCCCGGGTGGTCGGCAGCGCCGGCAGCGACGAGAAATGCGCCTTCGTGCGCGAACGCTGCGGTGCGGACGCGGTCTTCAACTACCGCACCGCCGGGACGCTCGCCGAGGGTCTTGCGGCGGCCTGCCCCGAGGGGATCGATGTCGATTTCGAGAATGTCGGCGGCGAGATGCTGGAGGCGGTGATCGACAACTGCAACGAGGGCGCGCGGGTGGTGATCTGCGGCCAGATCTCGCAGTACCAGCGCCCCGAGCGTCACGGCATCCGCAACCTCTCGGCAATGACCCAGAAGCGGCTCCGCATGCAGGGCTTCATCGTGCGCGACCACGCCCATCTGCTGCCGACCTATCTCGCGCGCATGAGCCGCTGGCTGGCCGACGGCACGGTCGTGGTTTCCGAGAGCATCCGCGAGGGACTTGAAAACATGCCCCAGGCCTTCGTGGACATGATGGCAGGCCGCAATTTCGGCAAGCAGGTGGTGCGGATCGCCGAGGACCCCTTCCGCCCCTGAACGCCCTCGCCCCCCGACGCCCGCCCCGCAGACCAGGAGATCCCCATGTACGCCCTGCCCGACGGCATCCGTTCCCGCCAGATTCCCGGCGTCAACGGCCTCGACATCCATCTGCTGGAGGCCGGACCAGACACCGCCGATGCACCCTGCCTGCTGCTGCTGCACGGCTTTCCGGAACTGGCCTACAGCTGGCGGGCGGTGATGCCGGCGCTGGCCGCGGCCGGATACCGGGTGATCGCGCCGGACCAGCGCGGCTACGGCCGCACCACCGGATGGAGCGACCGCTACGATTGCGACCTGATGGAATTCCGCCTGCCGAACCTGGTGCGCGACATGGTCGGCCTGCTGGCGGCCCTCGACATCCCGCGAACCAGGGCCGTGATCGGACACGATTTCGGCTCGCCGGTGGCGGCCTGGTGCGCGCTCATACGCCCCGACCTGTTTCCCGCCGCCGCGCTGATGAGCGCGCCCTTCGCGGGACCGCCGGGCCTGCCGCGCGGCATCGCCCCGGATGCGGCCGGCGACGGCGTGCACGCGGCGATGGCGCGCCTGGCGCGGCCGCGCAAGCATTACCAGTGGTACTATTCGACCCGGGCCGCGAATGCCGACATGACGCGCTGCCCGGAAGGCCTGCAGGCCTTCCTGCGGGCCTACTATCACGTCAAGAGCGCCGACTGGCCGGACAACCGGCCCTTCCGCCTCGCCGGCTGGGAAGCCGACGAACTGGCGAAGATGCCGACCTACTACATCATGGACCTGGCCGCGACGATGCCGGAGAGCGTGGCGCCCCACATGCCCTCGCCCGAGGCGGTGGCGGCCTGCCGCTGGCTGCCCGAGGCGGACATGGCGGTCTATGCCGGCGAATATGCCCGCACCGGTTTCCAGGGCGGCCTGAACTGGTACCGCTGCGGCACCGATCCGCGCTTTGCCGTCGAACTGCAACTCCATGCCGGCCGGCGCCTCGAGGTGCCGACGATGTTCGTCGCCGGCGCCAGCGACTGGGGCATCCAGCAGCGTCCCGGCGCGCTGGAGCGCATGCAGGACAGCGCCTGCGCCGATTTCCGCGGCTGTCACCTGATCGAGGGCGCGGGCCACTGGGTGCAGCAGGAACAGCCCGAGGCGGTTTCCGCGGCCCTGCTCGACTTCCTGGGAGATCTCTGAGGCCGCAGGCGCGCAAACGCGGCCGGGCCGCCGGTTCAGCCGCCGTTGCGCTTGCGCAGCAGGAACTCGCGGCCGACCTTCACCGACGGCTTGCCGTCATAGGCGACGATGTCCGCCGTGGCGTAGGTCTCGCGCCAGATCTCCGGCAGGTAGGAGCCGGTACCGACGACGTCGACCGGCGCCTTCACGCTGCCCATCACCCGGCACTTGGCGGGATTGAAGCCCGAGGAGGCGACGATCTTCGCCTCGGGATAGCCCGCCTCGTCCAGGCTGTCGCGCATGTGGTAGAGCGCGGCCGCCGAGACGCCGGTGCCCACCAGCCAGCGCAGTTCCTCCTCCGTGCGGTACTGGCGCACCGCGTTGGGCACGTGTTTTTCCAGCACGGCATAGGACGAGGCCGGATCCAGCCCCTCGACGAAACGGCCGCCATGGGTGTCGAGCCGCACGGCGAGCTGGCCCGAGGCGGCAAGATCGGGAAAGCGGTCGGCAACCGCCAGCGCGTCGCTGACTTCGTGGCCGTAATAGTCGACCAGCACCGTCATCGGCTGGTCCGGGAAGGTCTCGTGGAACATCTCGGCCGCGCGCACGGTCGAGCCGGCATAGCCGATCAGCGCGTGCGGCATGGTGCCCAGGCCGTTCTCGTTGCCGAAATAGTGCGCCGTCTCGTCGGTGGCGTTGCCAATGAAGCCCGCGGCGTTGGCGTCCTTGCGCGCGGCGTTGGACCCGACGCTGGCGGCATAGGCCATCATCTCGGCCATCTCGGCGCCCGCGCAATGCCGGGCGTCCATCGCCAGGAACGAGGCATAGGGCATGTCCTGGCACATGCTGTAGGCGTTGTAGGCCGCGACGCAGGCCGGCCCGAGCTTCTGCAGGTACAGCGTCTCCAGGTCGACGAGATGCACGAACGGGCCGGTGATGTAGGCCAGCGGTTCGCCGGCGCCGACCCAGGCGCCCTCGGGAAAGCAGAGTTCGACATCGAAGCGCACGTTGCGGGCGTCGGCCACCTGGTCGAGCCAGCGCACCATCAGGGCGGGGGTGAAGATCACCGGGCGGCGCATGAACACCGCATAGGTGACCGTGACGTCCCCGAACTGCGCGACCGTGGCCTTGGTCTTGCGGAAATAGCTGTCCGTACGGGCGGCGATCTGGGCTTCCAGCGCCGCGGCGTCGAGCGTGTCGTCGACCACCATGATCCTGCCTCCCGGACGTCAGGCCGCCCTGGACGCCTTCTCCTGCCGACGCTGCTTGAGCATGTCGGCGATCAGGAAGGCCAGCTCCAGCGACTGGCTGGCGTTCAGACGCGGATCGCAATGGGTGTGATAGCGCGAGGACAGGTCCTCGTCGCGGATCAGTTGCGCCCCGCCGATACATTCGGTGACGTCCTGTCCGGTCATCTCGACATGGATGCCGCCGGCATGGGTGCCTTCCGCCTCGTGCACCCCGAAGAATTCGCGGACCTCGCGCAGCACGTTCTCGAACGGCCGGGTCCTAAATGCTGACCCTCAACTTATTGCTGCCCCCCACCCTCACTTCCTTTGTAGTAGTGGCAAAAATAGAAAAAACATCTCGATTTTTTTGTT
>JBGTSP010000217.1:0-7811 GCA_041940205.1 Alphaproteobacteria bacterium
ATGAACAGCGCGCCGTGCGCGAAGTTCACCACGCCCAGCGTGCCGAAGATGATGGTCAGGCCGAGGGCGATCAGCGCGTAGGCGCCGCCCTTGTCCAGGCCGTTCAGAACTTGCAGGGCAATCGCGTCCATGCCGTTGCGTCTCCCAAAAAAAGGGGCCGGCCGCCCCAACGCGTACTAACGGGACGGCCGGCTGTCAGATAGGGAGGTAGATCAGGCGCCGTCGTTGTACGGCCCCAGATTACCGCCGAGCATCGAGGCCGGATACTCGACCTGCGCGCGCGGCGTGACTTCGACGACCTCGAGGACGTCGAACTTGGACGACGGGTTCTCCTTGCCCTTCACCACCAGCACGTCCTTGAAGCACTGGTGATCCTCGGCGCGGTACTCGGTCGGACCGTTGCCGAGGCCGTCGAACTTGAAGCCTTCCAGCGCCTTGCCGACGCCGGAGGGCCGGAAGGTGCCGGCCCGCTGGGCGGCGTCCGCGTACAGGATCGCCTGGCTGTAGCAGGTGTGCGCGGCCTGGCTGGGCGGGAAGCCGTACTTCTGGCCGAAGGACTTCACGAAGGCCTTGGAGCCCTCGTCCTGCAGCGACCAGTGCCAGTTGGTCGAACCGAAGATGCCCTTCACGTTCTCGCCGGCGCCCTGGGCCATCAGGCGGCTGTAAAGCGGCACCACGATGGCGAAGTCCTTGCCGTTGACCTGCTTGTCACGCAGGCCGAACTGCACCGCCTGGGTCAGCGAGTTGACCATGTCGCGGCCATAGTGGTTCAGCACCAGCACGTCGGCGCCGGAGTTCAGCACCGGGGTGATGTACTGCGAGAAGTCGCCAGCGCCCAGCGGGGTGCGCACCGCGGCCGCGGTCTGCCAGCCGAGCTTCTCGGTGTACTTCTTGATCGAGCCTTCCTGGCTCCAGCCCCAGGTGTAGTCCGCCGTCAGGTGATAGGCGGTGCGGTCGGAACCGAAGGCGTTCTTCAGCACCGGACCCAGCGCGGCGCCGGACATCTCGGTGTTGAAGAAGTGGCGGAAACCGTTGGCCCGCTTGTCCTTGCCCGTGGTGTCGTTGGAGTGGGTCAGGCCGGCCATGAAGATCACGCCCGCGTCCTGGCACAGGCCCTGCACCGCGATGGCCACGCCCGAGGACGAGCCGCCGGTGATCATGATCGCACCGTCCTTCTCGATCATCCGCTTGGCGCTGGCGCGCGCGGCGTCCGACTTGGTCTGGGTGTCGCCGGTCACGAACACGGCCTTCTTGCCGTTGATGCCGTTGCCCTTCAGCTCCTTCGAGGAGAAGGTGTTCAGCATGCCGCCGTCGCCTTCGCCGTTGATGTGCTCGACCGCAAGTTCGTAGGCGCGCAGTTCGTCCGCACCCTCGTCCGCGTAGGCGCCGGTCTGCGGCACGTTGAAGCCCAGGGTGACCGTGGCCCCCTTCGGCTCGTTGGTGTAGCCGGCCGCCCAGGCCTGGCTGGTGAAGATGGTCGGCGCCGCGAGCCCGGCGCCGACGACGGCCGTGCTCTGCAGCAGGCCACGACGGCTGATCCGCATCTTGCTCATGGTGATCTCTCTCCCAAACTGTCTCTGTCGCATCCAAAAGGAAGGTCGAAGCCGCCCTGTTTCGCGGTTTCGGCATCTGTGGAGACTTCGCGCACGAAATATCCCCCCGACGCGGGCTCACCATAGGAAACATTCGTCAATTTCAAAATAACCTTTTGACATCATTGAGAAATTTTGTAAAAATCAAACATGTTGCAGCGCATATAATGTCAATGATTGACAAATCCGGAACCTGAAGCGATGTCCGCCAGAACCGAAAGACAGTCGGGTGCGATCCTGGGACCGCGCATTCGCCAGCGCCGGCGGGAACTCGGCGTGACCCAGGCCGACCTCGCCCGCCAGGTCGGGATCTCGCCCTCCTATCTGAACCTGATCGAGTGGAACAAACGGCGGATCGCCGGCGCCCTGCTGCAGCGGATCGCCGCCGCGCTGGGCCTCGGCACCGGCGATCTCGACGGCGCCGGCGAGCGCCGGCTGGCGGAAAGCCTGGCCGAAGTCGCCCACCTGCCCGCGCTCTCGGACCTCGATGTCGAGGAGCCGCGGATCAACGAACTGATCGGCCGCTTTCCCGGCTGGGCCGGCGGCATCGCGGCGCTGGCCCGGGCCGAGCGCGAGGCGAGCGGCCGGGCGCGGACGCTGTCGGACCGGCTCTCGAACGATCCCTTCCTGGGCGAGGCCGTGCATCGCATGCTGACACGGATCGCCGCGATCCGTTCGGCGGCCGAGATCCTGAAGGACTATCCCGACCTGTCCGCGGACCGGCGCGAGCGCTTCAGCGCCATCGTCCACGAGGAGAGCGGCGCGCTCTCGGAGGCCGGCGAGGCCCTGGCGGCCTATCTCGACAAGGCCGAGGATTCCGACCGGGTCCTCACGCCGCTGGACGAGGTCGAGGCCCTGTTCGAGGCGCGCGAGAACCGCTTCGAGGAGATCGAGCAGGCCACGTCCGGCCTGGCGCCGGAACTGTCCGACCCGCAACCCGTCTCGCGCCGCGAGAAGGCCGGACAACTCGTCGCCGGACCGCTTGCCGCAACCATCGAGAGCGTGCTCGAAGCCCAGCCGCAGATCCGCACCGCCGCGGCGGCGCAGCGGGCGCGCCGGGCCCTGGCGGACTATGCGGTCGCGGCGCTGCTGATGCCGGCCGAGCAGTTCGTGCCGCGCGCGCAGGCCCTGCGCTACGACATCGAGGCGCTGGCGGACTCCTTCACCTGCGAGATCGACAGCGTCTGCCACCGTCTCACGGCCCTGCCGACGGACAGCCAGGAACTGCCCCGCTTCGGTTATTTCCGCGCCAACGCGGCGGGCACCATCATCGAGATGCTGGGCCTGCAGGGCCTCGCGATTCCGCGCTACGCGCCGGCCTGTCCGCTGTGGGTCCTCTACCGCGCGCAGCAGTCGCCCGAGGCGGTCATCCGCCAGCGCACGGTCTTCCCGTCGGGCGCCCGCTTCGTCTTCGTCGCCCGCGCCCGGCACACCGGAACCACCGGCTTCGGCAAGCCCCGCCACTACCTGACCGACATGGTCGCGATGAGCGAGGAACATGCCCGCCAGACGGTCTATGCGCCCGACAATGCCGTCCCGGTCGAGGAAGTCGGCCCCGGTTGCCGGCTGTGTCCGCGGCGCTCCTGTCCGCACCGGGTCGACGATCCGCTGGTGGAATGATGACAATTCGGTGATTGCGGGGCGGGAGCAAATCCCGTCTAATCGGACGAAAGACCCGGAAACCGGGCGGAACACGAGAGGAAACGGTCGGTCATGAACAAGCGCGTGCTGGTGGCGGAGGACGAACCGAACATCGTCGAGTCCCTCACCTTCCTGCTGGAACGGGCCGGATTCGACGTCAGCGTCGAAACCGACGGACGCCAGGCGCTGCAGGCCGCGACCGCCTCGCCGCCCGACGTCATGGTGCTCGACGTGATGCTTCCCGAGATGGACGGCTACGAAGTGCTGCGCCAGCTCCGGGCGGACCAGCGGGGCGGCAGCCTGCCGGTGCTCATGCTGACCGCCAAGGGCCAGCGCGAGGACCGCGATACCGCACTCGACTGCGGCGCCGACCTGTTCATGACCAAGCCCTTCGCCAATGCCGAGATCGTCGACGCGGTTCGCAGGCTGGCGGACGGCCGACCGGGCTGAGGCGGCGGAGCCGGACGCGTGCGCGATCGCAGCGATCCGCACCTGGGCCAGCGCAAGATCCGTGACCGCTCCATCGTCCTGCTGCTGATCGGCAGCGTTCTGCTGCTGCCGCCGGTCGCCGGCGTTTCGCTGATCGACATCAAGCTGGCCGGCGTGCCCTTTGCGCTGATCTACATCTTCGCGGTCTGGGCGCTGCTGATCGCCGGCGCCGCCCTGCTGGCCCGTCCGCTGCAATCGAGCGACCGCAGCGACGGTGCGGAGCGTCCCCCCGAAAGCACCGCCTGATGCTTTCGGTCAACCTGCTCCTCGCGGTCTGCCTGGGCTATGTCGCCCTGCTCTTCGCCGTTGCCTTCCTGGTCGACCGACGCACGCGGCAACGACCGATCCGCTGGCTGCATTCGCCGGTGATCTACACCCTGTCGATCTCCGTCTACTGCACGTCCTGGACCTTCTACGGCGCCGTCGGCTCGGCCGCCCGCAACGGCCTGGAATTCGTCACCATCTATCTCGGTCCCACCCTGGTGTTCGTCGGCTGGTGGTGGTTGCTGCGCAAGCTGGTGCGGATCGGCCGGGCGCACCGGATCACCTCGATCGCCGACCTGATCTCGTCGCGCTACGGCAAGAGCGCGTCGCTGGCGGTGCTGGTGACCCTGATCGCGGTGATCGCCACAACCCCATACATCGCGCTGCAGCTGCAGTCGGTCACCCGCAGCTACCAGGTCATCGCCGGCGAGGCCGACGGCGTCACCACCGCCTTCTGGATCGCCGCCGGCATGGCCCTGTTCACCATCCTGTTCGGCACCCGCAACCTGGACGCCAACGAGCGCCATCACGGCGTGGTGGCGGCGATCGCGCTGGAGGCGATCGTCAAGCTTCTGGCCCTCATCGCCGTAGGGGTGTTCGCCGTCTTCGCGGTATCCGGCGGCGTCGCCGAGGTCTTCGCCGACGTGCCGCAAGAAGTGGTCACCGGGCTCGGCGACGTGTTCGGACCGCGCTGGGCGGTGCTTACCTTCCTGTCGGCCACGGCGATCATCTGCCTGCCGCGGCAGTTCCAGGTGACGGTGGTCGAGAATATCGAGGAACACCATCTCGCCACCGCCTCCTGGCTGTTCCCGCTCTACCTGTTCGGCATGACCCTGTTCATCATGCCGATCGCCATCGTCGGCCTGAAGGTGATGCCGCAGGGCGCCAATCCCGACCTGTTCGTGCTCACCCTGCCGCTGGCCGAGAACCGGCAGGAACTGGCGCTGCTGGCCTTCCTCGGCGGCTTCTCCTCGGCCACCTCGATGGTGATCGTCGCCGCCATCGCCGTCTCCACCATGGTCTCGAACCATATCGTCATGCCGGTCGCGCTCCGGGTGCTGGCGGCCGGCCGGGCCGTCAGCGGCGATGTGCGCAGCCTGCTCCTGGTGTCCCGCCGGATCTCGATCGCCGCCGTGCTGGGGCTCGGCTTCCTCTACTTCAGGCTCAGCGGCGGCTCGGACGCGCTGGCGGCGATCGGCCTGATCGCCTTCGTCGGCGTCGCCCAGTTCCTGCCCAGCCTGCTGGGCGGCCTGTTCTGGCGCGGCGCCACCCGGGCCGGCGCGCTCAGCGGCCTGATCGTCGGTTTCCTGCTGTGGGCCTACACCCTGTTCCTGCCCAGCTTCGGGGGCGACCTGATCCTGAGCGAGGCGGTGTTGCGCGAGGGGCCGTGGGCGCTGGACCTGCTGCGGCCACAGGCGCTACTCGGCCTGACCGGAATGGACCCGCTGGTGCATGCCGTTGTCTGGAGCGTGGGCATGAACGCGCTCGTCTTCCTGGCGGTCTCCTGCCTCAGCCAGCCCAGCAGCCTGGAACGGCTGCAGAGCACGCTGTTCGTCGACGTCTTCCGCTCAACCGGCGGCGGTCCGGTCCGGATCGGCGCCGGGACCGCCGAATCCGACGACCTGCTGACCCTGGCCCAGCGCATCCTGGGACCGCAGCCGGCGACCCGCCTGTTCGCCGAGATGGCTCGCGCCCAGGGGCTCTCCAGCGGCCTGCCGCACGCCACCGACGCGGTGATCGACCGCCTGGAACGCGAACTGGCGGGCTCGATCGGCGCCGCCTCGGCGCACGCCCTGGTCACCCGCATCGCCGGCCGCCAGACACTTGCGATGACCGATCTGATCGACATCGCGGACGAGACCCAGCAGCTGATCGAGACCACCCGTCAGCTCGCCGAGAAGTCCGAGGAACTGGAGCGCACCGCCAGCCAACTGCGGCTGGTGAACGAGCGCTTGCGCTCGCTGGATGCGCAGAAGGACGAGTTCCTGAGCCAGGTCAGTCACGAACTGCGCACGCCGATGACGTCGATCCGCTCGTTCTCCGAGATCCTGCTCGAGGACGGCACGCTGAGCGACGAGGAGCGCAACCGGTTCGCCGGCATCGTCCATGCCGAGAGCCAGCGCCTGACCCGCCTGCTCGACGAACTGCTCGACATCAGCCGTCTGGAATCGGGCACCATCAACCTTTCGCTGGATTCGATCGACGTCACCGAGGCGGTCGGCGGCGCGCTCGACGCAGTGGCCGGCCTGACCCGCAGCGGCGGCGTCGCCGTCGACAGCGTACTGGCCGCCGGGCCGGTCCACGTGCAGGCCAACCCCGACCGCATCCGCCAGGTGCTGATCAACCTGCTGTCGAACGCGGTGAAGTACAACAACGCGGAAGTCCCGCGCATCACCATCCGCAGCGAGCTGCACGAGGCCACGGTCGCGATCGACATCGTCGACAATGGCGGCGGCATCACCCGCGCGGAGGCCGCCACCGTGTTCGAGAAATTCGCCCGGGGCGACCGGGCCCGAAACGATCAGGGCGCCGGCCTGGGCCTGCCGATCAGCCGCGCGATCATGCGGGCGATGGGCGGCGACCTGACCGTCCGCTTCAGCGGCGACGGCAGCAGCTATTTCCGCCTGACGCTGAAGCGGGGCACCGCCGCGACCGCGCCGGCGGACGACGCGACGACCACCCGACCCGCCGCGGTCGGCGACTGAACCCGGCGTCCTTCTCCCGGGACCCTCCGCGGGCGCGGATGCCCGCGTGACGCCCGCCCGGGCGACAGCCCTGCTATGCTGGCGTGAACCCGCCCGAGCGCCGGCGCTTTCCGGAGGCCCCTGCCCGCATGTCCCTCTCGAGCCCCGAGTCCCGCGCCCTGAATGCCCGGCACGTGGCAAGCATCGCCGGGAGCAGCGATCTGCAGGCGGTGGAAGCGCTGTTCGACCGGTACGGATCGCAGCGCGCCACGATCCTGGCCGATCCCGCGAGCGAGGCCATCCTCGACCCCGACATCGCCGACTTCCAACAGCTCTACGAGAGGCTGCGTCCGGCTGCCGGTCAGCCGCCGCCCTGGAGCGCCTTCGATATCCGCGAAATGCGGCGGCTGGTCGGCAGCCTGCACGTGCTCGAACGCCAGGCGGACGACGGCGCCATGCGCTATCTGGTCTACGGCACCGACGTCGCCGCCCGGTACGGCCGCGACCAGACCGGGCGGACGGTCGCCGATCACGAGGCCTCCCTCGCGGTGGTCTTTCACGGCCTGTTTCTGGCGTCGGCGGCCACGGGACGCTGCTACTACTCCACCCACCATCCGCCGGAGGACAGTCCGGTGCGCGACTGCCAGCGACTGATCGCTCCCTTCCACGGCGAGGATGGCAACTTCCACCGCCTCGTCGTGGCGCAGCGACCGATGCGCACCAGTCGCGCCCAGGTCGGCGGCACGCTTTAGGACCTCGCCCGCAGCGGCGGGTTCGCCGGAAAGGCCGGGGGCCGGTCGTCGCCGTGCCTTCGGGTGCTCAGCCGACGCGCCTCTCGCGATCCTGCCAGTAGCGTTCGCGAAGCTGCTTCTTGTCGGGCTTGCCGATCGCGGTGAGCGGAATCTCCTCGGCGAAGTCCACCGCCTTCGGCGCCTCGTGCGAGCCCTTGCGCGCCTTCACCGCGGCGATCAGCGCCTCGGGATCGGGCTTCCGCCCCGGGCGCGGCACCACGACCGCCCTGACCGCTTCCCCCCATTTCTCGTCCGGCACGCCGATCACCGCGGCCATCGCCACGTCGGGATGGGCCGTCAGGATATCCTCGATCTCGCGGGGAAAGATGTTGAAGCCGCCGGAGATGATC
>JBGTSP010000218.1:0-7732 GCA_041940205.1 Alphaproteobacteria bacterium
TCTTCACCGCCCGCAGGATGCGGTATTGGTGACCGCGCTCGCCCTCGAAATAGAGCACCGTGTCGACCATATGCTCCAGTACCCGGGGACCGGCGATTTGCCCTTCCTTGGTGACATGGCCGACGAGGATCAGCGTGGTGTCCCGCCGGCGCGCGGCGCGGGCCAGTTCCTGCGCCGCGGTGCGCACCTGGGCGACGGTGCCGGGGGCCGAATCCAGGGTGTCGACGAACATGGTCTGGATCGAATCGATGATCGCGACGCGGGGCGCGTCGGCGGCTTCCAGCGTGGTGACGATGTCGCGCACGCTGGTCGCGGTGGCCAGCGAAAGCGGCGCGTCGGCGAGGCCGAGGCGGCGCGCGCGCAGGCGGATCTGGGCGTCGGCCTCCTCGCCGGTGACATAGAGCACCGGCTCGCCGCCGCGCGCCAGAGCGGCGGCGGCCTGCAGCAGCACGGTGGACTTGCCGATGCCGGGATCGCCGCCGATCAGCAACGCCGAGCCGGCCACCAGGCCGCCGCCGGCGACCCGGTCCAGCTCGCCGATGCCGGTCATCAGCCGCGGCGGTTCGGCCAGCGTGGCGTCATCCAGCCGGGTCGTCGCCAGCGTCCGGCTGCGCTCGGTGCCCAGCCCCTTCGGCGCGGCCTCGACGGCTTCCTCGACCAGGCTGTTCCAGGCCTGGCAGGACCGGCACTGGCCCTCCCAGCGGGCGGCGACGGCGCCGCACTCCTGGCAGATGAAGCGTGTCGTGGATTTCGCCAAGCGTTTCCATCCCGCCCGGACGCCCCGGCTCGGGGCCGCCGTCCGGCTCAGTGAATCTCCATCCGGATCGGACCTTCGGCGCGGCCCGCGATGAACTGGTCGACATACTCGTTGCCGCTGTCGTCGATCTCGCCGACATCGCCGTTCCAGATGATACGGCCCTTGTAGAGCATTGCCACGCGGTCGGCGATGGTCCGCGCCGAACTCATGTCGTGCGTGATGGTGAGCGCCGTGGATCCCAGGTCGCGCACGCATTCGATGATCAGCCGGTTGATGATGTCGCCCATGATCGGATCGAGCCCGGTGGTCGGCTCGTCGAAGAAGATGAACTCCGGCTCGGCGGCGATCGCCCGGGCGAGGCCCACCCGCTTGCGCATGCCGCCCGACAGTTCCGCCGGCATCAGCACCGCGACGTCGGCGCCCAGGCCGACCTTGCGCAGCTTCTCGTAGGCGATCTCGCGGGCCTGCTCGCGGGCCATCTTGCGGCCCTGGATCAGGCCGAAGGCGACGTTCTCCCAGACCGGCAGGCTGTCGAACAGGGCGGCGTTCTGGAACAGCATGCCGAACTTGGTCAGCATGGCCTCGTAGGCCTTGCCCTTCAGCCCGATCGCCTCCTCACCGTCGACCCGGATCGAGCCGCGCTCGGGCCTGAGCAGGCCCAGCACGCATTTCGTCAGCACCGACTTGCCCGAGCCCGAGCCGCCGATCACCACCAGCGACTGGCCGCGGGCGATCGACAGGTCGACGCCCTGCAGCACCTTCTTCGGTCCGAAGGCCTTGTGCACGTCGGCGATCTGCAGCTTCGGGAGCTCGGTCATCAGTTGAAGAAGATCTCGGTGACGAAATAGTTGGCGATCAGGATCAGGATCATCGAGGAGACCACCGCGTTGGTGGTGGCCCGGCCCACGCCCTGGGCACCGCCGGTCGAGTTGAAGCCGTGATAGCAGCCCATGATGGCGATGATGTAGCCGAACACGGTCGACTTCACGACGCCGGAGATGACGCCGACGGCTTCCAGGAACTCGAAGGTGTTCTTCAGGTAGTTGGTGGCGTTGAAGTCCAGCCGGCCGGTCGCCACCAGGTAGCCGCCCATCACGCCGATGATGTCGCCCACCAGCACCAGCAGCGGCAGGGTCGCCGTGGCCGCGATCAGCCGCGGCGCCACGAGATACTTGAACGGGTTGGTCTGCAGGGTGACCAGCGCGTCGATCTGCTCGGTCACCCGCATGGTGCCCAGTTCCGCGGCCAGCGCCGCGCCGACCCGGCCGGCGACCATCAGGCCGCCCAGCACCGGGCCCAGTTCGCGGGTCATGGCGATGACGACGACGCTGGCGACCACGGTTTCCGACTGGAACTGGGCCGATCCGTCGTAGATCTGCAGCGCCAGCGCGGCGCCGGTAAACAGCGCCGTCAGCCCGACCACGGGCAGGGAATAGTAGCCGATGGCCATGAACTGGCGGGCGATCAGGCGGGGATAGGCGGGCGGCGAAAACACCGCCAGCGTCGCGGTCGCGGCAAAACGGGCGAGATGGCCGATGGCGGCGAGCAGGCCCAGCACCACCCGGCCGAGGGCGGCGAGGGGATTGCTCCGGCCTGCGGAGGAACTGGCGGAATCGCTCATCGTTTCCGGTATAGGCCCTGCGCGGCGCGTTGCGAAACGGCCGGCACGCTAGTGCGGGGTCGGGATACTGTCAAACCGCCACGGCGCGACGAAACGCGCATGAATCGCAAGGGGTTAGGGTCGAAATCCGGCGTCGCCGACGGAACCCGCCCGTCCCGCCGCCGCCCGGGCGAGGCCGTTGACCACGGCGCAGAAGGGATCGGCGGGCACGATCGCCGCCGCCGGCACGCCGGCCCGGATGGTCTCGCGCACGGCGGGCAGCAGGGTGGTGCCGCCGGTCAGCACCAGGTGGCCGACCTCGCCGGCCCCGGTGCCGGCGGCCTTCAGGGTTTCGCCGATGCCGGCGGCGATAGCCTCGAGATGCGGCGCGATCGCCGCCAGCATCGTCCCGGCGGTGAGCGGTGCGGGCCTGAGGGCGGGGAGGCCCGCGATCGGGAACGGCGCGCTGTCGGTCGTGCCGAGGGCGATCTTCGCCTGTTCCACGCTCGCGGCCAGGCGGTGGCCCAGCCGGCGTTCGGCGACCTCGATCAGCAGCGCCAGTTTCTCCGGTTCGAGGGCCGTGCGCTGGAAGTCGCGGATCCGGTCGCGCCGGGCCCGGGCGTAGAAGAAGGGGATCAGGTGCCAGCTCGCCAGCTCGGTGTAGTAGGCCGGCGGCACCGGCAGCATCGTCTCCGAGAGCACGCTGCGATAGCGCGAGCCGTGCCCCAGGTGCGGCATCAGCGCGTCGAGCGAGATCTGCCGGTCGAGATCGGTGCCGCCGGTGCGCACGCCGTGGCTGGCCATGATCTCGAAGGCGTCCGGATCGTTCGCATCGTGTCCGCTCCGGCGACGCGCGAGCGTGAAGTCGGAGGTGCCGCCGCCAATGTCGGCGACCAGGACGAGCCCGGCATCGGGAATCGCCGGCGCGGCGTCGTGCAGCGCGGCGACAGGTTCGTAGAGGAAGCGGATCTCGCGGAAACCGATCGCGCGCAGGCATGCTTCCAGTTCGTCCTGCGCCCGCCGGTCGCCCGCCGGATCGTCGGCGAACCGCACGGGCCGGCCGGCGACGAGGGCGGTGACCGGCTGCTCGAGCGTCCGTTCCAGCTCCGCCTTCAGGAAGCCGAGGAAGCGCTGCAGCAGGCCCCGGAAAGCCCGGCGCCGGCCGCCCAGCACCGTGCTCTCCTCGATCAGGCCGGTGCCCAGGATGCTCTTCAGGGCCCGCAGATAGCGCCCCTCGTCGCCGGCCAGGAAGCAGGCTTCGGCGTCCGCACCGAAGCGCAAGCGGTCGTCTTCGTCGTCAAAGAACAGCGCGCTGGGCACGAACGGGCTGGCCGCCGCGCCGAAGCGGTGCAGGACGGACCCGCCGTCGCGGGCGAGGCCGATGGCCGAGTTGGAGGTGCCGAAATCCAGTCCGGCGGCGAGTTCCGACATGGTCCCGGGCGCTCCCGAACGGCGAAACGGCCGCGAACGCCGGCGAACCTGGAGGACACCGGGGCGGGTTTCGACGTTGCTCTGAAGAGGGTTGCGGACAGATCCCGCGCACGCGCCGGGTCCGGCCCGCCCGCGGGGCCGGCTTACCTAGAGGCTCGGACGGGGAAAGGCAACCGGGAAGGGAAAAGATCCGCCGGCCTCATTCCCCCATGGCGTCGTAATGGCCCTGGTCGAGGTCGGAGAAGCGGGTGAACTCGCGGGTGAACTGCAGCTTCACCGTGCCGGTGGGGCCGTGACGCTGCTTGCCGATGATCACCTCGGCGACGCCGTGGATGCGGTTGGCCTTTTCCATCCAGGTGGCGTGGTCGGGGGTGTCGGGCTCGGGTTCGGCGCGCTCGTGGTAGTACTCCTCGCGGAACACGAACATCACCACGTCGGCGTCCTGCTCGATCGAGCCGGACTCGCGCAGGTCGGAGAGCTGCGGGCGCTTATCCTCGCGCTGTTCCACGGCGCGCGAGAGCTGCGAGAGCGCCAGCACCGGGATGTTGAGCTCCTTGGCCAGCGCCTTCAGGCCCTGGGTGATCTCGGAGATCTCCTGCACCCGGTTGTCGTTGTTGCGCCCGGCCGGCCGCAGCAGCTGCAGGTAGTCGACCACGACCGCGCCCAGTCCGTGGGTGCGCTTCAGCCGGCGCGCCCGGGTCCGCAGCGCCGAGATGGTCAGCGCCGGGGTGTCGTCGATAAAGAGCGGCATCTGTTCCAGCCGCTGGCTGACCTCGACGATGCGGTCGAAGGTGAACTGGTCGAGCAGGCCGCGGCGCAGCTTGTCCGAGGCGGTTTCCACCTGTTCGGCGAGGATGCGGGTGGCGAGCTGCTCGGCCGACATTTCCAGGCTGAAGAAGCCGACCACCGCGCCCTCGGCCGGGCTGCGGGCGCCGTCCTCGCCGGTCTGCATGCTGTCGAGCGCCAGCGAGGCGGCGGCGAAGGCGATGTTGGTGGCGAGCGAGGTCTTTCCCATCGCCGGCCGGCCGGCGAGGATGATCAGGGCGGAGGGAGGCAGGCCGCCGAGCTTCTGGTCGAGGTCGCGCAGGCCGGTGGAGACCCCGGTCAGCTTGCCGTCGCGCTTGAAGGCCGCGTCGGCCGCCTCGATGGCGAGCGTGAGGGCGTTGCGGAAGGGCTGGAAGCCGCCCTCCGAGCGGCCGGTCTCGGAGAGCGAGAACAGGCGCTGCTCGGCGAGCTCGATCTGGGCCGCGGAATCCTCCTCCACCTCGCCGTCATAGGCGGTGTTGACCACCTCCTCGCCGATCTGGATCAGCTCGCGCCGCAGCGCCAGGTCGAAGATCACCTGGCCGTAGTGGCCGGCGTCGATCACCGTGACCGCGGCATTGGCGAGGCGCACGAGATATTGCGCGCCGCCGACATCGACCAGGGCGTCGTCGCGTTCGAAGAACTGTTTCAGGGTGACCGGATCGGCGATCAGGCCGCGGTCGATCAGCTTGCCGGCGGCGGCGAAGATGCGGCCGTGCACGGGCAGGAAGAAATGCTCCGCGGCGAGATAGTCGCTGACCTTGTTGAGGGCCTCGTTGTTGACCAGCAGGGCGCCGAGCAGGGCCTGCTCGGCCTCCAGGTTGTGCGGCGGCTGGCGGTAGCCGACCTCGTCGCCGGGATCTTCGGCATAGGGATCGCTTGCGAACATTTCGGCGCTCATGACGGGGCGGAGCCTAGCATGCGGGGCCCCGGCGGGCGGTGGTGAAGACGCGCCCGGCCGATGCCGATTGTGGATGGCCTGTGGATCGCCGGCCGGCGGCGGCGCTCCGCCGGGCCCGGCCAAGGGGTTTTATCCACAGGCAAATTCGGTGCGGGGGTTTCCGGCCGCGGCGGCCGGAACGAAAAGGGGCGGACCCGCCGGTCCGCCCCCGAATCGTCGTGCCCGGGGCCCCGCGGGACCGCCCGGCGGGCCTATTCGGCCGGCTTTTCCTCGTCCGATTCGCTCGCCGCGTCGGCCTCATCGCCGGCGGCCACGTCGCCGATCGCCTCGGCCGTCTCCTCGATGGCCTCCTGGGCGGCCTCGGGATCCTCGAACATCTCCTGCGCGGCCTCCAGCGCCAGCTCCTCTTCGCTGGCCTCTTCCTCTTCCGCCATGTCGGTCACCGCCATGCCGGACTGCTGCTGGATCTCCGCCTCGTCGAGCGAGCGCGCCACGTTGACCAGCACGGCGATCTCCACCTCCGGATGCAGGCTGAGACGCACCTCGTGCAGGCCGAGGGTCTTGATCGGCCGGTCCATGTTGACCTGGCCGCGCTCGACCCGGAAACCGTCCTCGCCGAGCTGCTCGGCGATGTCGCGGGCGCTGGCCGAGCCGTAGAGCTGGCCGGTCTCGCCGGCCTGGCGGACGAGCACCACATAGTGGCCGTCGAGCTTCTGGGCGACCGCCTCGGCCTCGTTCTTGCGCTCCAGGTTGCGCGCCTCGAGTTCGACCCGGCGGGTCTCGAAATAGGCCCGGTTGGCCTCGTTGGCGCGCAGCGCCTTCTGCTGCGGCAGCAGGTAGTTGCGGGCGAAGCCGTCCTTGACGGCGACCACGTCGCCCATCTGGCCCAGCTTCTCGATCCGCTCAAGCAGGATAACTTGCATTTTCATTCCTCCTCGCCGTCATTTCCGTTGCGGCGGCGCAGGTTCGACAACTGGTCCCAGATGCCAAGCGTCGCCACGATCGGCGCTGCCAGCAAGACGTTGGCCGTCAGGAAGACATAAAGGACCGTCAAGACCAGCCAGCGCAGGGACCACCCCCGGGTTGCCGCATGCGCGAAGGCCAAGCCGGCGAGCACATACGGCACTGCGGCGAAGGCCGCAAGGGTTTTCGCAACGAATCCGAGGTCGCCGTCGGTAAAGGCCAGCGCCACCAGCGCCGCCAGCACGGCGAGCGCGACCAGCGGCAGGTCCGGCCTGCCGAGCACCCCGCCGGTGCGCAGGCTCTGGCCGCGCCGCGCCAGCAGGGCCTGGGCCGCGGCCAGGTTCAGGATCTGCATGAAGGCCCAGAACACCGCGGCCGTGGGCGGCACCACGGCCACCAGGCGTCGGCTCATGGCCTCGAGATCCGCGTTCGCGGACGGATCGATCATGCCTTCCAGGATCTTCGTGAACATCGTGCCCAGGCGATCCTGCAGCTCGCCGGCGCCGGCGAAGGCGACGACGCCGAGAAACAGCACCGCGCCCCACAGCGACAGGCCGATCCAGAGCAGGCCGGGATCGAGAAAGCCGCCCGCGGGCCCGCGGCGCAGGGTCGCCAGCGCGCCGGCCGCGGCGGCGACGCCGCCGAAGGCGAGGAAATAGGCGAGCGCCTCAAGCGAGCCGCGATCCCCGCCGGTTTCCCCGCTCGACATCGCGGCGGGCACGAGGAAGGAGATCAGCAGCGCACCGCTGGCGGCGGCGAGGCCGCCGGCCGTGGCGCCGTGGCGCAGGGCGACGAGATAGACCGGCAGCGGCGCGGCCCAGAACAGCAGCACGCCCAGCAGGCCGCCGGGGGCGGCCATGCCGTAGCAGACCGCCGAGGCGGCGCCGCCCAGGACGGCCCAGGTCAGCCAGGCGAACATGCCGGCCGGGCGCGCATCGGGCCCCGTTCTCCGCGCGGCGCGCGGATCAGTCGGTGACGAAGGGCAGCAGCGCCAGGTTGCGGGCCCTGCCCTCAACGGCCTCAAGGACCGGCTGGCGGAAGCGCTTGCTGCTCGCAAGGATGCGCTCCACGAAGCGGAGCTCGAAGCGCGGCTGGCAAGCGAGCGCATCGACGTGACGCTGCCCGTTCGTATGGCGCCGTTCGAGACCGGCCGCATCCATCCCCTTTCGCAGGTCTGGGACGAAGTGACAGCGATCTTCGCCGATATGGGCTTCGCCGTGGAGCAAGGCCCCGACATCGAGACGGATCACTATAATTTCGGTGCACTCAACTTCCC
>JBGTSP010000219.1:0-7707 GCA_041940205.1 Alphaproteobacteria bacterium
AGGCCTTGCCGATCGGCGTGCGTGCGGTTGAAACGATGACAGCGGCGTCCATGGCCATGGGTCCTCCCTTACGGACATCTGGGTCCGTCATTGCGAAATCGCGCGGACTATACCGAGGCAGCCCGGGGGGTGCGAGTCGCCATCCCGGAGCCTCGCCGACGCGCCCGCGTTAAGCCTTCCTTATCCATGTTCGCCCTAGCGTGCGGCCATGACGATGGCGCATGGCGAGGACGATCCGGCCCGGTTGTTCGAGGCCGGCGCGGCGGCCTTTGCCGCCGCGCGGCTGGAGGAATCCGCATCCGCCTTCGAGGCCGTGGCGAGGCTGCGGCCCGACGTCTCGGCGGCGCACGAGAATCTCGCCCGGGTGCTGCTGGCGATGGACAACCCGGCGGCAGCGCGCGCCGCGGCCACCGCCGGGCTTGCCTCCCACCCCGGGCATCCCAAGCTGCTGGCGCTGCGCGGCGCGGCCAATCTGCGGCTCGACCGGGCGGCCGAGGCGGCCGCCGACTATGCCGGCGCGCTGGCGCTGGAGGATGGCCTTGCCGCGCACTGGACCGGGCTGGGCGACGCGCTGCGACAGGGCGGCGAGGCGGCGGGCGCGGAACAGGCCTATCGCCAGGCCCTGGCCCGCGATCCCGGACAGGTGCAGGCCCGCAACAACCTGGCGCTGGCGCTGCTGAGCCAGGCCCGCAGGAGCGAGGCGCTGGGCCTGCTGCGCGAACTGGCCCGGGCCTGTCCCGACAATCCCGACATTCTCATCAACCACGGCCAGACGCTGGCCGGCCTCGGCCGGCATGACGAGGCCGCGTCGGTGCTGGCGGCGGCCTGGCGGCTGGCGCCGGGACAGCCCGCGCTGGCGGCGCAGTATTACCAGGCGCTGGCGCACCAGTGCGCCTGGGACGACATGGCGTCGGTCGAAACCGCCCTGCTTGCGGCGCTGGAAGGCGACCGGCCGCCGCCGCCCTTCGCGCTGGCCGGCCTCGAACTGGATCCCGAGAACCTGGCGGCGGCGAGCCGCGCGCACGCCCGCCGTGTCCGCGCCGAGCTGACCGGGACGGCAGACAACCCGCCGGCCCGGCCCCCGCGGCGGCGGCGCGGCGGCGGCGAGGCGCTGCGGATCGGTTACATCTCGCCCGATTTCCGCAACCACTCGCTGGCGCACAGTTTTCTCGACGTGATCGCGCGACACGACCGGGACGGCTTCGACTGGCACGGCTACAAGTACGGCAACGAGCCGGCCGACGCGATCACCGCGCGGCTGGCGGCGCAGTTCGATCATTTCACGGACCTGACCGGCAGGCCGGCGGCGTCGGTGGCCGGGCGCATCCGCGAGGACGGGATCGACATCCTGGTCGACCTTTCCGGTCCGACCCGCGATTCCGCGCTCGACGTTCTGGAATTCGCGCCGGCGCCGGTGCAGGCGCACTGGCTGGGCTACGGCGCCACCACCGGCAGCGCGGCGGTCGACTGGCTGATCACCGACCGCGTGCATACCTCTGGGGCCATGGCCGCGGCGATGACCGAGCGGCCGGCCTGGCTCGAGACCTCGTTCATGGCGGCAAGCCGGCCCGAGATCGCGCCGGAGCGGTGCGAGCGGACCGGAGAGGGCCTGCCGCCCGCCGGCACGGTGTTCGCCGCCTTCAATGCCTCCTACAAGCTCCGGCCCGACGCCTTCTCGGCCTGGCTCGCGATCCTGCGGGCGGTGCCCGACGGCGTGCTCTGGCTTGCCGCCATGGGCGAAACGGCCCGCGACAACCTGCGCGCGGTTGCCGGCCGGCAGGGCATCGCGCCCGGGCGCCTGGTCTTCGCCGAGCGGCGCGAGCGACCCGCGCACCTGGCCCGGCTCGCGCTTGCCGACCTGGCGCTCGACACCTGGCCGCACAATGGTGGCGTGACCAGCCTCGATGCGCTGTGGGCCGGCGTGCCGGTGCTGGCCCTGCGCGGCGCGACGCCCGGCGCGCGGGTCGGCGCCTCGATGCTGCACGCGGCGGGATTCGACGATCTCGTCTTCACCGATCGCGACCATCTCGTCGACCGGGCGGTGGAACTGGCGCGCGACGAAGCCGCCCGGACCGCCCTGAAGGCGCGCCTTGCTGACGCCCGGCAGGGTTCACGGCTGTTTGATGTCGGGTTTCTCGCCCGCGAGCTGGAGCGCTGCTACCAGATGATGTGGTCCGATCCGGCGGCAGGCCCCAATTAGGCGCAGATGAGACGAATACGGATCGCCCGAGCGTGGAGGCGGGAGAAATCGGGCCGAAATCTGCTTTTATATCATTTCGATATATTGAATACATGAATAGTTAACCCTACCTCGTAGGCATCCCGAGACCGAAACCGAAACCGGTTTCCCGAATGCACGAACGAGGCGCACGATGTACGCATTTCCGGACCTGAAACCCGCCACCACGATCTTTGTCGTCTGGCTGCTGGGGCTGATCGGTCTGGCGCTGACCCCGGCCACCAGCGCCGCCGACCTCAGCGGTGAAACGCGATCGGGGGTGGTCTACAGCCTGAACGACACCCAGACGCTCTACCAGGACCCTAGCGGCACCTATTCCGTGCCCGTGCGGACCCTGCGGGCGCACGTCCCCTACTGATCCGGCCTACCTTCCTCCTTCCTCCCGCCGGGGCGGGCGCACCAGCGCCCGCCCCGGTTGCCGTTCGGCGCCTGCGGTTTTTGCTCCCGCCGGCCGGCCGGCTTGGCTACCCTTGGCGCGCCATGCGACGGGGAGGGACGGAATGGACGAACTGGTCTTGCGAAGCGATGCGGACGGCATCGCCACACTGACACTCAACCGGCCGGACAAGCTGAACGCGCTCAGTCCGTCCCTGTTCGTGGCGCTGCGGGCGGCGCTCGAGGCGATCGCCGCCGCGCCCGACGCGGTGGGCTGCGTCGTCTTGCAGGGCGCCGGGCGGTCCTTTTCCGCGGGCAACGACCTGAAGGCGATCCAGGCCGGCGAGCAGGCGCCCCACCCGGAATTCCAGTCCGACACGCTGCGCCTGATCGAAAGCCTGCCGCAGCCGGTGATCGCGGCCGTGCGCGGCCATTGCTACACCGGCGCGCTGGAACTGGCGCTGGCCTGCGACCTGCTGGTCTGCGCGGACACCGCGCGCTTCGCCGACACCCATGGCAAGTGGGCGATGACGCCGCGCTGGGGCATGAGCCAGCGGCTGCCGCGCCGGGTCGGCCTGCTGAAGGCGCGCGAGATGATGTTCACCGGTCGCCCGGTCGCGGGCGAGGAGGCGGTGCGGATCGGCCTCGCCAACAGCTGCGTCGCCGACGCGGCGCTGGAGGAGACCGTGCAGGCCCTGGCCGGCGACATCGTGGCCAGTTCCTGGCACTCGCTGCGCGGCGTGAAGATGCTGCTGAACGAGGGGCTGAACTACGGCCAGGCGGACGGTCTCGCCTTCGAACTGGCGCATTCGCCGGGCCGCGGACCGGACCTCGAGGAACGTCTGAAACGCTTCGGCGGCGGCTGAGAGGGTCGCGGTCCGCGCCGCGCGGGCGGACCGCACGCGCCGCGCGGGCGAACCGCGCCCGCCGCCGGCGCGCGGACCTGTAAGCTTGTAATGGCCGAAAACCTTGCAGGTTTCACGCGAATACGAAACTATTCCAACAAAACCGAAGGGCCGGAAACCGGACCCGACAAGATCCTGAAGGGAGGATTCACCAGACCATGCACATCAACAGGATGAAGACCCTGGCGGTCGCCACCACGGCGCTGGCCAGTCTCGCGCTTGCCGGCGGCGTTCAGGCCGAAAGCGCCAAGAAGGGCGGCACGCTGACCGTGGCGCTCGAAACCGACGTGCGCGGCTTCGATTCCGTCGAAGGCGGCGTGCTCGGCATTTCCGGCGGTTTCGTGTCCAACGCCATCCACGAGCCGCTCATCAACTATCTGCCCAACGGCAAGCACTGGAGCCGGCTGGCCACCGAGTGGTCGGTTTCCGACGACCAGAAGGTCTGGACCCTGAAGCTGCAGAAGGGCATCAAGTTCCACAACGGCGAGGAACTGACAGCGTCCGACGTCGCCGCCCACTACAACCGCATTCTCGATCCCAAGAACAAGTCGCGCTCGCGCTCCTTCATCTCGGCGATCAAGAACGTCACGGCGGTCGATTCCCATACCGCGCAGTTCGAGCTGGCCCATCCCTGGGCGGCCTTCCTGCCGTTCATGGGCACCCGCACGATGAGCGGTCTCATTCCCTCGGCGAAGAATGTCGAGGCGGGCAAGCAGAACCGCGAGCCGGTCGGTACCGGACCGTTCGTGTTCAAGAACTGGGCCGGCGGCGACCGCATCGTCGTCGAGCGCAACCCCAACTACTGGAACGCCGACCGGGTGCATCTCGACAAGATCGTCTTCCGCATCCTGCCCGACACCCAGGCGCGCTACGCGGCGCTGAAGGCGGGCGAGGTCGACATGATCTGGACCGACCGCGGCAACACCATCGTGCGCGCCAAGGCGGATTCCGACCTGGTGACCCATTCCGTGGACGGCCGGGGCGCCCTGATCACCTTCTTCAACGCCTCCCAGCCGCCGCTCGACGACAAGCGCGTGCGCCAGGCGCTCAGCCATGCCTGGAACCAGGACGTGATCCTGAAGGTGACCTGGAAGGACACCGTGCCGTTCGCCACGCATCCGCTGGGTGCGGGCAATGCCTGCGGCGAGGCCGGGTATCTGAAATACGATCCCGAGAAGGCCAAGGCCCTGCTCGCCGACTACGGCAAGCCGGTCAAGCTGTCGATGATCCACACCACCACGCCGCGCGGCAAGGAGCTCGGCGAGGTGATGCAGCAGCTCTACAAGAAGGTCGGTGTCGATCTTGAGCTGCAGCCGGTGGACCAGAACACGCTGGTCAAGCGGGTGTTCACCAACAAGTACCAGATCAGCGGCTGGCGCATCGCCGACGGCGCCGATGTCGGCCCGCAGCTCTTCGCCCTGCACTATTCGAAGAGCCCCTACAACCTCGCCCACGTCAAGAGCCCGGATCTCGACAAGCTGGTACTGGGCATGCGGACCGCGGCCGATCCGGCCAAGCGCGACGCCCTGCAGTGCGAGATCTCGAAGTTCATGAACGACAGCGCCCACATCCAGTATCGCGGCGGGCGCCGGTACCATGTCTTCACCCGCAACTACGTGAAGAACGTGCCGACGCCCTGGACCGGCGTCACCGAACTGACCAGCGTCTGGCTGGACAAGTAGGACCGAGACGACGGGGCGGCGCCTGCGGGCGCCGCCCCTTTCGTCTGTTCCCGCGTCCGTTCCGCCCCGGCGGACGGCGTGTTCCAGCGGTCAGCCGTTCGCAAGAGCGGTCCGTCCAGGGCGTGCCCATGATTCGAACTCTTCCGCGAACGGCCTGAACGATGCGGTACGTGATCCGCCGTCTCGGCCGTCTTGTGCTGGTGATGTTCATCGTCACCCTGTTCACCTTCATGCTCGTGAACGTGCTGCCCGGCGACGTCGCCTACGACATTGCCGGCCAGGACGCCTCGGAGGCGGAGGTCGCCCAGATCCGCGAGGACCTGGGGCTCAACGATCCCGTGCTCGAACGCTATGTGCGCTGGCTGGGCGGGCTGATGACCGGCGACTGGGGCAAGAGCTTCCGCACCGGCGAACCGGTGCTGGAGGCGATCCTCTCGCGCTTCCCGGTCTCCATCCAGCTCATGCTGCTGGCCCAGGTCCTGGCGCTCTCGCTGGCCCTGCCCTTCGGCATCCTGAGCGCCTACAAGGCCGGCACCCGGATCGACCGGATCATCGCCTCGGTCGGCTTCGCCTCGGTCTCGATGCCCGCCTTCATGGTGGCGATCCTGCTGATCCTGTTCTTCGCGATCTGGCTCGGCTGGCTGCCGGCGACCGGCTATTCCCCCTGGTCGGACGGGATCTGGGAATCCTTCCGCAGCATGATCCTGCCGGCGCTGTCCTTCGCACTGGCGGAGTGGACGGTGCTGATGCGCACCCTGCGCTCGGAGATGATCGGCGTTCTGCAGGAAGACTATATCGCCATGGCCCGGGCCAAGGGCATGTCCGACACCCGCATCCTCGTGGTGCACGCGCTGCGGCCGTCCTCCTTCGCGCTGATCACCCTGCTCGGTCTCGCGGTCGGCAACCTGATCGGCGGCTCGATCATCATCGAATCGATCTTCGGCATTCCCGGCGTCGGCCGGCTGCTGATCAACGCCATCTTCTCGCGCGATTTCATGATCATCCAGGGTTGCGTGACCTTCATCGCGCTGGTCTACGTGCTGGTGAATTTCGCGGTCGACCTGGGCTACGCCTATCTCGATCCGCGCGTCCGGGTGCAGGCGAGCCATGGCTGAGCGCGACGACATGGCCGCGGACGCGGCGGCGGAAGACGAGCACGCGATCGCCCGCGCGGCGCTGAAGCGGCGCAGCCGGCTGGGCCTGCTGTTCTGGCTGCCGGCGGCCTGGCTGGCGCTGGTCGCGGGGCTGGCGATCTGCGCGCCGATCCTGCCGATCCCGCCGCTGGACGAGGCCGACTTCCTGAGCCTGCAGGCGCCGCCCAGCGCCGAGCATCCCTTCGGCACCGACGTGCTGGGCCGCTCGATCCTCAGCCGCACCGTCAACGGGGCGCGGATCTCGCTGACGGTCGGCTTCGCGGCGCCTGCCGTCGGCCTGCTGTTCGGGTTCTTTCTCGGCGTCTCCGCCGGCTATTTCCGGGGCCGGCTGGACGACGTGATCGGCACCGCGATCGATTCCTGGCTGGCCTTTCCCGGCCTGGTGATCCTGCTGCTGTTCTCGGTCACCTTCGGCGGCAGCCTGCATACCGTCAGCTTCGCCCTCGGCCTGCTGTTCATTCCCGCGGCCGCGCGCATCACCCGGGCGACGACCCTGGCCTTCGTCGAGCGCGAGTTCGTGCTGGCCGCGCGGGCGATGGGCGCGACCGACGTGCGCATCATCGCGCTGGAGATCTTTCCCAACATCATCTGGCCGATCATCACCTACATCCTGATCGCGGTGCCGATCGCCATCGTCGCCGAAGGCGCGCTCAGCTTCCTCGGTCTCTCGGTCGCCTCGCCGACGCCGTCCTGGGGCGGCATGATCGCGGAGGGGCGCGAGCATCTCGAGGAGACCCCGCACATCAGCCTGATTCCCACGGCGATCATGTTCCTGACCGTGCTGAGCTTCAATCTGGTCGGCGATACCATCCGCCGGCGCTTCTCCGACATCCGCGAGAGCGCGATCGGATGAGCGAGGCGCTGCTCAGGGTCGAGAACCTGGAAACCCGGTTCATGACGCCGCGCGGCATGCTGCGGGCGGTGGACAACGTCTCCTTCGAACTCCCGCGCGGACGCACGCTGGGCGTGGTCGGCGAATCCGGATCGGGCAAGTCGGTGCTTTCGCGCACCATCATGGGCCTGCTGCCGTCGAACGCCCGGATCGGGGCCGACAGCCGGGTGCTGTTCGACGGCCACGACATGCGCGCGCTGGACGAGCGGGCGCTGCGGCGGATTCGCGGCAAGGACGTCGCCATGGTCTTCCAGGACCCGATGACCTCGCTCAATCCGACGCTGACCATCGGCCGGCAGATCGGCGAGGCCCTGACGCATCACCTCGGCATGCGCGGTCCGGCGGCGCGCGAGCGGGCGGTCGAACTCCTCACGGCGGTCGGCATTCCCCAGCCCGAGACCCGGGTCGACCAGTATCCCCACCAGCTTTCCGGCGGCATGCGCCAGCGGGTTGTGATCGC
>JBGTSP010000220.1:0-7668 GCA_041940205.1 Alphaproteobacteria bacterium
GGCCGCCGGCGATCAGGATCAGGTCGCGCCAGGAGAGCGCGGTGCCGGCGATCTCGATCACCGGTTCGGTCAGGCCGACGATCACCGTGACGAGGCCCAGCAGGGCCAGGCGCAGCACCAGCGCCGCGCCGATGCCGATCCGTCGGGCCCGCGGTCGTTCCGCGGGCGGCAGCTTGTTGGTCAGGATGGCGATGAACACCAGATTGTCGATGCCCAGCACCACTTCCATGGCGACCAGGGCGGCCAGCGCGCTCCAGGCGGCCGGATCGGCGAGAAGGTTCGTCAGATATTCCATGGGATCCTGCGCGGTTGGAAATGGGAGAAGATGATGGCCGCCTGGCCCCTTCAGGCCGCGGCGAAATCGACGGCGACCTCGCCGAACGGTCCGAAGTCGCCGAGAAACCGGCTGCCGGGCGGCGCCTCGACCGGGCGCACGAAGGAGCCCGACAGAACGATGTCACCGGCACGCAGCGCCAGGCCGTATCCGGCGAGCCGGCGGACCAGCCAGACGATCCCCTCGGCCGGATCGTCCAGCACCCCGGCGCCCAGCCCGGTTTCCTCGACGATGCCGTCCCGGTAGAGGATGCAGCCGACCCGGCGCAGGTCGGTGCCGGCGGCCGGACTGGTCCGCTCGCCCAGCACCAGGCCCGCGTTGGCGGCATTGTCAGCGATCGTGTCCATGACCCGGCGGGTTGCGCCGTTCTCGGGATCGACGCGCAGGATCCGTGTATCGAGGATCTCCAGCGCCGGGACCACATGGTCGCTGGCGGCGATCACGTCGTCGCGTGTCAGGCCGGGATCGCCCAGATCCCGGCCCAGCACGAAGGCGATCTCCGCCTCGATGCGCGGCTGGATGAAACGTCCCGCGGGCACGATGGCGCCGTGCGCGAACAGCATGTCGTCCAGCAGCACGCCGCTGTCGGGCGTGTCGATGCCGAGCGCTTCCTGCATTGCCCGCGAAGTCAGGCCGATCTTCCAGCCGATCGGCCGGCGGCCGGCCGCCAGCTTGCGCTCGATCAGCGCCGCCTGCACCGCATAGGCATCGTCCAGATCCATCGCCGGATGGGCCTGGGTCAGGATGCCGATCTGCCGGCCGTCGCGATCGGCTTCGTACAGGGCCACGGCCGCGGCCGCGATCGCATCTCCGGAAAGACTGGCCATGCGTGCACTCCCGTTCCCTTCGGATCGCCCGTATCCCCGGTATAGCATGCCGCCATCGTCGCGAGCCGCGCCGACACCCCGATCGAGGAGACGCCCATGCCCGAACTGTCCTCCCGCTTCCTGTTCACCTTCACGGTCACGGTCCGCGCCCTGCACGATGTCGGCGCCACGCCCAGGGGAACCCGGCATGTAGACCTGCTGGGCGCCGGCCGTTTCGAGGGCCCGCGGCTGCGCGGCGAGGTGCTGGAGGGCGGAATCGACGAGAAACTGTTCCGCGGCGACGGGGCGATGAACCCGAATGTCCGCCTGGTGCTGCGCACGGACGACGGGGCACTGATCTACATGACCTATACCGGCGTCCGGCATGGCTCCGAGGCGGTCATGGCCCGGATCGCGGCCGGCGAGCCGGTCGATCCCTCGGATTACTATCTGCGCAACACGCCGATGTTCGAGACCGCGGCGCCCGCCTACGACTGGCTCAACCGCATTGTCGCCGTCGGTGTCGGCCGGCGCATGCCCGACCACGCGGCCTATGACGTGTTCGAGATCCTCTGAGCGGTGACCGCGATCTCGTAGAACAGCGGATCGCTGCGCACGGCGAGCCCCGACGTCGCCGTCGGCGCTTCGCGGTCGGTTCGCACCACGGCGCCACCGGTCTTCTCCTCCAGCCGCCGCATCAACTCCGGCAGCGGGAAGTCGCCCCATCTGACTTTCTCGGCCATGGCCTGGTCGGTCGGCACCAGCGCCAGCGCCAGCGCCTCCATCAGTTCAAGCCCCTTGTCCTTCAGGGTCGCGTTGTGGCTTCCGTGATGGCCGGCCTTGTAGATCGCCGTCCGGCGCAACAGGTCCGGACCGGTCACCCGGCGGCCGCCGACATCCTCGAAGACCACGTCCTGCCAGCTCAGCCAGTTGCCGACCTGGGCATCGGCGGGGAACAGGATCACCGGTCCGTCCTCGTCCGGCTTGCCGAGTTCGATTGCCAGCACCAGGCTGGTGTTGTTGGTATCGTGGTCGAGCTTCAGCGCCAGCGCCGTCGCGGTATCGAGCCAGTCCTGATCGATCCGCCGCCAGTCCTGGCTGGTCGCCTCATCTTCGCCCGCCAGCGGTCCCGCCGCCCGGGGCGCGAAATAGTGGCGCTGGAAGAAATCCAGCGACCGGCAGGCTTCAAGCGGCAGGCGCGCCGCCTCGGCGAAGGGCCGGTCCGGCCGGGCGCCCAGCGCCGGTTCGAGATAGGCGAGCGCTCGGTCGAAACCGCCGAAATGATAGACCTCGCTGTGCTGCCGGCTGGGTGACGACTTGCGGATCAGGCGTTCCTCGCGGGGCGGGCCGAGCACATAGATGCGGGCATCGGCTCCCGGGATCTCGAACGGCTGCTCGCCCGGTTCGCGGTAGCGCATCGCCCCGGAAATCGCCCGGATGGTCTCGAACGCCCCGCGCGAATGGCTGCCCGCGCCGCCGTCCATGAATCCGCGCCGGTCGTCGGGCGGCGCGATGTCGGGCTCGACGAATCCCAGAAGGCTGCCCAGCAGGTCTTCCGGTCCGGCCTGCGTCCCGCCCTCCCCGTCCGCCTCCCCGGTTTCGCCGGCGGCTTCGTCGTGCAGCGACGGCCGCAGCCGGGCATGGGCGCGCGCCAGCAGGCCGATGGCATGCCGGCGTCGGCGGATCAGGGCGCGGGCGTCCTCGTCCGCATCGTTCTCGGTCCAGGCGAACCAGGTCTCGGAGACCGCGAAGGCCTCGCCGGGCGGGTCGGGAAGGAAGACGTTCCGGGCCAGGCGGAAGCCGGAGATGTGATCGGCATGCTCGTGCGTGACCACCAGCAGGTCCAGCCGGCCGCCCGTCTCGCGGACGATGTCGGCCGCGACCTCGCGAATGCGATCGGCGCCACCACGGCTGGACTGGTGGATGCCGCAGTCGATCAGCATGCGGAAGACCGGAGCCTGCGGCGGCCCGAAGCTGAGGAGGAAACAGTCGCCGACGCTGACCCGGTACATCCGGATCCGCAGGTCGGAATTCTCTCCGTTGTCGTCTTCGCGGTCGGTCGGCCGACGGGCCATGTTCGCCTCCTTCAGAGGTCGCGATGCAGCAGCGCGAAGGCGCGCCTGGCAAGCTGCCGTTCGCCCAGATAGGGCCGGGCCGCCATCCGCTCGGCGGAGCGAAGGGCGAAATCCCGCTGACGGGCGACCCGGTCGGGGCTGCCCAGCCGCTTGCGCACGACATATTTCACGCGCTGCGCGTCCGCGTCGTAGACGATGCTGCAGCCGCCGAGATAGCTGCGGTGATCGTCCGAGGGGCTCCAGCGCTGGGTGATCGCGATGACGATGTCGTTCAGGATGCGCTGGTCCGGGCCCATCCGGCGAACCGGCCGCACCGACAGGATGCGGGATTTCGATATCCGCCCGCGCACGCCCTCGATCGTCACCGTGCGTTCACTGTCGGAAAGGATCACCCCCAGCAGGTTGCGCGATGTGGCATCGTCCAGCCCGTCCTCGACATGCAGCTTCCGGTAGAGCGCGGGGGCCGCGCGGTTGGCCTCCTCGTGGGCAGCGTACCGGTCGGTATCGTGCCGCCAGGCCAGCGACAGGCCCTGCAGACGCTCGGCGATCCCGCCGATCATCACGTCGGGCGTCTGCCAGGTGAGCGCGTCGGCCGAGAGATTGGCGACGCGGCCGGGAAAGATCCCGCGGTCCCGAAAGGCCTCGATGAAGGCCAGGCGATAGGACATGGGATCCTCCGGCATCATGTCCCGGTCCGCCGTGACCAGCGCCCGCAGATAGTCGCCGAAGGTCAGGTCGACCGGCGGGCAATAGTCCAGCGCCCGGATGCAGACGGTCAGGACATGCCGCGCGGTCTTCGCCGCCTCGTCCGCCAGCCGGTTCGCCAGGTCGTGCGGTATGGCGCCCGCCGGCAGGATCCCGGTACCGCCTGTGGCGAGGCGCAGCAGATCGCGGCTGCGCCGGCGGTAGATCCGCAGGAACGCGTCGAACACCGCGGCCACCAGCACCGCGCCGCGCGCGTGCGGCTCGCTGAAGCGCCGGTAGTCCCCCCGGTCGGGAGCGACCGGCCGGCCGGTCTCGTCCCGCCGCGCGATCGCGCTGCGCAGCCCGCCGCGATGGCCCAGCGCCTCGCCGAACTGGACCGCCAGGCCGCCCAGCAGGTCCGCCGTCTCCAGCTCGCCGCGACCGCCGGCGATGGCTTCGCGCAGGGCCTCGGGCATGGTGAAGTGCTGGAACAGGGCGACGATATCGGCGAAGGCTTCGTGGAAGGCCCACTGGTCCGCGTTTCCCGGTTCCTTGTAATAGGGATGAATGCCGTCCAGCAGCGCATGGCAGGTCTCGTGCGCCACGATGTCGTGCGACAGGCAGGTGAAGATCAGGCCACCGGGCAGGTTGTCCCCGACCTCGTTCGGGCCGGCGTTGAAGTAGCCGAACAGCAGGGCGAACTTCTCGGGGTCGTAGTAGGCGTTGGCCTCGCGCAGGGCATGGGGATAGATCCGCAGGCGGCGCACGAAGCGGAAGCGGAAACGGCCGTCTTCCACGGCCTCCCTCTCCGCCCACAGCGCTACCCGGCCCAGCGCCTGCTCGAAATGCCGCACCGTGCGCATGGCGACCGCGTAGACCATCTGCTGGTGGAACTGCGGCAGTCCCTCGCTGGGCTTCAGGCCGTTCTGGGCCAGCAGGTCGGGATGATCGAGATCGACCGGCGCGTAGGCGCTGCCGCTCGGCGGATCGATATCGACCACCTCGAAATATTCGCCGACCGGTCCCGGCCGCAATCCCGCCTCCCAGGGCACCGCGACGGTGGCCTCGTTCAGGTGCGCGGTTTCGAGCCGGGTGCCCAGCAGCGGATCGAACGCATAGATCCGCAGGCTGCGATGTCCGGGCGTTGGCGGCGAAAACTGCCCCGGTCGCGGGGCTTCAGGCGCGGTCATGGCGGATCCCGAACCGGTTGCGGCGGCAATCGCGGCCGCGGCGACATCCGTCCCGTCGGGCGCCGGCGCGCGACCGCCTGCAGACGTCGTCGCGGGTTGCAGATGGGCGCCCAGCAGCTGTTTCAGGGTTCGTGAGACGCCGGGAAAGTCCGCCAGCGCCTCCAGCAGGCGGCGGCGGTCGATGCCGTCCCATTGCCGGCGCCCGGCGACGACCGGGTCCACCTCGCCCAGCAGCGCCTCGACATCGTGCGAGCGCTGGCTGATTTGCAGGGCCTCCAGTTCCAGCATGCGTGCCGCCGGCCCGCCCCGTGCCCGCAGCCCGAGGCCGGTGAGCAGTCGGAGCAGGGCGAACCCGGTCGTATCGCGCGGCTGCCGGCGCAGCCCCCCGGGCGCGACCGGCAGGCGGGCAAGCGCTTCACCGGCCCGCAGCGTGCCGTGGCCCAGCCGGCGCGCCCGTTCCGCATCGCCGGGCGCCCCGGCGCTGGCGAACAGGGCCCGGCGCACGGCCTCCACGCGGCGCCAGTCGGCCGCGCCGTAGCGGCTGGCGATCTCGTCGCGATGGCGCTGCAGCCAGAGGGCGGCGGCGGCCGCGATCTGCGGCGCGGCGGACGAGGTCCCGCCGCCGTCGAGATCCAGCAGTTCCGGACAGCCGATCCGGGCCCAGGGCAGGTTCGGCGTGTAGGCGGCCATCGCCGTGCGCTGGCGGGATTCCGGCCCGTAGCAGCCGGCCATCTTGCGCAGCGGCAGGTCGGCAAACGGCCGGCCGTCCGCCATCACGCCGCAGGCCGCGAGCACCCGCCCGAAACGGGCGGGATAGACGGTGAAGCGGGTCGGCAGGTTGCCGTAATTGTTGCCCGCCGAGGCCACCATCACGATGCCGCGTTCGTACAGGGCGTTCACCGCGTCCGCCCAGGCCGCGGAGGCAAGACCGCCCATGCTGAGGGTGACCACGTCGATCCTTGTGTCGGGCGCGTCCGCGAGCGCGTGCACATAGTCGAGCGCCCGGGCGATCGCGCTGTTGCGGAACAGCACGACGCCGCGAGCGACCCGGAGCGGGACCACTTCGAGATCGTGCGCGCCGCCCAACGGCGTGCCGTCGCCACGCCGGCCGGCCAGCAGCGCGAGGGTCGCGGTGCCGTGTCCATGGTTGGAGAACGGTCCGCCCCCGTCGTTCTCCGCGGCCCCGGGGACTGCCGGAAACCGTGTGAAGTCCCGTGTCAGTCCGGTCCGGACATGCGGCGGACAGGAGCGGTGACCGGCGTCATATCCGGTATCGAGATGGGCGATGCGGACCCGGTCGCTGTCGCCGGGCGGACCGACGGCGGCCCGAGCGCGGGCCAGTCCGGAATAGTCGTCGCCATCGAACCAGATATCCCGCGGTCCGACGGCGTAGGCATCGCCGTCCTGCGGCTCGCGCGCGCCGCACTGCCCGTCCAGGCCCAGCACGGCGCGGGATTCGCTGCTCCAGGTCCACTGTTGTTCGAGATCCGGTTCGGCGAACGCGATGGCGCCGGAATCCAGGCCAAGGCCGTTCCGCACCAGGGCGTGACAGGCCTCCCAGGGATCGACAATGTCCCGTTCGAACCGCGCCACGTGCCAGACCGGGGCCGCTCGCGCACCCAGCGGCGCTCCCGACGGCGTCTCGATACTGGGCATCAGCGGTTCGAGAACGAGCGGTTCGCGCCCTCCCGCGATCCCCAGTTCGCCCCGACGGGCGGCCGGATGGGCCCTGATCAGCAGCCGGGTCGATTCCGATCCCATGACGTCCTCCCCAGGAGACGGTCCGGTCGGTGCCTCGCCACACCCGGCGGGGCGGGCGGGCGGCACGACCGTGACGGTCTCCCGGACGGCGGGAGGCGGCTGTAGTTTTTCTCACATGCACTCGCGACGGTGGTATCCGCCGGTGGACGGGCTCCCCGGGATCAGCTCGCGGCGTGACCGAGATCCGCGGGCACCGCCGCGCGCGCCGGGTCGGGGCCCGATCCGAGCGTGATGCCCTCGTAGCCGTTGCCGGCGATGGCATTGATCCGCTGGACATATTTCGGCGCGCCGCCGTTGTAGACCATGTAGCGGATCTTGCCTTCCTCGTGGCCCGGCACGTTGGAGTTGTAGCCGGTGAACCAGGACTTCGCCTTGCGCATCAGCATCATCGAGTACATCTCGACGACATGGCGGACCCAGTCGGCCTGGGCATCCGCCGTTGCCTCCGCGCGATCGAACCCGTTCTCGCGCATGTGGGCCAGCAGGTCGCTGACCCAGTTGACGCCGGTCTCGATGCCGCGGGGATAGTTGGTCGAGGCCGAGCCGCTCTGCGGGCCGGCCGGCAGCAGCATGTTGGGAAAGCCGTGCACCAGCATGCCGAGATAGGTCTGCGGACCGTCGCGCCATTCCTCGCGCAGGCTGCGGCCGCCGACACCGCGGATATCGACATGGTCGTAGGCGCCGGTGATGGCATCGAAACCGGTGGCATAGACGATGATGTCGAACGGATAGTCCTTCTCGGACGTCCGCAGCCCGGTTTCGGTCACCCGTTCCAGCGGCGTCTCGGACAGATCGACGAGATGCACGTTGTCGCGGTT
>JBGTSP010000221.1:0-7631 GCA_041940205.1 Alphaproteobacteria bacterium
GGGCGAGGGCGACCGGCTGCTGGAAATGTTCACCCGCACCCGCGGCATCCGCCGGGACATCATCGAGGCCGGCCAGGATTCCGCCGAGGTCGATTTCGGCCGCCGCCACGATCCCGCGGTCGAGCCCGAGACCGACTGAGCGCCGCGCGGGTCTAGAGCGTTTCCTGTTTAGGTGGAACCATCTGCGTTGCGCCCTGGCAGTCCGAACGGGAGGCGCGTCGCGCAGCACGTACCGGGAGTACGGGCAAGCGACGCAACGATGCGAGCCTCAGCGAACCAGCGGTTCGCCAAGCCTGCGGCTTTTCCCTTGGAAAAGCCCAGAGCGGGCTGCCAGGGCGCAACCCCCGGGACCAAGCCGCAATGCGGCTTGGTCCCAACGGTCGTGGGAATCTCCCGGGCGGCGAACCGCTTCGCACTTCGCCTGGAGTTCCCGGGGCCGGGGCCTTTTGAGCCATGGCGTCGTCGCGCGGCTCGCGAGTAGTCCCACTACGCGCTTCGCCACGCTCCTGGCCCTGGCTCAAAATGCCCGCGGCGCAGACGATTCCAACTAAACAGGAAACGCTCTAAAGCCGCAGCGGTCGCAGCCGGCCCAGCACCACCGGGCCCAGCCGCATCTCGCCGTCCTGCAGGGTCAGCGGCGCGGCCACGCTGCCGCCGCCGGCGACCGCGAGCAGGTCCAGCGCCAGGGTCGCGGAGGCGGCCTGTCCCGGCGGCATCTGGCCCGCCGCCACCAGCAGGGCGATCAGGTCGGCATGGCCGGTCACTTTCGCGGTAAGCGCGCCCAGCGGGCGCAACTGCGCGTCCAGCGCCAGGGTGCCGGTGACCTCGAGGCGGAAGCGCCCCTGGCGCAGCACGAGGCGATGCAGGTCGATCGTGCCTCCCGCATCGCGCCAGTCGACGATCGTGCGGCGCACCGCCTGACCCGCGAACGGCACCACGCCGTTCAGCGTCAGATCGACCTCGATCCGGTCGAGCGGCGTGTCCAGCGGCGGCGCCAGGCCCGCGCCTTCGAGACGGGTCCGGCCCGATTTCACCACCAGGTCGACAAAGGCATCCTCGCGGACGCTCGGGCGGAGATAGAGCGCGGCATCGCGCAGCACCGCCCCGCCCTCGCCGTCGGCGAGGGTGACGGTCAGCGCCTCGGCATTGACCCCGATCTGCTGCCAGCCGCCGGACCGGTCCGCCAGCAGGCTCGCCAGCGCCGTCTCGAAGCCCAGCTCGACGATCCGCTCGCCCGCCCCGTCCGGCAGGCGCAGGGTGTGCCGGCCGTCCAGTTCGGCCAGCGCATGGTGCAGCTTCCACGGCTGCATGATCACCGCCAGCCGTTCGGCGGACCAGCCGAGCCGCGCCTCGGGCCGCGCGATCGCCGGCGCGGTCGCATCGACGCGGATGCGGAAGGGGAAGCCCCCGACGGCAAGGCCGTTCTCGGCGATTTCGAGCCCCGCGGCGCGGCCTTCGGCGATCCAGGCGGCAAGCGCCCGCTCGGTCTCGTGCGCGACGTAGAACCAGTAGCCGACATAGGCGAGGACGAGGGCGGCCATGGCGCCCAGCAGGACATGAAAACGCATGCGCGGCTTTTACCGCGAATTGCCGCGCCGTCCACGATTCCCCTCCGACCCGGTCCGGACGTCGCGGCGAGGGCGCTGGCCGGAACCGCCCGGACCGTTATGCTGGCCTCCATGTCCCTGCCCGAGTATTCCCGCATCGAGGAGATCGTCGGCCCGCTGCCCGAGGGGCCCCTGTGGGTGTTCGGCTACGGCTCGGTGATGTGGCGGCCGGACTTCCCGCACGAGGAGGCCCGGCGGGCCCGCGTGCACGGCTACCGCCGGTCGCTGTGCGTGCGTTCCTGGGTGCATCGCGGGACCCGCGAGCGTCCGGGCCTGGTGCTCGGCCTCGACCGCGGCGGCTCCTGTGTCGGCATGGCCTTCCGCATCGCCGCCGCCGATCGCGAGACCGTGGTCCGCGCCCTGATCGCGCGCGAGATGGTGACCCCGGTCTATCGGCCGCTCTGGCTGCCGCTCGCGCTCGAGGGCGCGCGGCCGCGCGCGCTGGCCTTCGGCGTCGACCGCGGACACCCGCAATATGCCGGCAACCTTTCGGTGGCCGAGGCGGTGGCCATCGCCGCCGACGCGGTCGGGCGCAGCGGCGCCAATCCGGACTATGTGCGCGAAACCTGCCTGCAGCTCGCCCGCATGGCGGTGCGCGACCCCTTCCTTGAGGCGGTACGCGACAGCCTGGAGGCGCAGGCGCCCGCGGCGGTCGCGGCCAGCTGAGGTTCGCGCCGGGTTCGCGGGCGCGGGACGGCGGCTGGCAGGCGAGGCGGCCAGCGGGCGATGCGGCTACCGGGCGAACCAGCGCCGGGCGCGGCGCGGCCGGGCGAACAGCAGCAGGATCAGCGCGGGCACCAGCAGAACCAGCCAGGTCGGGGCGGTAAGGATGCCGACGATCCAGGGATCCCAGACGTCGGGATGGACGTTGCGCTGGATTCCCGCCTGCAGCAGGTTGAGACTGCCGGGATCGATGTCGTACCACAGCTCGCCGAAGGCGATCGGTGTCCAGGCCGCCTGTTCCAGACCACGGAAGGCCTCCGCGCCGGCGGCCATCACCGCCAGCAGAAACAGAAGCCAACCCAGTATCCGGAGAATGATCATGCGGTACGCCGATGCCCTGCGGCCCGGAATGCGGAGGCGGTGTCCCCTTCCGCCCGGCGCCGTTGGGGCGGCAGTGTGCGAAGGGCGGGGAATCGTGTCAATCGGCCACGAATTGCCGCCTGTCGCCCGTTGCGGATGCCGTTTTTCCTGACCGGGGGTTCTGCATGGAACTCTATTGCGTTCGCCTGTTCGTCACGGACTGGGATGCGGCCACCCGCTTCTACCGCGAGACGCTGGGCCTGCCGGAGCGGTTTCGCGCCGACGATATCGGCTGGGCGGAATATGACCTGGGCGGGCCCTGTCTTGGCGTCGAACGGGTGGCGCCGGACGATGCGGAGGGCCGCGCCCTTGTCGGCCGCTTCGTCGGGATCTCGCTGCGGGTCGACGACATCGCCGCCCGCCATCGCGAACTGACGGCCCGCGGCGTCACCTTCACGCACGCCCCGGAGGAACAGCCCTGGGGCGGCCGTCTGGCCCATTTCCGGGATCCCGACGGCAACATCCTGACCCTGCTGGGCTGAACGCCCGGCCGCCACAGCCCGGCGGCACCCGCAAAAGCTGAGTCATCAAAGCGTCATCCGGTTGTGGCCAGATAGCTTGATTTCGACTTAAATGCGATTATTCGGAGGGGTGGTACCGTTGCGGACAGTCGTGATGATCCTGCTGGGTGTCGGCCTGGCGCTGACCGCAAGGTCGGCGACGGCCGGCCAGGCCGGCGTCGCCTCCGCGGTGGTGCCGCAATCACTGGGCACGCCGCCGGCGGAAGACACCCGCGTCCTGCAGGTCGGCGTCGACATGTTCACCGACGAGCGGGTGCAGACCGGACCCCGCGGCAAGACCCAGCTTCTCTTCCTCGACGGCTCCGCGCTTTCGGTCGGCCCGAATTCCGACCTCGTGCTCGACACCTTCGTCTACGATTCCGAAACGAAGACCGGCACGCTGGCGCTCTCGACCACCAAGGGCCTGTTCCGCTTCGTCGGCGGCCGGATCTCCAAGAAAAGCCCGGTAACGCTCAGGACGCCCACGGCAACGATCGGCATCCGCGGCGGCATCATCACGGCGCGGGTGAGCGCAACCCTGACCCGCTCCACCTTCCATTTCGGCGACGAGATGACGGTGAGCGCCGGCGGCGTCACCAAGTCGACGAGCCGGCCGGGCAACGCGATCACCGCCACGCCCGAGGCGCCGCCGTCCGATCCGCAACCCGCCAGCGGCGATCAGCTGGCGGAAGACCTGGGCGGGCTGGAGAAGGCCGGGGGCGACCCCGACACCGAGGTCGCGGTTGGCGACGACGATGTCGCGGCCTCGCAGATCGCCGAACTGGGCTCGCAGGGCGAGCCCGAGGTGTTGGGCGGCGGTGGCGGAAGCGAGAGCGAGGGCGCGACGGCAAGCGACGATGCCGGAGGCCAGGATGCCGAGGCGGAAGGCAAGGCGAACGAGCAGGACGCCGCCAACGTGCTGTGCAGCCAGCAGGCGAATGCGGCGAGCTGCGGCAACGGCGACCGTGACGACATCGTCTCGACGGCCTCCGGTTCGTCGTCCTCGAGCATCGCCAACGCCACCAACACCACCAGCGGCTTCGCCGGCGGCCGCGGCAAGCGCGGGACGGACATCACGGTCGGTACCGCCGATACCACCGCGGGCCAGAATTTCGCGCTCACCGATGCGGCGCTTTCGGGCAACCTGTTCACCGCGACCACCAGCGCCGGCAACTACCGCCTGCACGTGCCCGACAGCAGCGGCAACTTCACCCTGGGCGACGACGCCACGGCCCGGCCGGCCGAAACCCCGTTCGGGGCCACCACCGGCAACGGCTTTCTCAGCCCGAACAGGGATTTCGTGTTCTTCAAGCTGAACGGCAGCCGGCAGTTCGTCTTCGGCGGGGTGCAGACCCCGGCCTCGGCCTTCCCGGCCACCGGCGGCACCAATTTCGCGATGGTCTCGGACTTCGCGCTCGGCGATTCCAGGCTGGCCTTTCTTCCCGCGAATACCGGCGGCACGCTGACCTCGACCGAAACCAACGCCTTCATCTACTGGAACCAGAACGGCGACAGCACCAACATCCGGCCGCTGTTCGCCCAGACGGTGGTCATCAACGGCAACGGCACAAGCCAGAATTCGGCGTTCACGATGCTCACCGGCGCGGTCTTCACCGGCGACAGCGATCGCATCCTGATCCGCGGCACCCAGGTCGGCGGTTCGCGGATCGACGGCACCCAGAGGGTGTTCAACGGCTTCGTCGCCTCGGCCAGCAACGGGATTTCCGGCGGCATCTTCGGGACCGCGTCACCGGACTATTTCGTGCTCGAGGCCGCGCGCCTGAACGACGCCGGCACCCCGATCAGCGGCGGCGAAGGCGTCGCGGTGGCGACGGCCGGCAGCACCGCAGGCGCGACGATCTTTCCCAACGCGGCCTTCGGCACCCAGGAGGTCAGCAGCGAGAGCGCGATCGCGCGGTCGACCCATCTGGCCAGCGGCGACAACCAGTTGAAGGGTTTCGCCTCGGGCATCGTGCAGAGCTTCGATTCCTCCGGCAATTTCGTGCAGGCGAGCAAGCTGCTCAACAACACCGTGTCATCGACCAACCCGCAGGAAGTGGTGCAGGTCGAATACAATGCCGCGACCAGCCTGGTTCAGGCCACGTTCGATTTGAAGAACGGCCTGGGCAGCGGGCCGTTCAGCACCATCGCGCCGAAGTTCGGCAGCTTCGGCCTGACCAACGGCACCAACGCCTATGTCTCGGACGAACTGTTCGGCGCCCGCGGCCAGTCCTCGAACAGCCGGATCGACGGGATCGGGGCTGGACGGCAGCGATCACGCCTTCTTCCGCGTCACCAACGACAAGATCAAGCTGGAGAATTCGCCCTTCCCCTCGAATGTCAGCCTGTGCACCTGCGCCTTCGCCAAGTGGGGCTTCTGGGGCGGGGAGTACCGGGAAACCAACGGCGAGCGGCACTATACCCACCTCGCCACCTGGGTCGCTTCGCAGGTACCGAACTCTTCGCAGGTTCCGACCAGCGGCAGCGTCACCTATACCGGCTTCACCCTCGGCTCCGTGCGACGCAATGCCAATACCTCGGCCGGCTTCAGCTACACCGCCGCGGGCAACGTCTCCGCGACGATCAATTTCAACAGCTCGACCTACAACGTGAACGGGACGATCACCGACCTCGATGGCGGTTCGTTCTCGATCACCGGCACGGGCGTGGCCGGGGTCTCCGGGTTCACCGCGACAATCGGCGACGTGACCGATCCGACCGCCGTCGCCGGCAACTATTCGGGCACCTTCAACGGCATGTTCGCCGGCAGCGGCACGCCGCCCGAGGGCCTGATCGGCCAGGGCGCCATTGCCAACGACAATTCGCCCGTCGACTGGCAGTACAGCGGGATTGTCATAACGCAGCGGTGATGCTGGCCTGGCCTGGCGACCATGACCGGCGTTCGTGCCGGATCCCGCTCGGACTTGAACCACGGCTATGACCGTAGTATTGATAAAAAATACATCAGTACTAAAGCATTGACCATGATTGTTCCTCCTGGATCCGGCTTGTGATCACGGCCGCTCAGATGCGTGCCGGACGGGCACTGCTTGGCATCGACCAGAAAACCCTGGCCGATCTTTCGGGACTGTCGGTACCGACGATCCAGCGCATGGAGGCCAGCACCGGCACCGTGCGGGGCGTGGTCGAGAGCCTGACCCGGGTGGTCGAGGCCTTCGACCGGGCGGGTATCGAGCTGATCGGTGACGGCGCGGCGAGCACGACGGGCGGGCGTGGGGTCCGCCTGAAAAATCCGACCTGAACGACGATGAACAGGACGCGCACCGGCAATACTGGCGGTGCACCGCGAGAGCGGAACGAAATCGCCAGCGGATCGAACCGCGGACCCGGTTTCGCCGAGATGTTCACCCCGAAGCTCTGGACGGTGCTGCACGAGGGCTATGGCCCGCGGCAGTTCAGAACCGACGCGGTTGCCGGGCTCACCGTCGCCATCGTCGCCCTGCCGCTCTCGATGGCGATCGCCATCGCTTCGGGCGCCAGCCCGGCCCAGGGCCTGCACACGGCCATCGTCGGCGGTTTCCTCGTTTCGCTGCTCGGTGGCTCGCGCTTCCAGATCGGCGGGCCGGCGGGCGCCGTCATCGTGCTGGTCGCCGCGACCGTCGCCCAGCACGGCATGGACGGGCTGATCCTGGCGACCTTTCTCTCCGGTGCGATGCTGGCCGCCATCGGCCTGCTGCGGCTGGGCACCTTCATCAAGTTCGTGCCGTTCCCGGTAACCGTCGGCTTCACCGCGGGCATCGCCGTCATCATCGTCGCCAGCCAGCTTCGCGACCTGCTGGGCCTGCACGTGGCGTTCGAGCCGGGCGATCTGCTGGAAAAACTGCCAGCCCTCTGGCAGGCCCGCGCAAGCTTCACGCCGGCCGCCTTCGTCCTGTCGCTGGCGACGATCGGCGTGATCCTGGCCCTGCGCCGCTGGCGGCCGCGCTGGCCCGGCATGCTGATCGCGGTCGGCCTCGCGGCGGCGGCGACGTCATTGGCGGAGTTGCCCGTCGAGACGATCGGCAGCCGTTTCGGCGGCATCCCGGCCGGCCTTCCGATGCCCCGCCTGCCGGACCTGTCCCCGGACCGGATCACGGACGTGCTGCCGGCGGCCCTCTCCTTCACCCTGCTGGGGTCGATCGAGTCCCTGCTTTCCGCCGTCGTCGCCGACGGCATGTCCGGACGCCGGCACCGCTCGAACTGCGAACTGGTGGCGCAGGGCGCCGTGCGCTGGATCGCCGACCAGGCCCAGCGCATCGAGCTGGGGCGCGTGCTGCACTACAGCCAGATCGCGCCGCGCGTGGCCTTCTACGGCAAGACCGCCGAGGGCGTGCTGGCGGCCTTCGACGCCGCGGTGAGCTATGTGGCCGAGGCGCCCAAGATCCGCTTCACCTGCACCGACCCCGACGACCAGCATTTCCTGGACCTGGCCAGCCAGCAC
>JBGTSP010000222.1:0-7610 GCA_041940205.1 Alphaproteobacteria bacterium
CGGCTCGTCCAGCAGCAGCAGGTCCGGCTTCTCCAGCAGCAGCCGGCACAGCGCCACCCGGCGGCGCTCGCCGCCCGACAGCGTGGTGACATCGGCGTCGCCCGGCGGGCAGCGCAGGGCGTCCATGGCGATCTCCAGGGTCCGTTCCAGCTCCCAGCCGTTGACCGCCTCGATCTTCTCCTGCAGCTCCGCCTGCTCGGCGATCAGCGCGTTCATCTCCTCGTCGTCGAGCGGCTCGGCGAACTTCATGCTGACTTCCTCGAAACGCTCGAGCAGGCCCTTGGTCTCCGCCACCGCCTCCATGACGTTGCCCAGCACGTCCTTGTCGGGATCGAGCTCGGGCTCCTGCGGCAGGTAGCCGACCTTCACCCCGTCGGCCGCCCAGGCCTCGCCGCCGAACTCGGTCTCGACCCCGGCCATCACCTTCAGCAGCGTCGACTTGCCCGCGCCGTTGGCGCCCAGCACGCCGATCTTGGCACCGGGGAAGAAGGACAGGTTGATCCCCTTCAGGACCTCGCGGCCGCCGGGGAAGGTCTTGCGCAGGTCGCGCATCACGTAGATGTACTGATAGGAAGCCATTGCGCGCCCGCGCCTCGCCGATCCGGAATGAGAAGAGGAAGTGCCGCGCTTGTAGCCAAAGCCCGGCGCCGGGGCAACGCGGTTTTGCGCGTGCGTGATTCCCGCCGGGTTCAGCCGGCGAGCGCCGCCGTGTGCCGGACCAGCTTGCCGAGCAATCGGTCCAGCGTGTCGCGCTCCCGATCCGACAGCGGCGCCAGGAGCTGCCGCTCGCGGGCCTCGAACAGCGGCAGGATCTCCTCGTTCAGGCGTCGCCCCCGGTCGGTGAGGGTGAGGATCGCCTGCCGACCGTCGCCCGGATCGGGCACCCGCTCGAGAAAGCCCTCGTCGAGCATGCGGTGGACCGCGCGGGAGATCGAGTTGCGCGGCCGCCCGGTCAGCCAGGCCACCTGCTGGGCGGTCAGGCGGGGGACCTGGGCGAGGCAGAACAGCAGCAGGTATTCGCCCCGGTTGAGACCGTAGCCGCGCTTGATCGCGTCATAGACCGGCAGCACCAGATTGTTGGCCATGAACGACAGGCGATAGGTGTCGCGGATCGGATTGTTCGTGAAGACCTGCCGCGGATCGTCCGTCGCCGTCACCAAGATAGCCTCCCTGCCGGTCCCGCCGACGTCCCCCTGCGGACGCTTGCGCGGCGATGCCGTCCTCTTCATAATGTTCCAAATGGAACAAGACAACCGGGAGAAATGCCGCGATGGCGGATAAACGCACCCGCCTGACCGTCCCCGACCTGCGCCGTCGCAAGGCCGCCGGCGAGCGGGTCGTCATGGCCTCGGTCACCGACTACTTGATGGCGCAATGGGCCGAGCGCGGCGGCGTCGACATCGTCGCGGTCGGCGACAGCCTGGGCATGATCACCTACGGCCATCCCAATACCCTGCCGATGACGGTGGAGCAGATGATCGAGCATACCCGCGCCGTCCGGCGCGGCGCGCCCGAGACGATGTGCATCGTGGCGATGCCGTTCGGTTCCTACGCCACGGCGGACCTCGCGGTGACGAACGCGCTGCGCCTGATGAAGGAGGGTGGCGCGGAAGCCGTCAAGCTGCAGGGCGGCCGCGAGAAGTTCGCGATCATCAAGGCGGTCGCCGACGCCGGCGTGCCGGTGATGAGCCATGTCGGCATGTGCCCGCACTTCGTGCATTCCTACGGCGGCTTCCGCTTCCAGGGCCGCACCGCCGAGGAAGCCCTCGTCATCATCGACAATGCCCGCGCGATCGAGGAGGCCGGCGCCGTCGGACTGGAGATCGAGGCGGTGCCACCGGAAGTCGGCCGCGCCGTGGACGAGGCGGTGGAGATCTTCACCTTCTCCATCGGCGCCGGCGGCGCGGGCTGTGGCCAGCTGCTGCTGGGCGCCGACCTGATCGGCGCCTTCGACACCTTCAAGCCGAAGTTCGCCAAGCGCTTCGGCAATATCGGCGAGGTGGCGACCAACGCCTTCGCCGCCTACGCCGACGAGGTGCGCGGCGGGATCTTTCCCGACGACGGCGAGCACGCCTACCGGATGCCCGCCGGCGAGGCCGGACGACTGGCCGAAGCCCTGCAGAAGGAGCGCTGAACGCGATGCGCGACAACGACCTGAACCGGCAGTACCGGAAGGACGGCTACCTGTTTCCCTTCACCGCCATGAGCCGCGAGGAGGCGGCCGGCTACGTCGCCGCCCTGGAGGCGCACGAGGCGGCGGCCGGCGGGCCGCTCGTCTCCAACTACCGCCACGAGGTGCACCTGCTGTTCACCTGGGCCGATCGTCTGATCCGCCTGCCGCGGGTGCTGGACGCGGTCGAGCAGCTCATCGGACCGGACATCCTGTGCTGGGTCACCAACTTCTTCATCAAGGAGCCGAGGGACGGAAACTTCGTCTCCTGGCACCAGGACGCCACCTACTGGGGACTGGAGCCGCTCGACGACGTGGTCACCGCCTGGATCGCGCTGTCCGACGCACCGGTCGAATCCGGGGCCATGAAGTTCCTGGCCGGCAGCCATCGCTGGGGCCAGCGCGCCCACAACGACACGTTCGACGAGAAGAACCTGCTGACCCGGGGCCAGCAACTCGACGGCGAGATCGACGAAAGCCTGGCGGTCGACGTGCCGCTGTCGGCCGGCGAATTCTCGTTGCACCATGTCCTGCTGGCGCACGGATCGCATCCCAACGCCACCGGCAACCGCCGGATCGGCCTGGCGGTGCGCTACATTCCGACGTCGGCGCGACAGACCAAGATCCGCGATACCGCGGTTCTGGTGCGCGGCGAGGACCGCCACGGTCATTTCGACCTGATGCCGTCTCCGGCCGCGGACTGCGACGCGGCGGCGCTGGCGGCGCATGCCGACGCCTCGCAGCGCCTGGTCGCGGCCCTCTACGAGGGAACCGACCGCACCGAGATGCGGGCCTGAACGGACCGGAACCCAGCGACGGGAGAAGCCAACGATGACGCCGGAAGAGATCCTGACACAGCCCGCCCGGGTGCTGACCCAGGCCCAGCGCGAGCACTATTTCGAACACGGCTTCGTGGGCGTCGAAAGCCTCGTGCCCGCCGACCTGCTGTCGGAGCTGCAGGCGGTCACCGCGTCCTTCGTCGACGCCAGCCGCGGGGAGACCGTCTCCGGCGAGACCTACGACCTCGGCCCCGGCCACAGCGCCGACCGTCCGGTGCTGCGGCGGCTGAAGCGGCCGGACGAGCAGCACGAGACCTACTGGCGCTTCGCCACCGGCCTGATGGCCGATGTCGCCGCCGACCTGGCGGGACCCGACGTGCTGTTCCATCACGCCAAGCTGAACTTCAAGTGGTTCGACGAGAGCGACAGCGTGAAGTGGCACCAGGACATCCAGTTCTTCCCGCACACCAACTACAACGTCTTCACCATCGGCTGTTACCTGGCCGATACCGACATGCGGAACGGTCCGCTGGCGGTCCTGCCCGGCAGCCACGAGGGGCCGCTCTACGACCAGTACGGCGCGGACGGACAATGGGCCGGCTGCCTGAGCGACGCCGACGCCGCCGGTCTCGACGGCGTCCGGGCGGCCTACCTCACCGGGCCGGCCGGCTCGATCACCGTGCACAACTGCCGCAGCCTGCACTATTCGCCGTCCAGCAAGTCGCCCGAGCCCCGGCCGCTGCTGCTCAACTGCTACTCCGCCGCCGACGCCTTCGCCTATACCCCGCATCCCGACCCCTCCCGGCACGCCTACGAGGTGGTGCGCGGCGCGCCGGCGCGCTGGGCCCGGCACGACCCCCGGCCCTGCCAGATTCCGCCCGACTGGTCGGGCGGCTATACCTCCATCTTCGCCGCCCAGTCGGGCGAGGACGCCGCCGCGTCCTGACCGCCGCCCCCGCCTCCAGCGATCCGGAGTGTTCATGACCGAGACCACCGAGCGCGCGGTACGGCCGCGCCGCAGCTTCATCTTCTCGCCCGGCCTCAATCCGGCGATGTTCCCCAAGGCGCTGGCCAGCGGCGCCGACATCGTCTGCGTGGAACTGGAGGACGGCATCGCCCCGAAGGACAAGGCGACGGCCCGCGCCCGCGGACTGGCCCTGTTCGAGCAAGCCCAGGCCGAGGACGGCGTCGAGCGCATCGTCCGCATCAACGCCCTGCGCAGCGCGCTGGGCCTTGCCGACGTGGAGGCGGTGCTGGCCAGCGACACCCCGCCGCCGGCGCTGATGCTGCCGAAGGTGATGGACCCCGAGGAGGTCGCCTGGCTCGACGATCTGCTCTCCGAGCGCGGTCATCCGACCCGCCTGCACGTGATCATCGAAACCAATCGCGGCCTCGAGGCCGCGCACGAACTGGCGCGGGCGAGCGCGCGCATCGACGCCCTGTTCTTCGGCGGCGTCGACATGGCCGCCGACCTGCGCTGCCGCAATGCCTGGGAACCCCTGCTCTATGCCCGCTCCCGCGTGGTGCACGCGGCCGCCAGCGCCGGCATCGACGCGATCGACGTGCCCTATCTCGACCTCGAGGATCCCGACGGCATGGTGCGCGAGGCGACGCTGGCCCGCGACCTGGGCTTCAGCGGCAAGGGCGCGATCCATCCCCGGCAGATCGCCGCCCTGAACACGGTGTTCACGCCCGATGCGGAACGCGTCGCGCATGCCCGCCGGATCATCGAGGCCTTCGCCGCCGCCGATACCGGCCTGGTGGTGGTCGACGGCAAGCTGATCGAGAAACCGGTGCTGCGCGAGATGCACCGCATCCTGGCGATCGCGGCGCGCGTCGGCGCCGCCTGACGCCGGCCTGCGGGCTTCCCTGCCCGCCGCCCGCCCGGCTGCGCTATCATCGGTGCAGCCGGCCGCGTCCCGCGGCCGGCGCGGTTTCCGGGAGGGTGAACGACATGGATCTCAAGCTTGCCGGGCGCACGGTGATGATCACCGGCGCCTCGAAGGGCATCGGCGCCGGGGTGGCCCGGGTGCTGGCCGCGGAAGGCTGCCATCTCGACCTGGTCTCGCGCACCGCCGCCGACCTGGAGGCGCTGGCGCGCGAGATCACGGCGGCGCACGACGTCGAGGTACGCACCCATCCGCACGACCTGAGCGACAGCAGCCGGATCCCCGTGCTGCTCGACGCGGCGCCCCTGCCCGACATCCTGATCAACAATGCCGGCGCCATTCCCGCCGGCAGCCTGACCGCGGTCGACGAGGCGCGCTGGCGGGACGCCTGGAACCTCAAGGTCTTCGGCTACATCAACCTGTGCCGGGCCGCCTACGGGCCGATGCGCGAACGCGGCCACGGTGTCATCGTCAACGTCACCGGCCTCGCCGCAGACCGGACCGATGCCGACTATATCGCGGGCACCACCGGCAATGCCGGCCTGAACGCCTTCACCCGCGCCCTCGGCGGCCGCAGCCTGGCCGACGGCATCCGGGTTCTGGCCGTCAGCCCGGGGGCGGTCGCCACGGAACGCATCGTCACGCTGATGCGCGCCCGCGCCGAAGAGCAGTACGGCGATCCCGAGCGCTGGCAGGGCTATCTCGGCCGGCTGCCGCTGGGCCGCGCCGCGCATGTCGAGGAGGTCGCGGACGTCGTCGCCTTCATGGCTTCCGACCGGGCCGGCTATGTCAGCGGCACGGTGGTTACCGTCGATGGCGGGCACGGCAGCAATCACGGGAGTTTCAGCTGATCGATCCGGCGCCGCGGCGCTACGCCCCCTCCGTCACGCTGCTGCGCAGCAGCGCGGCGGGACCGGGTGGGCAGGACACGCCGCGGCTGCATGCGGGCAGCGTCTTCTTCGGCAATGTCGGCGCGCCTGCGGGGCCTCGACGCACCGCTTCGCCTCTTCGCACCCGCGCCCTCGGAACGCACCAATCCGTGCTGATAAATAATTGATTAGTCAACTTTCTGGCCGACACGGACGAATTGCGCTAGTTTCCGACGCTTAACCGCGCCCCGGGAGCGCCCCGGAAATGCACGAGAGCTTCCCGTCCTGGACGACGATGCTGTCCGTCGACTTCCTGCTGATCGCCCTGGCGATCGCGGGCACGGGCATCGTCGCGACTCGCTGGAGAGCCTTGCGGCGGGCCCATGCGGCCCTGTCCGTGGTGCTGATGCTGTTCGGCTACTGGCTGGCCGCGGGCATCTATGTGGCCGATGCCGTGATCATGCTCGCGCTACCCGCCGCCATCGGGATGCCAAGGGCCATGGCCCTGATGCACGACCTGCATCTCGGCTTCGCATGGTACGTCAATGTCGCCGCCGGCCTGTTCCTGCTGCTGGGCATGACCCTGACCATTCACCGCCTGGTCAACCAGTTACGGCGCACCGAGGAGGCGAAGGCCCAGGCCGAGCTGGAAAGCCGGCACAAGAGCGCGTTCCTGGCGGCGATGAGCCACGAACTGCGCACCCCGCTGAACGCCGTTCTCGGCTACGCGCAGATGATGCAGTTCGAACAGTTCCGCGCCGATCCCGAACGGGTCCGGGAATATTCCGGCCATATCGAGACCAGCGGACTGTTATTGCGCGACCTCGTCGACGACCTGCTCGATCTCTCCCGCATCGAGGCCGGACGGCTCGATCTGCATATCGAACCGATCGAGATCGCGCGCTGCATCGCCGACGTGGTGGCCCGGCTGCGGCCGGAAGCCGAGGCCCGCGGCATCGCCATCGCGGTGGCGATCGACCCGGCCTGCAACCACTGGCAGGGCGATGCCCGCGCGATCGAGCAGGTCGTCACCAACCTGCTCTCCAACGCGCTCCGGCACACGCCTGACGGCGGACGGATCGCGATCGATGTCGATCCCGACGGCGACGATGCCCTGCGCCTGCGCATCACCGACAACGGCGAAGGCATTTCGCCGGCGCTGCTGCCCGACATCTTCGATCCCTTCACCCGGGGCGATCCCACCGTCACCGAAGCCGATGCGCCGGACAGTCTCGGTCTCGGCCTCACCATCTGCAAGCGACTGGTGGAGGCCCATCGCGGCCGGATCGGCCTGGAGAACGGCGAAGCGGGCGGCACGGTGGCCACCGTGATCCTGCCCAGGCCCGACCCGCCGGAGCGGAACGGGAAGAGCCACGCCGCCTGACCGCGGCGCGCCGTCCGCGCCGCCGGCGGCTATTCCGCCGCGGCGCTGGCGCGATCGCCGGGCGCCGCGAAGACCTCCAGCAACCGGGCCTCCTTCGCCCGCACGGTCTCGACATTGCGCGCCTTGACGTGACCGAAGCCGCGGATGCCGTCCGGCAGGGCCGCGATCTCGACCGCGAAGGCATGGTTGTCGCCGTCGAGCCGGCCGATCAGGTCGGTGATCCGGGCCTCGTAGTCGACGATGAGACGGCGCTCCATGCGCCGCTCCTCGGTTCGCCCGAAAATGTCGAACGCGCCGCCGCGCAGCCCCTTGAGAGCGGCCAGGACGCGAAAGACCGGGGTGATCCAGGATCCGAATTCCCGCTTCTCGGCCTCGCCGGTGAGCGGATCGCGGCGGGCGATCAGCGGCGGAGCGAGGTGGTAGGTGAGTTTCACGTCGCCCTCGAACTGCCGGGCCAGCTTCTCGCGGAACTCGCCGTTGGTATAGAGCCGGGCGACCTCGTACTCGTCCTTGTAGGCG
>JBGTSP010000223.1:0-7606 GCA_041940205.1 Alphaproteobacteria bacterium
TCTCGGCCAGGCCCAGACCGTCCAGCATCTCCCCGGTGGTGAGCCAGCCGTGCGCCAGCACCACGTCCTGCGCCATGTAGGCCAGCACCGCGTAGGCGCCGCCGAAGGTGACCACCGCCAGCTTGGAGAAGAACAGGCCGATTTCCAGCAGCCGGCCGCCGGCGAGCAGGCCGACCAGCGCCAGCGGCGCGCCCCAGATCGCCAGCCAGAGGAGGATCGTGGCCACCGTGCGCCCGGGCCGGATCGGCGCCGCGGCCTCCGCCGGCGGCGCCTCGTTGCGATCGCCGCGCCAGAAGCCGTAGAGCGCGGCGGCCAGCACGATCAGCGGAAACGGCAGCGCGAGAAAGAAGATGGCGACGAAGGCGAGGCCCGCGAGCACCCGCTTGTCGGTCCCGTCGAGCGCCCGGCGGGCGACCCGCAGCAGCGCCTCCAGCACGATCACCAGGACGGCCGCCTTGATCCCGAGAAACAGGGCATGCACCAGCGGCACCGCGCCGTAGAGAGCGTAGATCCAGGCCAGCGCCAGCACCACGGCGGCGCCCGGCAGCACGAACAGCAGGCCCGCCGCCAGCCCGCCGGCCAGACCGTGCAGGCGCCAGCCGACATAGGTCGCAAGCTGCATCGCCTCGGGCCCGGGCAGCAGCATGCAGAAGCTCAACGCGTTCAGGAACCGCCGCTCGTCGAGCCAGCCCTTCTCCTCCACCACGGTGCGGTGCATCAGCGCGATCTGGGCGGCCGGCCCGCCGAACGACAGCAGGCCGATCCGCGCCCAGGCCCGCACCGCCTCGGCAAAGCCGGGCGCGACGGCCGATCCGCCGGGTCCGCCGACCCGTTCCGGCGACGGCGCGGTCATGCCGGCTCCGTCCCGCAGGCCTCGTGCAGCAGGTCGCACAGCCCAAGCGCCGCCTCCAGCCGGTCGTTGTCGCCGCGATGGCGCGACCCGAGCGCGGCGAACAGCGCGTCCACCGCCGCCGGCGCCAGCGGCGCGCTCGCGGCCCCGGCCAGCAGGCCGGCAAGGCGGTCGAGAGCGGCGTCATGCAGGCCGAAATGCGCCAGCAGCGCGGCCAGGCCGTCGCGGTTCGCCGCGTCGGCTGGAAATGCCGCGACGGAAAACCTGTCGGCCACGTCGGCGACCTCGCCCGCCGCCACGAACCAGAAGCGGGCGCGCGGATCGACGAACCGGCGGACAAGCCAGGCGCCGGCCAGCCCGCGGGGATCGCCACCGCTCGCCAGCACCCAGTCCGCGCCGGCCGCGCCGCACCCGGGGGGCAGGACATCCGCCCTGATGCGCGGCAGTCCGGCCTGGCGCCAGGCCAGGTTGCCGCCTTCCAGCGCCCAGGCCGCGCCGCCGCCGGCACGCAACGCGGCGGCGGCGCCCTGGCTCAGCTTGCGGCCCTTCTGGCAGATCAGCACGGCGGCCCGTGTTCCCAGCACAGGCGCCAGCGCGCCGATGTCGCGATGGGGGTGGCGGAAAGCACCCGGCAGCAGGTGCGGATCCGCGGCGAAATCCTGATCGATGCTGACATCGATCAGCACGGGCGATTCCGGGCGGCCGAGCAGCGCGCGCAGTATCGCCGGCGGCAGGCAGAGCGCGGCGGGATCGTAAGGATGGTTCGGAACGGGCGACGGCATGCAGCATCCTCCCTGTCGCAGGGTTCATCAGGATGCGAACTTGGGCGAGCCGCCTGACGGGGTGCTCGCGAACCCCGTGGCCGGCATCTGACACCCCCGGCGGCAGGCTGTCAACGCGGATCGCGGGCGCCCGCGCGACCGGCACCGGTTCAGTTTTTCTTGTACCGCGTCCCGGCCCGCGCGGCGAGCGCGCCCAGCGTCAGGCCGCCGGAGATACCGCCTTCCGGCGCCGGCAGGACGATCCGTCCGTCACGCCGGGCGCGGCCGAGAAACCGGGCGATGTTGAGCCGCGACAATGCCCCCGCGCCGGGCGTCGCGCCGAGATCGAACCAGCCGGAAACCCGGACCTCGTCCCGCAGGCCGCGCGCCATCGCCCGGCTGAGATCCGCCAGCGTCAGGTCGCGGTCGAAATCCACGAACTCCCGGCCGCCGGGATGGGCGAACAGGGGGAAGGGATGCGCGGGCGCCGAACTGTCCGCCCCCGGCGGAATCGCGATCTCCGGCAGAGGCGTCCCGTCGGCGTGGCCGGCCCACAGGGCGGCCCGCGCGCCGGCCCGTTCGCCGTCGCCAAGCGCGGAAGCAAGATCGACGCATCCGTTGGCGCCGCCGGCGGCAAACAGGCCATCGGGCAGATCCGCGACCAGACCCTCGGCGCCGGGCGCCGCCGCCGGATCGCGGGCGAGACCGGCGCCGAGCGGCTCGGCGAGGCGCAGGTCGGGCCGTCCCCCGACGGCCATCGCCAGCAGGTCGCAGGGCATGATCTCGCCGCTTTCCTCCCACCCGCCGGCTTCGGTGACCCGGCCCAGGCGGATGCCGGCGAGACGGGTCAGGCTGCGGCTGCCGCCGGCCTCCACCACGCAGGCGCCCGTCCGCAGGTCCAGCCGCCGCCGCGCCGCTTCCCGCCGGCACGGCCCATCCGCCGGGTCGCGCCGCAGGTCCAGGACGGCCATCACCGCGACCCCGGCATCGTCCAGGTCGAGCGCCGCGCCATAGCCTTCGTCATGCGCGGTCACCACGACGGCGCGCTCGCCCGGCCGCACCGCCCACAGGCGGAGCAGCCGCTGCAGGCCGTCCGCCATGGCGATGCCGGGATAGTCGTTCGAGCGGAACACCAGGGGCTGGGGGATCGTCCCGGTGGCCAGCACCACCGCGCCGGCCGCGAGCGCGACCGGGCGACCGCCGTCCTGCACCAGCAGGCTGCGGTCGGCGGCGATATCGAGCACCCGGGCGCCCGGCACCAGGGTGATCCGCGGCTGCGCCTCGACGGCCTGGCGCAGGCGGTCGCGCAGCACGCCGCCCAGGCCGGGATCGATGCCGAAGCGGCCCCAGTTCAGCGATCCGCCCGCCTGCGGCCACTGTTCCAGCACCGTCACCGGCGCGCCGGCCGCCGCGGCCGCGAGCGCGGCCATCAGACCGGCGGGACCGCCGCCGACCACCGCCACTCCGGTCTCGGCCTCGACCGCGGGCGCCGCCGCGAGCGGCGGCGCAAGATCGAGCCGTCCGCCGGCCGCCCGGCGGCGCATCCGCGCCTCCCAGAACGGCCAGCCCGGCGGCGCCTGGAACAGGGCCTCGCGGGCGAAGCCTGCCGGCAGTAGCCTTTCGAGGCGGCGCAGCCAGGTGCCGCGCAGGCCCTCCAGGCCGCCGGCCGGCAATTGCGCATAGGCCAGCAGGCCGTCGGCGGCCGGACACAGATCGGCGGGCACGTCGGGCTGGCCGTCGACCGTCACCCGGCCGGCCGCTTCGTGGCCGGCGAAGCTCATCGGTCCGCGGGCCCGTCGGAAGCGGGACGAGCGCGACAGCAGCCAGACGTCGCGGGCGGCGAGCGCGGAGGCCAGCGTGTCGCCCGCATAGCCGCGCACAAGACGTTCCTCGAACCGGAACGCGACCGGGGTTTCACGATCCAGGAACTGGCCCCAGGGCGGCGGCAGGCGATCGATCATGCCGTCTCCCCCCGCAGGGCCTGCCGGTCGGGGGACAGCGCCGAGAGGTCGGACGGCAGGCCGTCGCCATCGATCAGGGCGGCGAGCGCCGCGGCCGCCGCCGGCGCCAGCGCGGCTTCCCAGGGGGCGAAGCCGCCGGCAACGAGCAGGTTCGGGCCGGCACCGTCGGATAGCGTACCCAGCAGCGGCAGGCCGTCGGGGCCGCGCAGGCAGGCGCTGTCCCGGGATTCGCGCAGTACCAGTTCGCGCAGCGCCGGCAGTCGGTCGAGCACGCGCGCGGCGAGGCCCGCCGCCGGGCCAGCCCCGATCGCCTGCACTTCGCCGGAAGGCGCCTGCAGCACGGCGCAGTCGTCGGCGGCGAAGACGAGGACCGGATCGAACAGCGGTTTCAGCGCCACGGTCCGCAACCGGCTGTATCCGGACGCGGACGCGTGCAGCGACAGATGCGCGGCGATGAGACGGTCGTCGGCAAGGATCACCTGTCCGGCCCGCACCGTTCCAAGCCGGGTTTCCACCCGGTCACCGTCGAATGCCAGCGCGTCCGCCGCTTCGCCCTGCGGCAACGGGACGCCCTGCACCAGTCGGACGCCATGCCGCCGGGCCAGCCGGGCCAGCGCCCAGGTCAGCGCGGACGCATCGAACAGCAGGCCGCCCGGCAGCCACAGGCGATCGCCGTCCGGATCTTCCGGGACCGGCAGACGGGCGGCGCGGGCGTCCTCCGTGGCGGGCGTACAGGGCTGCGCCAGCGCGGCGCAGCGGTCGGCCAGCGCCGCCGCGCCGCCTGCCTGACCCTCGCCCAGCCACCAGAGCCCGCGGGGCGAAAGCATCGGGTTGATGCCGGCCTCCCGCCCCAGCGTTGCAAGGGTTTCGCGGCTGCGGACCAGCAGGGGATCGAGCGCCGGCGGGGCCAGCGGCAGCCCGGGCGCCGAGACCGACCAGCGCGGCGCGTCCGGATCGGCGCCGAGGGGACCGGGGGAGAGCAGGCAGACCGAACGCCCGGGCGTTTTCGAACGCAGCAGGACGGCAAGCGCCAGCGCGATCGGGCCGCCGCCGGCGACCAGCACGTCGCAGGACGCGGGCAGGATTTCCGCGCGCGCCAGCAGCGGATCGCGCGCGGACGCGCGCGTGGTTCCGTTGCGCAGCAGGTCCCAGGGCACGGCGCCCCCTTCCTCCCGGCACCCCGTGCGCCGGACTACGCGTTTCCGTGCAACAGTTCCGGGCGTCAGGCAACCATTGCAGGAGGAAACCGATGATCGTCGATCTGCGCACCTACACGCTGAAGGCCAACTGCGTGCCGGCCTATGTCCGGACCTTCGAGGAGTACGGCCTGCCGATCCAGCTTCGCCATCTCGGTAACCTGCTGGGCTATTTCGTCACCACCATCGGTACGGTGAACCAGGTGGTGCACCTGTGGGGCTACGAGGACCTGGCCGATATGGAGCGGCGCCGCGCCGCCCGCGACGCCGACCCGGCCTGGGCCGACTACAAGCAGCGCAGCGCCGACTATGTGCTGCTGCAGGAGAACAAGATCGTCGCGCCGACCGCCTTCTCGCCGATCCGGTGACCTCAGCGCCCCTTCCAGACCGGCGGACGCTTTTCGAGGAAGGCGGCGATGCCCTCGCGGGCGTCCTCGGCCTGGAAGTTCCGGTAGGTCTGGTCGGCCACGAAGTCGTAGGCCTGCGCGCGCTCCATGCCGAGCTGGGCGTTGAAGCTGTATTTGCCGTGGGCCACCGTGTAGGGCGACTTGCCGGCGAGCGTCGCCGCCAGGTCGGCCACCGCGTCATCCAGCGCATCGGCCGGTACCGCGCGGTTGATCAGGCCGAAGCGCATGGCGTCGTCGGCATCGAACAGCCGGCCGGTCAGCAGCATCTCGAGCGCATGCTTGCGGGCGATCAGCCGGCTGACCGCGACCTGCGGGGTGTGGCACCACAGGCCGATATTCACCCCCGGCGTGGCGAAACGGGCATGGTCGGCGGCGATCGCCAGGTCGCAGCTCGAGACCAGCTCCAGGCCGGCGGCGGTCGCCGTGCCCTGCACCCGGGCGATGGTCGGCTTCGGCGAATGCACGATCGCCTGCATCATCGCGTTGCAGGCCAGGTTGGACTGCCGCTTTTCTTCCGCCGTGCGGGTCGCCAGCGACTCCTTCAGGTCGTGCCCGGTGCAGAACAGCCGGCCGGCCGCGGCGATCACCACCACCCGGACGCTGTCGTCCGCGGCGAGGTCGCGGAAGCTCGCGTGCAGGTCGTGCACCAGATTGTGCGACAATGCGTTTCCCGAGGCCGGGCGATTCAGGGTCAGGGTCACGATGTGGCCATCCTGGTCGCGTAGCAGTTCGGGTTCCCCAGGGGAGACGGTTTCCGAGACGCTCATGGCAATCCTCCGCGTTCGCCAGCGCCGCATTATAGCGAAGGCGCTCCTGCTTGCCGGCCTGCTTGCCCTGCCGCCCGCCGCCGTCCGCGCGCAGCCGGTGGATCTCGCCCTGGTGCTGGCGATCGACGTCTCGGAGAGCGTCAACGCAAGGGAATACCGGATGCAGACCGGCGGACTGGCCGCCGCCTTCCGTACCACGTCGGTGGCCGAGGCGATCGCCGGCGGCCGTCACGGGGCGATCGCGGTCTGCGTGGTGCTGTGGGCCGGCAGCTTCGACCAGCGCCTGTCGCTGGACTGGATCCGCATCGCCGGCGCGGCCGACGCCGAGGCCCTGGCCCGGACTCTCGACACCCTGCCCCGGCTGGGCACGCGGGGCGCGACCGCGATCGGCGCCGCGCTGGAATTCGCCGGCGCGCAGCTCGACCGCCTGCCGATGGCCGCCACGCGACGGGTGATCGACGTGTCCGGCGACGGCCGCAGCAATACCGGACCGGCGCTCGATCCGGTCCGCGCCGCGCTGGCGGCCCGCGACATCACGGTCAACGGCCTGGCCATCGAGACCGACTATGACTGGCTGGGACTCTATTTCGATCTGCGGGTGAAGGCCGGCTTCGGCGCCTTTGTCGAGGTCGCCGAAAGCTTCGAGGATTATCGCCGGGCGATCCGTCAGAAGCTGCTGCGCGAGATTCGCCCGCCCATGCTCTCGCGCGGCCCCGACCCGGCGCACCGCCGGCTCGCCGCGTACCGGAGCGGCCGGGAGGACCCGCGGTGAGCCATATCCGCATCGCCTCGGATGTCGGCGGCACCTTCACGGATTCGCTGGCCTACGATTCGCAGCGGCGGACCCTGGCCGTCAGCAAGGTTGCCACCACGCCGGACAATCGGGCGCTGGGCACCGTCGCCGGGCTCCGGCTCGCGCTGGAACGGGTCGGCGGCGAGGCGGCGGCGGTCGGCCATGTCGGCCACGGCATGACCACGGCGACCAACGCCGTGATCCAGCGCAGCGGCGCCCGCATCGCCTTCATCACCAACCACGGTTTCCGCGACCTGCTGGAGATCGGCCGGCAGAACCGGCCCCGGCTCTACGACCTCGCGGTACAGCGCACGCCGCCGCTGGCCGAGCGCCGGGACTGCCACACCGTGCGCGGCCGGCTGGATCACGAGGGTCGGGAAATCGAGCCGCTCGACGAGGCCGGCCTGGAGGCGATCGCCGAACGCCTGGCGGCGGACGGCATCCGGGCGGTCGCGATCTGCCTGCTGCACGCCTGGGCCAATCCGGCGCACGAGCGGCGCGCCCGGGACCTGCTGCGGGCCCGGCTGCCCGACGCCTTCGTGTGCATCTCCACCGACATCATCGGCGAGTTCCGCGAATACGAACGGGCCAGCACGGCGGCGCTGAACGCCTACCTGGCGCCGGTGATGGACCGCTATCTCGGTTCCCTGGAAGAGCTGCTGCGCGCGCCTGACGGTCTTGCCGCCCCGGCCGCGGCGCCGGTCACGGTACTGGAGGCCTCCGGCGGCCTGCTGACCGTCGCCGCGGCGCGCGCCAAGCCGGTGCATACCGTGCTGTCGGGCCCGGCCGGCGGCGTCGTCGCCAGCGCCCGGCTGGCGGAACTGTGCGACATCGACCGCATCATCACCATGGACATGGGCGGCACCTCGAC
>JBGTSP010000224.1:0-7510 GCA_041940205.1 Alphaproteobacteria bacterium
CTTGCCCGAGCCCTGCAGGCCGACCATCATCACCGCCACCGGCGGCGCCGCGGAGATCCGGAATTCCTCGACCTCGCCGCCGAGCAGCGCCACAAGCTCGTCGTTGACGATCTTGATGACCATCTGCCCCGGCGTGACCGAGCGCAGCACCTCCTCGCCGACCGCCTTCTCGCGCACCTTTTCCAGGAAGGCGCGCACGACCGGCAGGGCGACATCGGCTTCCAGCAGCGCGACGCGGACCTCCCGCAGCGCGGCCTGGACGTCCTTCTCGCTCAGCGCGCCGCGCCGGGTCAGCGAGTCGAGGACGTCGCCGAGGCGCGATTGCAGGGATTCGAACATGCTTTCTCCCGGTGATGCCGGCCGTTCCGCCCCGCGAGAGGCGTTGAAACGCCGGTGGTCTCCGTTTCGCCAAGGGTTCTATGATGCGCATCGTAGCGAAGCAATGCGAGAGGCCGCGTCGTCATGCCCCCGCCCGGAATCCGTCCCGCCGTCCGTCCCGCCCGGCCGACCGGCGCCGGCCGCGACGACCGCACGGCGGTTGCGCGCAGGGTGGCCTGAACGATGTTCGTGCGCCCCGCCCTGCCGCGCCACGCCCCGGCGATCGCCGAGGTCTATGTGGAAAGCTGGCGGCAGGCCTACCGGGGCATCGTGCCCGACGCCGTGCTCGACGGCATGAGCATCCGGCGCGAGAGCCAGCGCTGGCACCGGCACCTGAGCGACATGCCGCCGGGCTGCTGCGCCTTCGTCGCCGGCGAGCGCGGCGCGGTGATCGGGTTCGCCACGATGGGCCCGGCCCGCGGCCGGCCGACGGAAGCGGAGGTCTTCACGCTGTACCTGCGGCCGTCGGTGCAGCGCCGCGGCGTCGGCCGCATGCTGATGGCGGCCTGCGCCGAGCAGTTGCAGGCCGAGGGGTTCCTGGAGGGCCAGGTCGAGGTGCTGAAGGCGAACCGCAGCGCCCGCCGGTTCTACGAGCGCCTGGGCGGGGCGCCGATCTGCGAGCGCGAGGTGCCCGTCGGCAAGGCCACCCTGCCGGTGGTGCGCTATCACTGGAGCGATCTCGCGGCGCTGGAGGAGCGCGCCGCCCGGCTCGCCAGCCTGACCCTGCCGGCGCTGCCGGGCTCGGGCTGAGTGGCCAGCCCGCGCCGCATCGGGGTATGAGGACCGTCCCCCGCAACGGCACAATGGCAGGGCCATGCCCGAGACCGACGATCCCGAGACCGATGATCCCGAGACCGACGCTCCCGAGACCGTCGACACCGATACCCTCGAGCCCGTTCCCGCCGATCCCGGGACGCTGATTCCCGAAGGCTACCGGCTGATGCCCGGCCAGGGCCGGCATTGCGAGGAGATCGGCCCGTTCTGCTCGAAGAAGCTGCCCGACGGCAGCTTCACCTACGCCTTCGTCTCGCAGCCCCGGCATGCCAACAGCGGCAGGGTGGTGCATGGCGGGCTGCTCTACACCTTCGCCGACCAGTTCATGGGCCTGAGCGCCGGGATGGCGGCGCGGCAGATGACCACCACGGTGTCGCTGAAGGCGGAGTACCTGGCGCCGGCGCCGATCGGGGCGCTGATCGAGGGACGCTGCCGGATCACCCGGCTGAGCCGCAGCATGGTCTTCCTGCGCGGCGAAATCTTCCACCGCCGGCGCACGCTGATGACCGCCGACGGGATCTGGAAACTGCTGGAAGACCGCAGCGGACGCACTGCCGGCACGAAGGGATAACGCCATGGGCCGGAAGATCCTGTTCATCACCACCGACCAGCAGCGCTACGACGCGCTGGGATGCAACGGCGGACGCATCGCCCGCACGCCGGTGCTCGACCGCCTGGCGGAGACCGGCTTCAACTTTTCCCGCGCGCACGCCCAGAGCGTGGTCTGCATGCCCGCGCGCGCCAGCATGATCACCGGCCAGTATCCCCGCACCCACGGCGTCACCATGAACGGCGTGCCGCTGCCCGAAGATGCGCCCAGCGTCGCCGTCCTGCTGCACGAGAAGGCCGGCTACCGCACCGCGCTGATCGGCAAGGCGCATTTCGAGCCGGCCTTCGATCCCAAGCGGGACTACCGGGAGACCCGGATCGCCGGCGAGACGTCGCCCCTGCCCTATCGCGGCTTCGAGCGGGTGGAACTGAACATGCACAGCGCGCGGGGGCCCTGGCACTATCCGCGCTGGCTGAAGACGGCGGCGCCGGGCGCGGCGGACGGCTTCTATCCCGTGCTGACCGCCGACTTCCAGGTCAACCATGAGGGCGGCGGCGAAACCGGTGCGCCGCAGGTCTGGTGCAATCCCGTGGCCCGCGAGCACTACCACACCGACTGGGTGGCCGAGCGGACGATCGCCTGGCTCGCGGGGCTGGACGCGGACGAGGACTGGTTCTGCTGGATGAGCTTCCCCGATCCCCACCATCCCTGGGATCCGCCCGAGGCCGAGCTTGCCCGCGTGCCCTGGCGCGATCTCGACCTGCCTCCCGGCTGGCCGGAAAGCCGGGCGGCGGCGCGGAAGATCCTTGCCGGCAAGCCGGGCCACTGGCTCGACTGGTACGAGGGCCGGCTGGTTTCCAACTTCGAGGCCCCGCCGAAATTCGTACCGGCCGACCTCACCGCGGACCAGGTGCGCGAGATCAACGCCGCCGTGCATGTCGAGAACGAACTGATCGACGAGGCCTGCGGGCGGGTGCTGGCCTATCTCCGCGAGCGCGGCTGGGACCGGGACACCGACATCCTGTTCACCACCGACCATGGCGAACTGCAGGGCGATTTCGGCCTGCTGTTCAAGGGCCCCTACCATGTCGACGCGCTGATGCGCCTGCCGCTGCTCTGGCGGCCGGCGCCCTCGGCCGGCCTGGCGCCGGCGCGGATCGCCGCCCCGGTGGGGCAGATCGACCTGGCGCCGACCTTCTGCGCCATCGCCGGGCTGGCGGTGCCCGACTGGATGCAGGGCCGGCCGCTGCCGCAGGCCGCCGACGGCGAGGACGCTGGGATGCGCCGGCAGGTGCTCACCGAATGGGATTCCGACATCAACGGGATCGAGATGCACCTGCGCTCGATCTGGCGGGACGATGTGCTGTGCACCCTCTACGAGCCCGGCAGCGTGCACGACGGCAGCGAGGGGGAACTCTACGACCTGCGCGCGGACCCGCTGCAGCACCACAACCTGTGGTCCGATCCGGCGCGGCGGGGACTGCGCGACGACCTCGCGGCCGCGCTGCGCGACGCCCTGCCGCCGCCGCGCGATCCGCCGCTGGCCCGCCAGCAGCCGGTCTGAACGGCCGCACGGGCCGGCCGGCGGCCCGCGCCCGATCAGGTCTCGCCGGCGGTCAGGGCCTCGATCCGCGCCACCAGTTCGGCGTTGATGGCGCGCGGACCGGCATCGTCGCGGTTGCGGTGGCGGCGCTCGCCCGGCAGGCGGACGCCGGCCATGCCGCCCATGTGGGCGAAGAAGGCCTCGGAGCGTTCCGCCCAGTCGCCGCCCGAGATCCGTTCCGGCGACAGCGCCAGCAGGAACTGGCCGCCGCGGGCCGGACCGCCGTCATTGTTGTCGGCCTTTGCCGCCTCGTAGCTGAAATTCTCGCCGACCAGCGGGCCGGCGAGCAGTTCCACCATCAGGGCGATGGCCGAACCCTTGTAGCCGCCGAAAGGCAGCAGCACGCCCTTGAGGATCTCGGCCGGATCGGTGGTCTCGTTGCCTTCGGCATCGAGCCCGGTGCCCAGGGGTACCGGCTGGCCGTCGCGCGCGGCGATCTGCACGTCGCCCATCGCCCGGGCCGCCGTGGCCATGTCGAAGACCACCGGGCTGCCGCCGGGCCGGGGCCAGGCGAAGGCCAGCGGATTGGTGCCGAACAGCGGTTCGCGGCCGCCCGCCGGCGCGACCACCGGCTTGTAGGACACCCCGCTGAGCGCGGCGAGGCCGCGTTCGGCCAGCGCCTCGACCTCGGGCCAGAGCGCGGCGAAGTGGAAGGAGCGGGTGAGCGCCAGGATCGCCAGGCCGTTGGCCTCGGCGGCCTCGGCCAGCGGCTCATAGCAGCGCGCCAGCGCCAGCGGCGCATAGCCCATGTCGCCGTCGCAATGCAGCAGCACCGGGGTGCGCCGTTCCGGCCGCGGATCCGCCGCACCGTTCACCTTGCCGCTGCGCAGGGAGGCGACATAGCCCGGCACGCGGAACAGGCCGTGCGAATGCGAGCCGTCGCGCTCGGCGGTCATCACCGTGTTGGCGATGGCTCCTGCGTTGGCCGCATCCGCGCCGGCGGCGGCAAGGGCGGCGTGGGCGAGATCGCGGATGGCTTCCAGGCTCATCGAGGTGGTGGTCATGGCGGCGGAACTCCCGGGTCGCAGGCGGCGTGCAGGCCGAAACCGCGAGCCTAGCACCCGCCGTCCGGCCTGCGCGCACAGACGCTTGCGCGGGTGCGCGAATTGGCGTTAGGTGGGAGCCGGCGCGGGTGTAGCTCAGTGGTAGAGCAGTAGCTTCCCAAGCTACGTGTCGTGGGTTCGATTCCCATCACCCGCTCCACTCCGCTTCCGCGAACATCGCAGATCCCCGGCCATGCATTGAGACCGCATGTCAGGACGCCGGGATCCCTTCCGCTTCCTGTTCCTGGCAGATCCGGGCGCTGTCGGCCATCGACAGCTTCTCTTCGAGCAGGCCGCAGAAGTGCGGAAATCCGCCCTCGGGGTCCGGGCCCTCGCCGGGCCGGAAATGCCGGCAGAGCCGGCAGAGCCCGAACGGCCGCCGGCCCCGCCGGGCCAGGGTGCCGGCCAGCAACACCTCCAGACCGCGGCCGAGCGCGGCCTGCTCGCGCAGGCTCAAGCCGTCCAGCGCCGCCAGCAGTTCGCTGACCGGATCGCGCTCCAGCACGGCTTCCCCGGCCGGCGCGAGATCGAGCCGGACCTGCCTGCGGTCGACCGGGTCGCTCCGCTTCTCGATCAGACCCTTGCGCTCGAGCGCGTTCAGGGTCTGCGAGACGGTGCCCTTGGTGGTGCCGAGAAAGGCCGTGAGCGCGGAGGGCGAGCGGGAGAAGCGGTTGGCCCTGGCGAGATAGCGCAGGGCCTCCCACTGCGCCGGCTTCAGCCCGTCGCGATGGGCATCGTTCTGGATCAGGCGGGCCAGCCGCTCGAGCAGCTGCGCGGTGTGGGCGAGCTCCGGCATGCCAAAAAAGTAGCGAGTCAAAACTTTCCTTGCAAGCAGCGGCGGGTTCGGTCATGTAATAGCGACTCGATACCAATTGGAGAAACCCATGTTCCGTTCCAGCCTGCTTGCCGCCCTGCTGCTTGGCGCCGCCGCCAACGCCCATCCCGTCGAGAGCCCCGTCGACGCGGCCGTGCCGCCGGCCTTCGACATCACCCGCGCCGAGATCGCCAGCGACGGCCGCCTCGCCACCTTCATGATGGAGGTCGCCGGGCTTGCCGGCAGCGTGAAGCCCGAGGCCACGGGCCGGCTCGCGGGCGCCCGGGTCGCCGCCTATGTCTGGCCCACCGGGCTGGATCCCTCGGCCGCGGGTTTCGATGCCGGCTCCGGCCTGCTGGCGCTCGCCATCACCGCCCATCCCGACTTCGACGACACGCCGCTGTTCGACGAGAACGCCGACGGCGATCCCGGCAACGACGGCGCCGACTGGCACGCCCACTGGGTCGTGCTGGTGAAGGAGGCGGCCTGCGGCGCGGGCCTGAAGGTGCGTGACGTCTCGCCGGGCGTCGACCTGCTGCCGGCGACCGCACCGGGCCTGCCGATCGCGCTCGACAGTCCCGGCATGAGCCCGCAGCTCGACGGCCGGGAGGCCCGGATCCGGGTGCCGCTGGCCGACGCGACGGGGCAGGGTTTCGATGCCGTGACCGCGAGCCTGCAGGTCAGCGAGAGCGGCGGTCGGCCGCTGCTCTGCGTCACCGGGGTGCACGACGTGGCCTCGGGCGATCTCAGCCTGCCGGGTCGCATCCGCGCGACCCGTTGAGGCCGGCCGGGGAGAAATCCGGCGCCGGCCGGCGCGGGCGACTTGTGCCCGCGCCGGCCGCCTTCCACACTTCGCCTTTCCCCGCCGGGGCGGGGGCGAATGCGCGGGAGGGAGACTTGGACGAACGCATGCAGGTCACGGTCACGGACGGGGTCGCGGACGCCCGCCTGACGCGAGCCGAGAAGATGAACGCGCTGGACGACGCCATGTTCCAGGCGCTGGTCGACACCGCGGCGGCGCTGGACGCGGACCCGGCGGTTCGCGCGGTGGTGCTGTCGGGCGAGGGCCGGGCCTTCTGCGCCGGCCTCGACATGGGCAGCTTCGGGCGCATGGCCGAAGGCGGCGGACGGCTCTCGCTGGCCGAGCGCACCCACGGTATCGCCAACCGGGCGCAACAGGCGGTCTGGGCCTGGCGCACGCTGCGCGTTCCCGTGATCGCGGCGGTGCACGGCGTGGCGCTGGGCGGCGGCTTCCAGGTGGCGCTGGGCGCCGATATCCGGCTCGTGCACCCCGAGACCCGGATGTCCATCCTGGAAGTGAAATGGGGCCTGGTGCCGGACATGTCCTCGACCGCGATCATGCGCCACCTGGCCCGCGACGACGTGATCCGCGAACTGACCTATACCGGCCGCATGTTCTCGGGCGCGGAAGCGGTCTCCTACGGCTTCGCCACCCGGCTGTCGGAAGATCCCCGGGCCGAGGCGCTGAGCGTCGCCCGCGAGATCGCCGCCCGCAGCCCCGATGCCGTGCAGGGCGCCAAGCGGCTCTACAACGCCCTGCCCGACGCCAGCGAGGCGGACGCGCTGCTGGCCGAATCCGTGGCCCAGGAAGGCCTGATCGGCGCGCCCAACCAGGTCGAGGCGGTGCGCGCCGCGCTGGAAAAACGCGAGCCGCGGTTCGCGGACGGCTGAACCCGTCGCGCCGTCCGGCGATGCGCCGGCGCCGGCCTGCAGGACGGTTTGTCGCAGCGGCCGATCGCGGCCCGGGCGCCGGGCTATAAGGGCGCCCCGCGGCGCGGCCAGCGCGCGCCCTTCCCGGTTCGGAGAGACGAGATGAAGACCGCGATCACCGAGATGTTCGCCATCGAACACCCCATCATCCAGGGCGGCATGCACGAGGTCGGCTTCGCCGAGATGGCCGCCGCGGTCTCGAACGCCGGCGGACTGGGGATCATCACCGGGCTGACGCAGAAGAGCGCCGGCGATCTGGCCAACGAGATCGCCCGCTGCCGCGACATGACCGACAAGCCCTTCGGCGTGAACCTGACCTTCCTGCCCACCCTCAACCCGCCGGACTATCCGGCCTACGTGAAGGCGGTGATCGACGGCGGCGTGAAGATCGTGGAGACCGCCGGCCGCAATCCGCAGCAGGTGCTGCCGCACCTGAAGGACGCGGGCATCCGGGTGATCCACAAGTGCACCTCGGTGCGGCACCGGAGCGGCGACGCCCCCTGGTTCTGTTGTTTCGGATGCGGCTTCGCCTACCGGCTGGCGATGCCGGCCGCACCGGAGGATCCCGCATCGCGGGCAGCATCGCCATCGAGCACCCTGCTGCTGCGTCTCGGCCT
>JBGTSP010000225.1:0-7341 GCA_041940205.1 Alphaproteobacteria bacterium
GCTGCTGATGGCGCTGTTCATGGGCTATACCGCCACCTGGGCCCTGTTCAACCGGGAGAAGATGCCGCCGGCCGACCCGCCGGTGCCCCTTCGCGAGAAGCTCTACCGGTCGCGGCGGCTGATCCCCGTGGCGCTGCTGATCGGCTCGGTCGTCGGCTCGATCTATGGCGGCATCGCGACGCCGACCGAGGCGGCGACGATCGGCGTGATCGGTGCGCTCGTACTCGCCGCCATCGGCGGCGGGCTCAGCCGCGACAGCTTCATGGACGGGCTGATGGCGGCGATGCGGACCTCCTGCATGATCTCCTTCATCATCGCCTGCGCCGCCTGCCTGACCATCGCCGTCGCCTTCGTCGACATCCCGCGCACGCTGGCCGGCTGGGTGAATGCGATGCAGTTGTCGCCCTATGCGCTGCTCGCGGTGCTCGGGGTCTTCATGCTGATCCTCGGCTGCTTTCTCGAGGGCATCTCGATCATCGTGCTGACCTCCTCGGTGATGCTGCCGATGGTGCAGGCGGCCGGCATCGACCTGCTCTGGTTCGGCATCTTCGTGGTGATCCTGATCGAGGCGGCGCAGATCACCCCGCCCGTCGGCTTCAATCTCTTCGTGCTGCAGAGCATCACCGGCAAGAACATCGTGGCCGTCACGAAGGCCGCGACCCCCTATTTCCTGCTGCTGATGGCGCTGCTCGTCCTGATCACGCTCTTCCCGCAGATCGTGACGGCGCTGCCGAGGATGATGACGGGCTGACCGGCTGTCATCGTCCCGTCACCGCCGCCATGACAGGTGTCTGCCCCGCCGCCTCCCGGGGCGGCACGCCGAGCGGAGACCCGACGATGAGCGCCAGACTGGCAGATGGCAGCGCCGGTGATGCGAACTACGCCGCCATCGCACCGTGCTACCCATCCTACCGCCAGCCCGAGCCGGCGATCGCGACCCAGATCGAGCAGGCGCTGGGTACAGCGCGGACAGTCCTCAATGTCGGGGCTGGCGCCGGCTCCTACGAGCCGACGGAGCGCGAGGTCACCGCGGTCGAGCCCTCGGCCTCGATGCGCGCCCAGCGCCCGGCCCATCTGACCCGGGCGATCGATGCGGTCGCCGAGGACCTGCCCTTTCCGGAAGGGCATTTCGACGCCGGCATGGCGACCTTCACCGTGCATCAATGGAAGGATCTGCGAGCGGGGCTGAGCGAAATGCGGCGCGTCGTGCGCGGGCCGATCGTGATCCTGAGCTGCGACCCCGCTCTGGTGCAGCGCTTCTGGCTCAACGACTATGCGCCCGGCGTGCTGGCGGCGGAGGCCCGCCGCTATCCGGCCGCCGGGCGGATCGGTGCGGCCCTCGGCGGCGATCTCCAGAGCCTGCCGGTCCTGATCCCTCTCCATTGCCGCGACGGCTTCAACGAGGCCTATTACGGCCGGCCCGAGCGCTTCCTCGACGACGGCGCACGGGCGGCGAATTCGGCCTGGAGCTTCGTCGACGAAGCGACGGCGGCTGCCTATGTCACGCATCTGCGGCGGGATCTCGAGGACGGCGCCTGGGACGCCCGCTACGGCATGCTGCGCAGGCAGGCCGCGCTCGACGGCTCGCTGCGCCTGTTCGTCGCGACGCCCTGAGGACGGAGTGACGACGTTGTCGCCAATGGCCGGCAGAGAATTCGATCCATCTCGATCGGTTGCCGTTGCTCGCGTTTCGATGGCCTAGTAGGCGATCGACGATCGCGCTGCGGCGGCTCCGGCAGGCATTCGGAGCTGCGGGCGCACGGCCAGGTTCGAGGCCTCATGACCATGCTCCAACCCGTGCCCGACCTCGCCCGTTCCGCCCCGCCCGGCGGCGGCGCGCCGCTGTTCGCGCTCGATCGGGTCAGCTTCGCCGTGCCAGGCCGCACCTTGCTGGCCCCGCTGACGCTCGCCCTGCCGCCGCTGCCCGAGGTCTACCAGAAGATCGAGGAGCTGTGCGAAAGCCCCGACCTGCTGCGTTCGACGGACCAGGAACCGCGTCTCGCCAAGGACGAGAAGATGGTGAACCAGTTCATGCATCTCTCCAGCTATGCCGAGATGATGCTGGTGCACGAGCATGCGGTGGTGAAGGTGCGCGAGGACATGCCCTTCGCCCAGGCGGCGCTGATCGGCTGCGGCGTGACCACCGGGGTCGGCGCGGTGCACAACACCGCCGGCGTCGAGGTCGGTTCCACCGTGGCGGTGATCGGTTGCGGCGGCGTCGGCCTGTCCTGCGTCAACGGCGCGGCGATCGCCGGGGCCAGCCGGGTGATCGCCATCGACGTGGTCGCCTCCAAGCTGGAACTGGCCCGCACCTTCGGCGCCACCGACGTGATCGATGCCAGCCAGGACGATCCGGTCAAGGCGGTGCGCGAGCTGACCCAGGGCGGCGTGCACTACGCCTTCGAGGCGATCGGCCTGAAGCAGACCTGCGAGCAGGCCTTCAAGATGTGCCGGCCCGGCGGCACCGCCACGGTGATCGGCATGGTTCCCGTCGGCACCCAGCTGGAGATCCACGCCCCCGAACTGCTGCGCGAGAAGAAACTGCAGGGCTCCAACATGGGCTCCAACCGCTTCCGCGTGGACATGCCGCGGTATGTCGATTTCTACATGCAGGGCCGCCTCAAGCTGGACGAGATGATCTCCCAGACCATCCGGCTGGATCAGATCAACGAGGCCTTCGCGGAATTGCGCACCGGCAAGGTCGCGCGCAGCGTCATCACCTTCGACTAGGCGCATGGAGAGGCCCGGGCAGGCGGTCGAGGCGGTCGACTGGGCCGGCGAACTGCTGGCCCGGGAAAAGGATTTCCTGGCCTTCTGGGCGGCGCGACGCGGCGCGTCCGGACTGCCGCCGCGCGCGGCGCTGCCGCCGGAAGCGCTGGGGCCGTGGATCGGCTGGATCAACCTCCTGGTTCCCCTCGAGGGCGGACGCGATTTTCGCTATGCCGTGCATGCCACCCGTTCGCGCCGCACGGCCATGCCGGAAATGACCGGCAAGCGGGTCAGCGAATGGGCCGATGCGCGCACCGAGATCGCAAGCGCCTTCTACCGCGCCGCCTGGCGGCACCGCGCCCCGATCTATGCCCGTCTCGCCGAGCAGCCGGACCGGCCCTGGACCCGGATGTCGCGGGTCTGCGTGCCGCTCGGCGACGAGGACGGGGTGACCCACCTGATGTCGCTGATGTCGGAACACACGCCCCGGGATCCCACGGCCTTCGAGATCGCGGTCATCGATCTCGACGCCGCGCTCGCCGGCCGGGACGGGTGGCGGTGAGACCCCGCGGATGAGCCCGGGACCGCGCATCTTCACCGGCGCCGTCGTGGTGGTGGCGGTACGGCCGGGCGAGACCGGCGGCCGGGAGACCCTGCTGGTGCGCCGCACGCAGGCGCCGCTGGCCGGCGAATGGCTCTACCTGACGGGACGGATCGAGGACGGCGAGCGGGCCTCCGAGTGCGCGGCGCGGGAGACGCTGGAAGAGACCGGCCTCGTGCCTCGCCGTCTTGCCTCGGCCAACATGGCCGTGCCGTTCCATGCGCTGGACAGCGAGACCATCGGACTCTTTCCGGTCTTCGTGGCCGAGTTCGCCCGGTCCGACGCGGTGCGCCTGAGCGCGGAGGCCAGCGCCTTCGCCTGGCTCGACTTCGCGGCCGCCCGCGCGCGGGTGCCGGTGGCGGCCGCGCGCCAGGTGCTGCTGCAGGTGGAAACCCAGGTTCTGGCCTATCCGCCCGAACCGGCGCTGGCGGTGGATCCGCGCAGCGGGGCGCCGCTCGCCGGGGATTCCGGGCGCGACTGATTGCCGGTCCGCGGCGGCCGGGTTAGAGCGGGATGGCTCCGGCGATTCGCCGGCGCGGCAGGACACGGGAGGCGCCGGGCGCGGGCATGCAGACGATCGGGGTCATCGGGGCAGGGGCCTGGGGCACGGCGCTGGCGCAGAATGCCGCGGCCAACGGCTGCGACGTCCGGTTGTGGTGCCGCGATCCCGCCCTGGCCCGCGCGCTCGCGACGGCGCGCGAGAACGCCGTCTACCTGCCCGGCGTGCCGCTGGCTTCCGGGGTGCGGCCGACGGCCGACGGCACCGACCTCGAAGCCTGCGAAGCCCTGTTGCTGGTCACGCCGGCGCAGCATCTGCGCGCGGTCGCGGCCGGGCTGGCCGGGCATGTCGGCCCCGGCACGCCGCTGGTGATCTGTTCCAAGGGCATCGAGCTGGGCAGCCGGGCGCTGCTGAGCGCCGTGCTGGCCGAGGTCCTGCCTGGCCGGCCGCTGGCCGTGCTCTCCGGGCCGTCCTTCGCGGCGGACGTGGTGCGCGGGCTGCCGACCGCGGTGACGCTTGCCGGCGAACGCGAGGACGCGATCGCGGCGCTTGCCCGGGCACTGGGCCGGCCGGCCTTCCGGATCTATTCCAGCGACGACCTGGTCGGGGTGCAGATCGGCGGCGCCGTCAAGAACGTGATCGCCATCGCCTGTGGCATCGTCACCGGGCGGGCGCTGGGCGACAGCGCGCGGGCCGCGCTGATGACCCGCGGCCTGGCCGAAGTCCGGCGCTTCGGCGCCGCGCTGGGCGCGCGGGGCGAGACCTTGATGGGCCTGTCCGGCCTCGGCGACCTGACCCTGACCTGCAATTCCCTGACCTCGCGCAACATGTCCCTGGGGCGCGAACTCGGCGCGGGGCGCGCGATGGCCGACATCCTGGCCGAGCGGCGGAGCGTGTCCGAGGGAGTCGCCACGGCGGCGGCCCTGATGGAGGAAGCGGAGGCGCGCGCGATCGAGATGCCGATCTGCGCCGCGGTCGACGCGATCTGCAACCATGGCGCGGATATCGATGCAACGATCCAGGCGCTGCTCACCCGTCCGATGCGGGCGGAGACGGCGTGATCGGGACGGAAAACCAGACAGGCAGGAGGCGAGACATGGCGTATTGGCTGTTCAAATCGGAACCGGGCGCGTGGTCGTGGGACGACCAGGTGAAGTCCGGCAGGAAAGGCGCGGAGTGGGACGGCGTGCGCAACCACCAGGCCAACAACAACATGAAGGCGATGAAGAAGGGCGATCGCGGTTTCTTCTACCATTCGGTGAACGAGAAACGGGTGGTCGGCATCGTCGAGGTGGTGAAGGAGTGGTATCTCGATCCGTCGGACGAGAGCGGCCGCTACGGCATGGTCGACGTGGCGGCGGTCGAGGCGATGCCCGAACCGGTCACCCTGGCGCAGGTGAAGGCGGACGAACGGCTGGCGGAACTGCCCCTGATCAAGCAGTCGCGCCTGTCGGTGATGCCGATCGACGCCAGGTCCTGGAAGCTGATCTGCCGGATGGGCGGCCTGAAGGGGTGAGCGGCGGCGGTCTCGGCGAACCGCAGGTCAAGCTGGCGCGCCGGCCGCGGCCGGGCGAGACCCTGTGCGCGCTCGACCAGCTCGACGCCGACCTCGGGGTCCGGCGCTTCGTCTGGCACGATCACGAGGGCGCGCAGCGGATCTTCCTGCTGCGCCGGGGCGACACGGTGCACGGCTATTTCAATCTCTGCCCGCACGCCTACGTCAATCTCGACAGCATGCCGGGCGATCTGCTGAGCGCGGATCGGGCGCATCTCGAATGTTCCTTTCACGGCGCCCTGTTCCGTTTCGACGACGGCCTGTGCGTCGCCGGACCGCCCAAGGATCGCCGTCTGCTGCCGTTTCCGGTATTGATCGAGGACGATGCGGTGAAGGTGGCGCCATGAGCTGGGATCCCGGACAATATCTGAAGAATGCCGGACCGCGCCTGCGGCCGGCGCTGGACCTGCTGGCCGCGATCCCGACGCAGGCGCCGGAAACGGTCGTGGACCTCGGCTGCGGCCCCGGCAACATCACCCCGCTGCTCGCCGGACGCTGGCCGGAGGCCCGCATTCTGGGCCTCGACAATTCGCCGGACATGCTGGCCCGGGCCCGCGAGGCGGCGCCGGATTTCACCTTCGCGGAGGCCGATGCGGCGACCTGGACGGCCGAGGAACCGGTCGACGTGATCTATGCCAACGCCGCGCTGCACTGGCTGGAGGACCACGACCGCCAGTTCCCGCGCCTGCTGGCCCAGCTTCGCCCGGGCGGGGTGCTGGCCGCGCAGATGCCGCGCAACCATTTCGCGCCGTCGCACAGGCTGATGGCCGAGGCGTTCGAGGCGGGCGCCTGGTCGCCCGGCATCCCGACACCCCGGGGCCTTCCGCCGGTGCACGATCCGGCGGACTATTACCGCCTGCTGGCGCCGCTCTGCGACGATCTTGAAATCTGGGAGAGCGAGTATCTGCAGGTGCTGGAGGGCGAGGATCCGGTGAAGGAATACACCAAGGCGACGGGGCTCCGGCCCTATCTGGCGGCGCTGGAAGGCGCGGATCTTGCCCGGTTCGAGGCCGACTATGCGGCCCGCCTGCGCCTCGCCTATCCGCCCGAGGCCGACGGTCGCACCCTGTTCCCCTTCCGCCGGCTGTTCCTCGTGGCCCGGAGGGCGTCCCGGTGAGCGCGCAGGTCGTCGCCTTCGCGCAGCACAAGGGCGGCGTGGGCAAGACCACGCTGACGATCCATCTCGCCTGCGCCCTGCTGGCGCGCGGAAAGACCGTGTCGCTGATCGATCTCGATCCCCAGGGCAGCATCAGCTTCTGGCACCGCGAACGCCAGGCCGCGGCCGGGGAAGCGGTCCCGCCGGAACTGCAGGCCGTCGACATCGACAAGGCGCGGGCCACCCTGACCCGTCTGAAGAAGAGATCCGATTTCGTGCTGATCGACTGTCCGCCGCACGGCGACCGGGAACTGCGGTTCGCCGCCCGGGCCGCCGATCTGGTGGTGGTGCCGGTGCAGCTCTCGCCGATGGACCTGTGGGCCACGCTGCCGACGCTGGAAACCATCGGCAAGGCCGGGGGCCAGGTGCTGCTGGTGGCCAACCGGGTGCCGCCGCGCAGCCGGCTGGCCGACGACCTGCTGGGGCGGCTGAAGAAGGACCGCCTGCCGGTGGCGCGCACCGTGCTGGGCAACAGGGTGGCCTTCGCCGCCAGTCTGGCGGCGGGCCAGGGGGTGAACGAATACGAGCCCGACGGTCCCGCCGCGCAGGAAATCCTCGCCCTGCTGCGCGATCTGAACCGGCGGCTGAAACAGGTGGCATCATGAATGCCGAAGCCGGCAAGCGGGCCGCCGCGGCCGCCGCCGTCGAGCTGGTGGAACCGGGCATGCGGCTGGGCATCGGCACCGGCTCGACCGCCGAGATCTTCGTCAGGCTGCTGGCCGAGCGGGTCGCCGGCGGCCTCGAGGTCGTCGGTGTGCCGACCTCGGAACGCACGGCGGCGCAATGCCGCGAGCTCGGCGTGCCGCTGACGACGCTGGCCG
>JBGTSP010000226.1:0-7326 GCA_041940205.1 Alphaproteobacteria bacterium
TCGGCCTCCAGACCATGTGCGAGGGCGGCGGTCTCGCCAACGTCACCATCGTCGAGGCCCTCTAGGGCCTCGCGCCGCGGCGGGTCCGCCGCGTAGCTCTGTTGCATCGGCCGGTTCCTGGCGGGACCGGCCGGTTCGCATCCCGCCGGGGGAGACCGTCCGCCATGCGCTATCTCGATGTCGACGAGGCCCGGGCGACGCCCGGACCGCACCTGGTGCTGACGGCCGGCGTGCCCGGCCCCTGGAGCATGTCCGCCCGCTCCATCCTTGAGCTCAAGAACATCGCCTTCAGCCCGGTCGCCCAGAAGGGCGGCGAGGCCAACGAGGATCTCGTGGCCTGGACCGGCCGGCGCAACGCGCCGCTGCTGCTGGTGCCGGGCGAGGCCGGCCGCGCCCACTGGCTGGAGATCCTCGACTGGGCCGAGCGTGCGGCGCCGGAACCGGCCCTGCTGCCGGCCGACCCGGCCGAACGCGCGCTCGCGATCGGCCTGTGCGATGCCATCTGTTCCGAGCACGGCTTCGCCTGGAACGCCCGGCTGTTCATGCTGGAGGCGATGCACCGGGCCTTCGGCGACGACGCGCTCGCCAGTCCGATGCTGCGCGAATATGGCTACGACCCCGACGACCTGGAGGCGGCGCTGGTCCGCGTGCAGGCCGTCATGGACCTGCTGGCCGGCCGCCTGCGGGCGCAGGAAGCCGCGGGCAGCCGCTATTTCGTCGGCACCCGCTTCGGCGCGGCCGATCTCTACTGGGCCTTCTTCTCGCAGCTCTACGATGCCCTGCCGGACGAGAAATGCCCGACGCCGCTGCCGCTGCGCAAGGGCTGGGGCCGCTTCGCGAAACGCCTGGCGGCCACGGGCTACAAGGTCGATCCGATCCTGATCGAACATCGCGACCGGGTCTTCGGCGCCGACCTGCCGCTGCCCGTGACCTTCTGAATCCGGTCCCGCACCGGTATTTCACGACGCGCTCGCGAAGCGGGCGATAATTCAAGAGCGCCCGCAAGGCGGGCCGTTTCAGGAAGCGCCCGCGGAACGGGCGACAGGGAGGGCGCCATGCGCTGTGAAGTCATCGCCGTCGGCACCGAGCTGCTGCTGGGCCAGATCGTCGACAGCAATTCCTCCTGGATCGGCGAGCAGCTCGCGCTCGCCGGCATCGATTCCCTGCACCAGACCAAGGTCGGCGACAACCAGGGCCGGATCGTCGACAGCCTGCGCCTGGCGCTCTCGCGCGCCGACGCGGTGATCACCTGCGGCGGCCTGGGGCCGACCCAGGACGACATCACCCGCGAGGCCATCGCCGAGGTGATGGGCGTGTCCATGGAACGCGACGACGACATGGCGGCGCATATCCGCCAGCTCTTTGAATCCCGCGGCCGGCGCATGGCCGGGAACAACCTGCGCCAGGCCGACCGGCCGGTCGGCGCCTCGCCGATCGCCGAGATGCCGGGCACGGCGCCGGGCCTGGTCTGCCCTGTCGGCGAGAAGGTGATCTACGCCGTGCCGGGCGTGCCGTCGGAGATGAAGGCGATGCTGGAGGGCACGGTGCTGCCCGACCTGCAGCGCCGTTCCGGCCAGACGGCGGCGATCCGCAGCCGGGTGCTGCGCACCTGGGGCAATACCGAATCCGGTCTCGCCGAACTGCTGGCCGAGCGCATCCGCGAACTCGACGCCCTCGGCAATCCGACGCTCGCCTTCCAGGCCAGCGGCATCGAGGGCCTGAAGGTCCGGATCACCGCCAAGGCCGCCGACGTGGCGACGGCGCAGGCCCAGCTCGACGACGAGGAGGCCCGGTTGCGGGCGATCCTGGGCGACGTCGTCTTCGGCCTCGATGAGGAAACCATGGAATCCGTTGCGCTGGATGCGCTCGCCGCCCACGGCCTGACGCTGGCCGTGGCCGAGCCGCTCTCGGGCGGCGTGCTGGCCTCCCGCCTGACCGCCTTCGACGGGGCGGCCGCGGTGCTGCGCGGCGCGCTCACCGTCGCCGCCGACGGCGCCAGCCCGCTCTACGACCTGCCCGGGGAGAGCGCGGGCGACGCCGCGGCCCGGGCCCGGGCGGTCGCCGCCGCCGTGCGGCAGACCTTCGGCGCCGACCTCGGCATCGTCGCCCTTGCCGCCCGCGACGTGGCGGGCGAGGGCGCGCATCCCAATGGCACCGTCTTCCTGGCGCTGGCCGACGGCGCGGGCAGCCGCCTCGCCGAGGTCCGCCTGCCCGGCGACCGGGCCCGCCAGCGCCAGTTCTCGGTGATCAGCCTGCTGAACTTCCTGCGCCTCGAACTGGCGCAGCGCGGCAGCGGCGCCGGCGATCCGGCGGAGCGGCTGTAGCCGCGTTCACACCTCGGCGAGGATCGGGACTCGCGCCCGCCCGCCGCGCTAGCATCGCGCCGGAATGCGGCCGCGACGGCCGGGAGGGGACAAGCATGATCGATCTGCACTACTGGCCGACGCCGAACGGAAAGAAGGTGACCATCCTGCTCGAGGAGCTGGGGGTGCCCTACAACATCGTGCCCTGCAACATCGGCGCGGGCGACCAGTTCACCGACGACTTCCTGCGCATCAACCCGAACCACCGCATGCCGGCGATGGTCGACCACGAGCCGGAAGGTGGCGGCGGGCCACTGGCCCTGTTCGAGAGCGGCTCGATCATGATGTATCTCGCCGAGAAGTACGGCCGTTTCTGGCCGCAGGACCTGCGTGGCAAGTACGCCGTCAACCAGTGGGTGATGTGGCAGATGGCGAACCAGGGGCCGAAGACCGGCGAGTGCGGCCATTTCCGCCGCCTGGAGCCGAGCTGGGGCGACCAGAGCTACGCCATCAACCGCTTCACCGACGAGGTCAACCGGCTCTATGGCGTGCTCAACAACCAGCTCTACCGCACCCGCTATCTCGCCGGCGACGAATACACCATCGCCGACATGATCTGCTATCCGTGGTGCGTGAACTGGGCGTTCCAGGGCCAGAACCTGGACGACTTCCAGTGCATGAAGTCCTGGTTCGAGGAACTCGGCGAACGCCCGGCGGTGCAGCGCGGCCTCGCCGTCGGATCCGACCTGTCGGTCGATCCCGCCAGCCTGTCGGAAGAGGAAAAGGCGGCCCGGCGCAAGATGCTCTACAACCAGCGCGCCCGCCCGGTCCCGGCCACCGGCGGGGCGCGCTGAGGCGCCTGTCTCCACGAGTCTGTCGGCAGGCCGGCGCGCCCCGCCTACATCTCCATGTCGAGGCCGCGGGCGACGACGATGTCGCCGCCGAGATCGAGATGCGGACAGGCGCGCGCCATCGCCTGCGCCGCCGCCAGGTCCTCGGCCTCGACGATGCTGACGCCCGACAGCGGGATCGCGCCGCTGCCCTCGGTCTCGCCGTCGGCGGCGACGGTCACCGCTTCGGCGAAGGGCATGCCCGGACAGACCATTGCCGCCCCCAGGCCGCCGCTCCAGGCGCGCCATTTCTGCATGTGCGCCCGGCCCTCTTCCGGCGTCGCCGGCGGCCGGCCGCCGCGGTAGATGAAGGCGAATTTCGTCATCGCTTGAACTCCTTGCGTGGGGGGTGAGGGGGCGGTTCAGCGTCAGCCGCCGCCACCGCTGTCGCCGTCGTCGCCACGGTCGCGGCAGTAGAAGCCCATCATCACGCCGTCTTCGGTGGCCTCCGAACGCGTCAGCGCGAAGCGGCGCGGCGGCACGTCCGGGGCGAACAGCCGCTTGCCGTCGCCCAGCGTGAGCGGGAATGTCCACAGCCGCAATTCGTCCACCAGGTCGTGGACCAGCAGGGTGCGGATGAGCTGCGCGCTGCCGTGTACCTGCAGCAGCGGGCCTTCCGTCTGCTTCAGCGCGGCCACGGCGGTGGCGACATCGCCCGTAAGCGCCGTGCTGTTGGCCCAGGCGAGCGTCCCGGGATCGGAGGTCGCCACGTATTTGCGCGCGGCGTTCATCCGCGCCGCTGCCGGGCTCGCCGGCGCGTCGGGCCAGAAGCCGGCGAACAGGTCATAGGTCTGGCGGCCGAACAGCATGTCGTAGGGCGCGGCCATGGCGGTGCGGCCGACCTGCGCCATGACCGAATCCCACCAGGGCGTGGCCCAGCCGCCGCGCGCGAAGCCGCCCGAGCGGTCCTCGTCGGGCATGCCCGGGGCCTGCATCACGCCGTCGAGGGAAACGAAGGTCAGGAGGGCGAGGGGACGCATGGCGGTCTCTTCCGTTGCATCGCGTGGGGACGGCGGGCGGGTTCAGGCCGCTCCCGGCGGGGCGGGAAAGCTCGGCCGGGCCCTGAGCGCGGCCTCCCAGCGGCGGACATGGGCAAGCGTTTCGGGCACGGCGATCCCGGCGAAGCCCGCGACCATCAGCATCGAGACGCCGATGATGTCGGCCATCGAGAAATCTTCGCCGGCGACGAAGGCGCGACCGTCCGCCAGTTCGCCGTCGAGCCAGGCGAGTTGGTCGAGGAAGTCCCGCCGGCGCGCCTCGGCATAGGCGGCGTTCTGTTCCACCCGGTCGGCGAAGAAGGCGAAGCTGTGCAGGCCGACATCGCCGATGGCGGCCATCGGCAGCAGTTCGAGGCGGCGGATCCACATCTCGACGAAGGCGGCCTCTTCCGCCGCGCGGCCGAACAGCGGCGGCTCGGGATGGCGGGCCTCCAGGTAGCGGCAGATCGCGACGCTCTCGGCCAGGAAGCGGCCGTCGTCCAGTTCCAGCACCGGCACCTGGCCCAGGGAATTGCGCGCGCGGTGCGCCGGGGCGCGGGCCTCGCCGGCCAGCACGTCGAGCGTTTCGGTTTCGATCTCGATCCCCTTCTCGGCCAGGAACACGGCGACGCGGGCGCCGTTGGGGGTGGGTCCGGTAAAGAGCTTCATTGCCGTCTCCTTGGCATTGCGGGGGCTGCGGGGTGACGGGAGCATGGCCGCGCTCTAAATATGTTCAAGAACATATTTAACACCGGCGTTAATCTCGAACCGCCGGCAGCCGGAGGAGTGCGATGCCCTACAGCCGCGAACACAAGCGCGAGACCCGCGCGCGCATCGTCGAGGCCGCCCGCATCCTGTTCAATCGCGAGGGTTTCGCGGCCGTCACCATCGACCGGATCATGGCCGCCGCCGGCCTGACCCGGGGCGGTTTCTACAACCACTTCCGCAACAAGGAGGAGCTCTACGCGGAAGCGGTCGAGAGCTTCCTCACGGGCCGCGGCCGGCAATGGCGCGAGGAGGCCGGCGTCGTCACCGACGGCGGGCCGGAGACCGTGCGCGCCATGCTCGACAGCTATCTCTCCGGCGAGCACCTGGGCGATCTCGACGGCCAGTGCCCGATGATCGCCCTGCCGTCGGACGTCGCCCGCGGCACGCCCGAGGTCCGCGCCGCCTTCCTGCTGCTGCTCCGGGCCATGACCGGCCTGTTCGAGCGCAACCTTGCGCAGCCGGGCCCGGAAGGCCGCGAGACCGCGCTTGCCCTCTCCGCGCTCTGCGTCGGCGGCATGGTGCTGGCCCGCACCATCGACGACGCCGCGCTCTCGCGCGACCTGCTGGCGGCCTCCCGCGCGGTCGCCGACCGGCTGGGGGCGGCGGGGTAGGGGCGGTGGCCGGTCTGCCGGGCGCTATTCGCCGGCGAAACGCTCCGCCAGCGGATCGGGGGCTTCGGCGGCCGCCCGGGCTCGGGCGATCAGGGCGCCGCGAACCTGCTGCTTGACGATGGCGAAAGCCGGCTGCGCCGCCAGTTCGAGGCATCGGCGCCGCGCCGCGCCCATCAGGCTCTCGGCGTCGTGCGCTTCGTCAAGGATCCCGGCCCGCAGCGCCTCCTCGACGCCGATCGTGCGGCTGCTGAGGGTGAGGCTGCGGCGCAGGTCCGCAGTGAGTTCGCTGTCGAGGATCGCCAGCGGTCCGGCCGGAAAGGGAACCCCGGCCCGCGCCTCGGTCAGGCCGAGGGTCACGGTCTCGTCCCGGCAGGCAAGGCGGTAGTCGGCGCAGAGCATCAGCACGAAGCCGCCTCCCAGGGCATGCCCGTTCACGGCGGCGACGAGGGGCGCGGGGTGGCCCAGCAGGGCGGCGGTCATGCGCGAGATCGCCCTGACGAGCGCGGCCCGGCCCGCGCCGTCATAGCGCGCGAAGGCCTTGGTATCGACGCCGGCGCTGAACGCGGCGCCGGCTCCGGCGAGCAGCAGCGGCTGCGCCGGCGGCACGGTGGCGACCGCCTCGGTGATCGCCTCGATCTGCTCCAGCGCCAGCGCGTTCACCGGCGGATTGTCGATGATCAGGCTGGCGACCCCGCCGTCGCTGGTGCAGGCAATGCCGGTCTCAACCGCCAAGCGCGAACCCCGCATAGCCCGCGCCGGCAACCTCGGCGCATTTCGCGGCATAGGCCGGGAAGCCGCCGATATAGGGCATGAACACCCGGGGCTTGCCCGGCACGTTGGCGCCCAGGTACCAGGAGGAACAGGTCGCGCGCAGCGTCGCGCCGGCCACCTGGTTGCCGTGCGCGACCCAGGCGTCCTCCTCGGCCGCGTCGGTATCGATGGTGCGCAGGCCGTTTTCGCGCAAGTGGGCGATGCAGTCGGCGATCCATTCCACGTGATGCTCGATCGAGGGCAGCATGTTGGTCAGCACCGACGGGCTGCCCGGCCCGGTGATCGTGAACAGGTTGGGAAAGCCCGCCGTCGCCAGGCCCAGATAGGTGCGCGGGCCCGCCGCCCATTTCTCCTGCAGGCTCCGGCCGCCGCGGCCGGTGATGGCGATCCGCAGCAGGGCGCCGGTCATGGCATCGAAGCCGGTGGCGAAGACGATCGCGTCGAACGGCCCGTGTTCCTCATCGCCCACCCGCACGCCGGTCTCCGTGATTGCCGAGACCGGCGTCTTCGAGACGTCGATCAGGCGGACATTGTCGCGGTTGAAGGTGGCGTAATAGCCGGTGTCGACGCACAGCCGCTTGCAGCCGATCACGTTGTCCGGACACAGCAGCTCGGCGGTCGCGGGATCGTCGACAAGGGCGCGGATTTTTTCGCGCACGAATTCGGCCGCGGTGTCGTTCGCCTCCCGGTCGAGTAGCAGGTCGTTGAACGCGCCCATGAAGGTGAGCCCACCGTGATCCCAGCGCTTCTGGTACTGCGCCCGGCGGGCCTCTTCGTCGACCGCGAGGGCGGAGATGTCGTTCAGATCGAAGGCGATGTTCGCCGGCATCGCCGCCGCCTTCGCCCGGAGCGCCGGATAGTCCGCCTTCACCGCGGCCCGGTAGTCGGGATCCAGCGGCGCGTTGTGCGCCGGGATGGCGTAGTTCGCGGTGCGCTGGAAGACGGTGAGCTGCCGGGCCTGCGCCGCGATCAGCGGAATGGACTGGATCGCCGACGAGCCGGTGCC
>JBGTSP010000227.1:0-7324 GCA_041940205.1 Alphaproteobacteria bacterium
GGTGAAGACGCAGGCCTCGAAGGCGTCGGGCACGCCGGGCATCGGTCCGATGAGCGGATTGCCGTCCGGGGTGTAGGGAATCGGCCCGTTGATCACCCTGGCGATCCCGGCCTCCGCCAGCAGCGGCACCCGGGCCATGGCGTCCTCGATGTACCATTCGAGGCGGTCGAGATCGTCGGGGAAGAGCTGGAAGGAGAAATCCTCCGGCATCGGATCGTCCGGCGTCCTCCAGTGGGCGCGGCAGCCGCGCTCGTAGGGACCGAGATTGAGGCCGTGCTTTTCCTGGCGCAGATAGTAGGAACTGTCGACATCGCGCAGCAGCGGCAGCTTGCGGCCCTGCTCGCGCGAATAGCGCTCCAGCTCGGGCATCTGCTCGGTCAGCAGGTACTGGTGCGAGAGCGTGACCATCGGCACGTAGCGGCCGAACAGGGCGCCGACCTCCTGTGCCCGGTAGCCGGCGGCATTGACCACGTAGCGGCAGCGGATCTCGCCCTCGGGCGTCGCCAGATGCCATTCCCCGTTTCGCCGGCTGGCGGCGGTGACCGGGCAGAACCGGCGGATCTGCTGGCCCAGGTCGCGGGCGCCCCTGGCGAGCGCCTGGGTGAGCTGGGCCGGATCGATGTCGCCGTCGTGCGGATCGTAGAGGCCGCCGGCGAGATCATGGGTTTCCAGGTAGGGATAGCGTTCCTTCAGGTCGGCGACCGAGCACATCGCCGTTTCCAGGCCCTGGTGGCGGCCCATGGCGACGACCCGCTCGAATTCCAGCATCCGCTCGCGGCCGTGCGCGAGGCGGATCGAGCCGGTCACGTGGTAGTTCATGGGATAGTCGACCCGCTCCGCGAGATCGCGATAGAGCGCGGCGGAATAGCGCTGCATGTTCATCACCGACCAGCTTGCCGAGAAGGTCGGGACATTGCCGGCGGCGTGCCAGGTCGAGCCGGCCGTGAGCTCGTCGCGTTCGAGCAGGACGCAGTCGCGCCAGCCCGCCAGCGCCAGGTGATAGAGCGCGGAAACGCCGACGGCGCCGCCGCCGATGATCACCACCCGGGCCTGAGAGGGAAGCGTCGCCATGCGGTCCTCCTGCCAGTTCGGCCCAGCTTGCGGGGCGAACCGGTGGCGGGCTGGCGTATTTCCGACAGGGAATGGCGTCGCAGCGAAACCGCGGGCGGCCCCGCGGCGGGCCGGTCAGTCGCGCGCCGGCCGGCCGGTAGCCTCGCCGCGCAGGGTGGCCCGCAGCATCTGCCGCGGTTCGGCCTGGTCGAAGTCGGCGAGCGCGATGTGCATGGTCGCGCGATTGTCCCAGCACAGCAGGTCGCCGACGGCCCAGCGATGGCGGTAGACATTCTCCGGCCGGGTGGCCTCGCGGCACAGGAAGTCGATCAGCGGCAGGCTTTCCTCGCGCCGCCAGCCCTCGAAATGCGAGACCCGCTCGCTGACATAGAGGGCGCGCCGGCCGCTTTCGGGATGCACGCGGATGGCGGGATGGGCGACCGGCGGATTGCGCCGGCGCAGCTCGGCCACGTCCGCGGGATCGCGCACGTCGATGCCGGCGACCAGATTGATGTCGTAGACCGCGTTCAGGCCGGCGAGCAGCGCCTGCAGTTTCGGCGAGAGCCCCGCCAGCGCCCGCTCCATGTTGCAGAACATGGTGTCGCCGCCGACCGACGGCCGTTCGACGCAGTAGAGCATCGAGCCCGCGGCCGGCCGGGCGGCGTAGGCGTAGTCGGAATGCCAGTTCCGGCCGGTGTTGCGGGTGGCCGACGGTCGTCCGTCCTGCGGCCGGGTGGTGACGTTCAGCAGTTCGGGATGGCCGGGCAGGCGGTAATTCGGCGTGGCCTCGTGGGTATCGGGTTCGCCGAAGGCCCGGGCGAAGGCGATCTGCTGTGCGGGCGTCCAGGCCAGGCCCCGGAACAGCAACAGGTGATGGCGGTGCCAGAGTTCGCGCAGCCGTTGCGCCAGATCGGGCGACGGCGGCTGCGCGAGATCGAGGCCGCGTATCTCGACGCCGAGCGCGCCACTGAGCGGGGCCGTCTGCATGTCCGCCGCCTTTCCGGTCTCAGGCGGCGACGCGGGGCAGGCCTTCCTGCTCGCAGGTGTTGGCGATGTCGAGCGAGGTCGCCCGCTGGGCGTCGCGCGGCCAGCGCAGGTCGTCGAAGGGACGGCCGCGATGCAGCGTGCAGCGGTTGTCCCAGATCACCAGGTCGTCGACGCGCCAGCGATGGCTGTACACGAACTCCCGCCGGGTCGCGTGCGCCATCAGTTCGTCCAGCAACGCGCGTCCTTCCTCCGCCCCGAGCCCGACGACCTCGCCGGCATGGGAGGCGATGTAGATGGAACGCCGTCCGCTGCCGCGATGGCGGCGGCAGAGCACCTGCGGGACCCGCGGATAGGCCCGGTTTTCCTCTTCGGTCATGGCAAAGCCCATGCGGGCCCGCGACGTGGCGATCGAGTGCAGCGCCACGAGGCCGCGGATGCGCTCCTGCATGGCGGCGGGGAGGGCGTCGAATGCGGCACGCATGTCGGCGAACTCGGTCAGGCCGCCGACCGGGGGAATCTGCTGCATGTAGAGCAGCGAGGCGTTGGCCGGCACCTCCTTGAAGGAGGAGTCGGTGTGCCACAGGCGGTTGCCGCGCTGGAACTCGATCATGCGGTCGCCGTCGCGCATCACCCGGCCCGAGGCATCGAGGTTCGAGACGTCGGCGATCGCCGTCGGCACCCGGACGTCGGCGCCCTCGATGTCGGTTACCATCGACTGGTCGATCGGGCCGAAACGGCGGGCGAAGGCGACATGCTGGTCGTGATCGAGCCGCTGGCCGGGAAAGATCAGCACCGCGTAGCGGTTGTAGGCCTCCTCGATGACCTGCCAGTCCGCCTCGTCGAGCGGCTGCGACAGGTCGACATCGCCGATCTCTGCGGCGAATTCGTCGGTGATCGGCCAGACACTCGCACGCATGGGTCCTCCCTCCCTGCTGTCCGTTTCCGCGCCTGCCATGTTACCCGGCCGGTCCGGTCGGGCCAAACAGGCATCGGGTTCAGACATAGGGTCGGGCCGTTTCCGCCAGCTCCTTCAGGGCGGTGATGATTCCGGGCCGGTTTTCCGCCGGAAAGGCGCCGCGGGCGGCAATCGCGCTGCAGAGGTGACTGATCTGGCCGCCGTCCGCGGGAACCGGCACGACCATCGAGGCAAGGCCCTCGGACAGGCTGTCCTCCTCGTAGGCATGGCCGCGCTCGACATCGATCATCACCTGCGCGGCCCATTGCGCGTAGGGCTTGCGATTGCGCCGCCAGACCACGCCCTCGTAGGCCGCGCGCAGATGCGCCTCCTCGAGGCTCTCCGCACCGACGAGCAGGCGTCCGCTGGCGCCGACCGGGACCGGGTAACGGTGGCCGACCCGGATCACCAGGCCGAAGGGAGATTCCGGCACCGCGCAGGCGACGATCACCAGCGCGTCGGGCCGCACCCGCTGGCTCAGCATGACGGAAACCTCGAACTGTTCCGCGATCTCGCGCATGCGGGGCTCGAGACGCCGGGGCAATTCCTCCTGCCGGGACAGGTTGCTGAGTTCCAGGATCCCGCCAAGGCAGAGCTGGTAGGTCTTGCTGGCCGGATTGAACTCGACCACGCCTTCGGCCTGCAGGGTTTTCAGGACGGTATAGACGGTGCCGGGGTAGCGCCCGAGCTTCTTGGCCAGCGGCGTGACCCCCACCGGACCGCGCTGGCGCGCCAGGCAACGCAGCAGCTCGACCGTGAGTTTCGCCGCGCCGACCGTCCGTACCGGGCGTCGGGGTTTGTCGAGCGGAGCATCCATGATTTTCCATACAAAATTAAGGCGATCGCGACAAGGAATCCCGGGCCGGGCAGCGATCATGAAATGCCGTCAAATCCGAAATAGGGGGATAACCGTTCTTTGGATGGCGACCTGTGGGTGATGAATGTTCTCCAGGCAGTCGGTATCGGATGTCGCAATGGCGGATTTGTTAACGGCTTTCCGCCCGAAATCCGCCCGGCCGGAGCGATATTCGCACCTTGCCACAAAATTTTGCATGGAAAATTCAAATCGCGAATCGCGACGTTGCGGATTTGGCGCGACCCCGGCGGTCGACTAGGGTGCGCCGAGACGTCTGACGTCCTTTTGGGAGGTACCATGATCAAGAAACTGATAGCCGCCGTCAGCACGGTGGCGCTGCTTTCGGGCGCAACGCTGGCGCTGACGCCGGCCGAGGCCGAAGCCAAGAATTACGTCCTGCGCTATTCCGACATCGGTCCGCCCCGCGGTCCGCGCGCCGAGGCGCTGATGTGGTGGGCGGATGCCCTCGAGCAGCGTTCGAACGGCCAGATCAAGATCAAGTTCTTCTGGAGCCAGTCGCTGGTGAAGGGCAAGGCCACGCTGAAGGCCGTCGGCTCCGGTCTCGCCGACATGGGCACGATCCTCGGCATCTACACGCCGGCCGACCTGCCGATCTGGAACTACGCCAACAAGCCGTTCGCGATTTCCGACACCTGGGTCGGCATGCGCGTGTGGCACGAACTGCGCCAGACCGTCCCGGAACTGGAGGAAGAGACCCGCAGCAAGAAGGTCAAGATCCTCTTCAACAACACCACGGGGCCGGTGCAGCTGCTGTCCGCCAAGAAGGCGGTGACGAGCAAGGCCGACCTGGACGGCATGAAGGTGCGGACCTCGGGCGGCTGGACCCAGATGTTCGAGGGCCTGGGCGCGACGCCGGTGCGCATCGGCTTCGGCGAGCTCTATTCGGCGCTCGACCGCGGCACCATCGATGCCACGATCAACTACACGCCGCTCGTGAAGTCCTACAAGCATTACGAAGTCGCGGGTCACGTGACCGAGGCCAACATGGGCCAGGTGCTGGGCTATGGCGGCGGCATCAACCTGCGCCTGTTCGAGGGCATGTCCAAGGAACTGCAGGACATCCTGGTGAAGACCAGCGACGAGTTCATGGACGTCTATGCCAGGAAGTACATCCTGGATTTCGACAAGGCGAAGGCGCACATGATCGCCGGTATCGACGGGCGCAAGGTGAAGTTCCACCAGCTCAGCGACCAGGAGCGCGACGCCTGGGCAGCGGCGGCGGAGCCGTTCACCGCGAAGTGGATCGCCGACATGGCGGAGAAGGGCTTCGACGGCAAGGCCTTCATCGCCAAGTTCGAGGCCACCCGCGACAAGTACCGCAAGGAACTGGCGAGCAAGGGCTATCCCTGGGCTCGCTGAACGGCCTGTCTGAAACGCGTATGAAAGGACGGGATCCCGCTCGCGCGGGGTCCCGTCGACGCCCATGAAACTGTTCGACTGGATCGACCGCGCGTTCGTGGCGATCGGCGTTCTGGCGCTGATCGCCATGATGCTGCTGACCACCGTGTCGGTGATCGGCCGCTACCTGTTCAACTCCCCGATCCCCGACGATCTGGTGATGAGCGAGTTCCTGATGGTCGCGGTGGTCTTCCTGCCGCTGAGCGCGGTGCAGGCCGCGCGCGAGCATGTCTTCGTGACCATCTTCTCCGAATGGCTGTCGAACGAGAAGAAGGTGATGCTCGAGACCCTGGGCGTGCTCGTCGGCCTGCTGGTGTTCGGCGTCATGGCCCGGGCCACGTTCGACGATTTCTACGCCGCCTGGGAAGTCGGCGCCTATGTCGAGGGACCGCTCGAACTGCCGGAATCGCCGGCCCGGTTCGTGGTCTTCATCGGCCTTACCGTGTTCGCGATCCGGCTGGCCGTGGATGCCGTGCTGTCGATTCGCGCCCTGATCCGCGGCGAGGCCGTGGCGTCCCGGTCGGAAGAGGACCGGGCGCTCGACGCCGAAGTCTAGTGCCAGAGGGCCTGTCATGAATTCCGTACTGCTGGGCTCCCTGGGCCTTGTCGCCATGCTGTTCCTGGTGGCGCTCCGGATCCCGATCGCCTTCTGCATGGGCCTGGTCGGTTTCGTCGGCATGGTGCTGGCGATCGGCTGGAGCGAGGGCGCCGATCCCGATTTCGAGGCCGGTTTCAACGCGGCCTGGAGCTACACCTCGTTCGAGCCGTTTTCCTTCATCGCCAATTTTCCCATCGTGGCGGTGCCGCTGTTCCTGCTGATGGGCTTCGTGGCCTTCGAGGCGGGCTTCACCCGCGACATCTACCATACCGCCCGGGTCTGGCTGTCGCGCTTCTATGGCGGTCTCGCCATGGCCTCGGTCTCGGGCTGCGCGATGTTCGCCGCGGTCAGCGGTTCCAGCCTGGCGACCGCCGCGGCGATGGGCAAGCTGGCGGTGCCGGAAATGCTGCGCTACCGCTACGACCCGGGCCTCGCCAGCGGCGTGGTGGCGGCCAGCGGAACGCTGGGCTCGCTGATCCCGCCCAGCATCCTGATGATCCTGTACGGCCTGTTCACCGAGGAATCGGTAGGCCAGCTGCTGATGGCCGGGCTCATTCCCGGCGTGCTCTCGGCGCTGATCTACATCGCGATGATCTGGGTGCGGGTGAAACTGAAACCGGAACTGGCGCCGCCGGCCGAGGACGTGACCTGGGGCGAGCGCTTCGCGGCCCTGAAGGGGACCTGGTCGATCCTGGCGCTGTTCGTGATCGTCATGGGCGGCATCTATTCGGGCATCGTCACGCCGACCGAGGCCGCGGCTGCCGGGGCTGCCGGGGCCTGGATCCTGGCCTTCGCGGCGCGCCGGCTGACCTGGGAGAAATCCAAGCGGGCGCTGATCGAGACGACCAAGCAGACCGCCGGGATCTTCGCCCTGGTGCTGGGCGCCAAGCTGTTCGTCGGCTTCATGGCGATCACCGGGGTCGCCGGCGCGCTGACCGAGTGGGCGACCTCGCTCGACGTCGCGCCGATCGTCATCGTTCTCGCCCTGTCGCTGATCTACATCGTGCTGGGCACCTTCATGGATCCGATCGGGATGATGCTGCTGACCCTGCCGGTGGTCACCCCGGTCATCGCCGAGCTGGGCTACGACCTGATCTGGTTCGGCGTGATCATGGTGAAGTTCCTGGAGATCGGCCTGATCACGCCGCCGGTCGGGCTCAACGTCTACATCCTGAAAGGCGTGGTCGGCGACCGCATTCCGCTGGAGACGATCTTCCGCGGCATCTTCTGGTTCCTGCTGATGGACATCCTGACGCTGGGCGTGCTGATCGGCTTCCCGGAAATCAGCCTGTGGCTGCCCGAACAGCTCATACGGAACTGACAGCGCGGTTCAGATCGGGTAGTGCAGGGGACCGTCCTGAATGGTCAGCCAGCGCAGCTCGGTGAATTCCTCGATCGCGGCATCGCCGCCGAAGCGGCCATAGCCCGAGGCCTTCACGCCGCCGAAGGGCATCTGCGC
>JBGTSP010000228.1:0-7310 GCA_041940205.1 Alphaproteobacteria bacterium
CAGCCAGCACATCGCCAACTGGCTGCATCACGGCGTCTGCAGCGAGACGCAGGTGATGGAGACGCTGAAGAAGATGGCGGCGGTGGTCGACCGGCAGAACGCCGGCGATCCGCTGTACGAGCCGATGGCGCCCGGTTTCGACGGCATCGCCTTCCAGGCGGCCTGCGATCTCGTCTTCAAGGGGCGCGAGCAGCCCAACGGCTATACCGAGCCCGTGCTGCATGCCCGCCGGCTGCAGAAGAAGGCGGCCCAGGGGGGCTGATTCGATCCGTTTCGCCAGGATTTTCGGAATGCGGCCCGGACCTGTGTCCGGGCCGTTTTCGATTGGGGATCAAGGGCTTCAAGGCGGACTCAAGGCTCTGTGAAATGACGGAGGCGTGACTTGGGTGTGAAATGCCTTGTGGGCATCTTCGAAGCGTCCGCAAGCCCGTGATCAATCATCAGGGAGACCGATCCATGAACAAGACACCGCTCGCCGCCGCCGCCGTCGCCGCCGCACTGGGCCTCGGCCTCGCCGGCGGTTCGGCCGTCGCCGCCGACAAGAAGTTCGAGAAGTGCTACGGCGTCGCCAAGGCCGGCCAGAACGACTGCGCCACCAAGACGGCCTCCTGCGCCGGCACCTCCACCAAGGACGCCGATCCCTATGCCTGGATGCTGGTGCCCAAGGGCATGTGCGAGAAGCTCGTCGGCGGCAAGCTGACCAAGCCGGCGGCCTGAGGCGGCCATCCCGGACGACCGCTCCGGCGCCATGCGCAGTCCGATCGCCGATTGTGCCGGCATCGGTCTGCGCGCGCCGCACCTTGCGCAGATCCTCGAGGATCGCCCGCCGCTCGGCTGGCTCGAGGCCCACGCCGAGAACCATCTCGCGCCCGGCCGGTCGCGGGATGCGCTGATCGCGCTCGCCCAGACCTATCCCGTGGGCCTGCACGCGGTGGGCCTGTCGCTCGGATCGGCCGAGGGGCTGGATGAACGGCATCTGCGCCGTGTCCGCGCGCTGGTCGACGCGGTGCGCCCGGTGCTGCTGTCCGAACATCTCGCCTGGTCGGTGCACGACGGCCGCTTCTTCAACGACCTGCTGCCCTTGCCCTATACCGCCGAGAGCCTCGAACGGGTCGCGGACAACGTTGCCCGCCTGCAGGACGCGCTGGGCCGGCGGGTGCTGATCGAGAATCCCTCGACCTATCTGCGGTTCCGCCATTCCGAGATGGGCGAAGCCGAGTTTCTCGCTGCCCTGGTGGCGCGCACCGGGTGCGGCCTGCTGCTCGATCTCAACAACCTGTATGTCTGCGCCCGCAACCACGGTTTCGATCCCGCGGAATGGCTTGCCGACATTCCCGCCGAGGCGGTGGGCGAGATCCATCTTGCCGGCCATGCCAGCAACTGGGCCGGCGAACTGGCGATCCTGATCGACGATCACGGCTCCGCGGTCAGCGACCCGGTATGGGACCTGTTCGGCGATTTCGTGGCCCGACACGGCGCCCGGCCGACGCTGATCGAACGCGATACCGACATTCCGGCACTCGAAGTGCTGGCGGCGGAGGCCGCGCGGGCGCAGGCGATACTCCGGCGCGCACCGGAAGGGACGGACGGCCGTGCGGCTGCCTGAGCTTCAGGCCCGTATCGCCGATGCGCTGCGCGGGGGCGAAATCCCGGCCGATCTGCTGGCGCTGATCGCCGACGACGGTATCGATCCGGCCCGCCGACTGGGCATTCACCGCAATCATGTCCGCCAGTCGATCGCGGCCGCGCTGGCGGCGAATTTTCCCACCGTCGAGGCGCTCGTCGGCGCCGAGTTTTTCCGCCGGGCGGCGCAGGAATTCACCGACGAGGCGCCTCCCGAAAGTCCGTGCCTGGAAGAGCATGGCGCCGGGTTCGCCGATTTCCTGGCCCGCTTTCCCCCCGCCGCTTCGCTGGCCTACCTGCCGGATGTCGTCCGGCTCGACCGGATTCGCCTGCAGGCCGCCCTGGCGCCCGGCGAACGCACGCTGGATGCCGCCGCTCTGTCGGCCCTCGATCCGGCCGCCCGGGCGGCCTGGCGCCCCGTGCTGACGGGATCCTGCGCCCTGCTGGCGAGCGACTGGCCGATCGATGCCATCTGGCGGTTCGTCCACGAGGCGGGCGGGGAGGGTCGCCTCGATCTGGATAGCGGCGGCCAGGCCGTGCTGGTTTCGGCCGTCGGCGGCGAGGTCCGCCAGCGGCTTCTGTCGGCCGGCGGGACGGCCTTCATCGCCGCCCTGGCCGCGGGCTGTTCGCTCGAGGAGGCGCTCGCCGCCGCACAGGCGGCCGAACCGGCGCTCGATCTCGGCGTCCTGCTCGCCGGACACCTGGATGCCGGCCATTTCTCGCATCCCGAGCAACGGGGATAATCGGTCGGAAAACAAGGGGGAGAAACGCAATGACCACGGATGACGAGCGCGGCGGCGGTCTGGCCGGACTGTTCGACCGGATCAACGACCTGTTCGACCTGATACCGGACTGGCTGATCCTGCTGGCGCTTCGGGTCGGGATCGCGATGGTGTTCCTGAAGTCCGGCCTGACCAAGGTGGAAAGCTGGTCCTCGCTGGGAGTGACGGACCAGACCGTCTTCCTGTTCGAACACGAATATGCGGTGCCGCTGCTGCCGCCGGAGATCGCGGCCTGGCTGGCGGCCTTTGCCGAGCGGTTGTGCGGGTTCCTGATCATCATCGGTTTCGCCACGCGGCTGAACGCCCTGGCGCTGTTCGGCATGACCGCGGTGATCCAGATCTTCGTCTATCCCGACAAGTGGGACCTGCACCTGCTCTGGGCCGGCGCCCTGCTGGTGCTGATCCGCAGCGGCGCGGGCATGGTCTCGATCGACCATGCCATCGCCCGGGGCTTCGGGCGGGGCTGAACCGGCAGGGACGGCGCCGGCGGCGCCGTCCGCCGCTTTGGTTCAGGCGGCCTCCAGCCGCTTGAGGAACTGATCGACCTCATGCCGAAGGGCGTTGGACTGTCCCGCCAGCGCCTGCGCCGCCTCGTGCACGGCCTCGGCGGCATTGCCGGCCTCGCGGGCGGAATCCGAGACCCGCGTGACGTTCTCGCTCACACCCACGGCCTCGCCCGAGACCGAGCTGGCGGTGCGGGCGATCTCGCCCGAGGTCGCGTCCTGTTCCTCCACCGCGGAGGAGACCGAGACCATGGTCTCGTTGATCCGCTCGATGATCTCGCTGACCGAGCCGATGGAACTGGCGGCGGTGCCGGTCGTCTGCTGGATTTCCTCGATATGCTTGCCGATCTCCTGGGTGGCGTGGGCGGTCTGGTTGGCAAGGGATTTCACCTCGCCGGCGACCACCGCGAAACCCTTGCCGGATTCTCCCGCGCGGGCCGCCTCGATGGTCGCGTTCAGCGCCAGCAGGTTGGTCTGCTCGGCGATGTCGGAGATGATCTGCACGACCTCGCCGACCCGTTCGGCGGTCTTCACCAACTCGGAGACCTGCTTGTTGGTCTCGACCGCCTTCCGGTTCGCCTCGGAGGCGATATCCGTGGTTTCGCTGACATGGTGGGAGGCTTCCCGCACGGACGCGGAGAGCTGTTCGACGGCGCCGGCGACCGAGCGGATGCCGCCACCGACCGTGGCCGCGGAATCGCGGACCTGACCTGCGAGATCGTTGGTCTCGCGGGCCGTGTCGCCCATGGTTCGCGAGACGGTGTCCAGCGTGTTCGACGATGCCCCGACGGCATCGACGATGGCGAGGACCGAGGATCGGAAGGCTTCGGAAAGTTCTTCCATCTCGCGCTTTTTCTGCTGCCTCGCCTGTTCGCGCTCGGCTTCGCGGCGGGTATCGGCATCGCGCGCAGCGCAGGCGACCTGGCGCAGGCTGGCGACCGCGCGGGCCATGTCGCCGATCTCGTCGCTGCGTTCGGCTTCGGGAACCTCGATCTCCAGGTCATTGTCGGCGAGGCGCTCGAGCCGGCGGCGCAGCGAGGAAAGCGGCGAGATCGTGCGCAGGACCGTCACCGCGGTCAGGGCGACGACGATCGCGCCCATGAGGAGGAGGCCGACGACCACCGACAGGCTCAGTTCCGTTCCGGCGGCCAGGGCATCGGTGACATCCGAGGTCACCTCCAGCACGCCGCGCACGTCGCCCTTCTGCCAGTCGGTCTTGGGCGAGGCGGGATGGCTGTTGTGGCAGTTGACGCAGGCGTCGGCGACGAGGCGGTCGGCGATCGCGACCCTGAGATAGGTGCGCTCGTCACGGACCTCCTCGCGCACGAAGATCTCTTCGGGACTGTCGGTCAGGCGGCTCCAGGCCTCGCTCTGGAAGGCATCGAGCCTGCGCTCGGCGCGGTTGGGGAAGGGGTAGGCGCTGTAGAGCGTGGGCCGCGTCGCCTTGTCGGCGAGCAGGGCGCTGAGATCGTGGATCAGGGTCGCCGGCAGCGGGATGCCGTCGGCCATCTCGGCATGGTTCGTCGACGGTTTCAGCGCGCCGCTGGCGAGCGCCTTCTTCACGACATTCTTGGTGTAGTAGCCGCGAATGGTGCGGAACTGTTCGGCGGTCTGGACCGCCGCGTCGGTCGCGGTGCGGATGGCGGCCTGTTCGAAACGACCCGGGATCAGGATCGCGGCGGCGACAATGCCCACGAGCAGGATTACCGGCACGGGGAGCAGCAGTTTCCATTTCAGGCTGTCGGGCAGGAGGGTCATCGGTTTTTCCAGACGGTGCATTGGCGCTGCCGGAAACGGCTTCGCCGGGTTCGGGACCCGTACTGGATGCCTGAAAAACCTCAAAAATCCGTAAATATGAAACTAAAGTGTCTAATAGATGTTGTTCACCCTACGGTTGCGGAGGTGACGATCGCCACGAGCGGTGCCGCGTCAGGCGCTGCCGACGCGAAAGCTCTCGCCGCAGCCGCAGGCGTCCGTGACGTTCGGATTGGAGAACACGAAGCCGGATTCGAAGGTGCTCTCGCGATAGTCCATCTCGGCGCCCAGCAGGTACATGATCGCCGTCGGGTCGATGAACACCTTGGCGCCCTTGTCCTCGACCACTTCCTCGAAGGCCTTGGCCTCGTCGGCATAGTCGATCTGGTACATCAGGCCGGAACAGCCGCCGGACTTCACGCCCACGCGCAGGCCGGCGACGGGATGGTCGGCGCGTTCCATCAGCGTGCGCACACGCGCGGCGGCGGCATCGGTCAGGGTCAGGATGGGGGCGGGCATGGTCTCTCTCCCGGTACGGGCCTATTGAGGTGGTGATGCGCTCAGAACATGTCCAGTTCGACGCGCGCGGCTTCGCTCATCATGTGCATGCCCCAGGGCGGATCCCAGGTCAGGGCCACGGCGACCTCGCCGACGCCGTCGACCGCGGCGACGGTCTGGGCGACATGGCCGGGCAGGGTGCCGGCGACCGGACAGCCCGGCGCGGTCAGGGTCATGGAGATGTCGACATTGCCGTTCTCGGCCTGGACCATGTCGTAGATCAGGCCCAGCTCGTAGATGTCGACCGGGATTTCCGGGTCGTAGCAGGTCTTCAGCGCGGCGATGATCACCTCGGGCCGGGTCTTCTCGACCCCGTCCTCCAGCGGTTCGCCGGCATGCGCGACGCCGTTCTCGTCGAGCGGCGGCACGTCCATCGACATGAACTCCTCGATGGCCTGTGCCGGATCCATGCCGTGCATCATTGACTGCCTCCCGCGTTTACCCGGTTGTCCGCTTCGCCGCCGGCCGCGCCGGCCCGTTCGACCTGCCACTGCCGGCCGAGTTTCTGCATGTGCTTGAGCATCGCCATCATCCCGACTTGGCGCTGCGTGGTGAGCGCGCCGAGGTTGAGCTTGCGGACATGATCCAGCGTCAGGCCGGCGAGTTCGTCGGCCGTGAGGCCGCTGAACGATCCGGTCATCATCGTGACCAGGCCCTTGACGATGATCGCGTCGCTGTCGCCGCGAAAACGGTGACGGTCGCCGCCCGCATCCTCGTCGACCTCGTGCAGGATCCAGACCTTGGACATGCAGCCGTGCATCTCGTGCTCCGGCGTCCGGGCCTCGGCCGGGAAGGCGTCCTCCTCGGCGGCCTGCTTGCCCAGGTCGACGATATATTCGAAGCGCATCTCCTCATCGAGGCTGTCGAGCGCATCGACATAGTCCTGCCAGGCCGAAAGCCCTTCGGGTGCGGTGCTCATGCGCCGGCCACCCCGAACAGCGTGCGCGCCTTCTCGATCGCGTCCGCCATGCGGTCGATGTCCTCGGTGGTGCTGTAGAGCGCGCAGGAGGCGCGCACCGTGCCGTCGACGCCCAGCCGGCCCATCAGCGGCTCGGCGCAATGCTGTCCCACCCGGACCGCCACGCCCTCGCGGTCCAGCGCCGCGGCGGTGTCGTAGGGATGCAGGCCGTCCACGGTGAAGGAGAAGATCGCCGCCTTGCCCGGCGCCGTGCCGTAGAGACGCAGGCCGTCGATTTCGGCGAGCCGGCGGTGGCCGTAGGCCACCAGCGCGGCCTCGTGCGCCGCGATCGCGTCCATGCCCAGGGCCTCGACATAGTCGATCGCCGCGCCCAGCCCGATCACCTCGACGATGGGCGGCGTGCCGGCCTCGAAACGGTGCGGCGGCTCGGCATAGGTCGTGCCCTCGAAACTGACCCGGGCGATCATGTCGCCGCCGCCCTGCCAGGGCGGCATCGCCGCCAGCAGCTCCGCGCGGCCGTAGAGAATGCCCACGGCGTTCGGGCCGTACAGCTTGTGGCCGGTGAAGACGTAGAAATCCGCGTCGATCGCCTGCACGTCGACCGGCATGTGAACCGCGGCCTGCGAGCCGTCGAACAGCACCAGGCTGCCGTTGGCATGCGCCAGCCGGGTAATCTCGGCCGCCGGCACGGTGGTGCCCAGCACGTTGGAGCAATGGGTGAGGGCGACCAGCTTCACGTCGGGCGTGAGCAGGGCCTCGAAGCGCGCCATGTCGAGGCCGCCTTCGTCGGTGATCGGCGCCACCTTCAGCGTCAGCCCGTTGCGCTCGCACAGCAACTGCCAGGGCACGATGTTGGCGTGATGCTCCATCTCGCTCACCAGCACGGCGTCGCCGGCCTTCAGATGCGTGCCGCCATGGCTCGCGGCGACCAGGTTGATCGCCTCGGTGGCGTTGCGGGCGATCACGATCTCCTCGGCGCTGGGCGCGTTCAGGAACCCGGCGATCTTCTCGCGCACGCCCTCGTAGCGGTCGGTGAGCTGCTGGCTGAGATAGTGGGCGCCGCGGTGCACGTTGGTGTACTCGTTCTCGAGCACGGCCTGCATCGCCTCGATCACCGCCCGCGGCTTCTGCGCGCTGGCGGCATTGTCGAGATAGACCAGCGGCTTGCCG
>JBGTSP010000229.1:0-7299 GCA_041940205.1 Alphaproteobacteria bacterium
CCAGCAGGTTGGTCTGCTCGGAAATGTCATCGATCAGGCTGACCACCTCGGAAATCCGGCTCGCGCGTTCCTTGAGCTGCTCGACGACTTCGCTCACAGAGCCGGCCTCGCTGGAGGCGCGGTTGACGATGCCGCCGGAGCGCTCGACCTCGCCGCGCACCCGGGCGACGGCGGCGGCGAGCTGCTCGATGGCGCTGGCGGCGGAGCCGACATTGCTCATCGCCAGGTCCGCGGCCTCGGCGACCTGCGTGGTCTGCACGCCGACATCCTCGGTGGCCGAGGTGACCTGCCGGGAATTGCCCTGCAGCGTGCGGGTGTCGTCGGCGATCTTGCCGACGGCCTCCGCGAGGGCCGATTCCAGCCGGTCGGCGAGCGTTTCCTGTTGCTCGAGGATGCGGTTGCGGGCCTCGCTGCGCACCTCCTCTTCCTCGGCGCGCATGCGTTCGATCTCGATGGCGTTCAGCTTGAAGACCCGGATCGCCCGTGCCATCGAGCCGATTTCGTCGGGCCGGTCGACGAACGGCACCTCGATGTCGGTGTCGCCCTTCTTCAGGCTGCGCATGACGCCGGTCATCTCGCGGATCGGTCGGCCGACCATGCGGCTTGTCGCGAACATCAGCGCGATCACCAGGACGGTGGCGATGCTCGCGGCGACCAGCCCCATGTTCAGGGCGTTGCGAATGATTTCCCGATCGGCGGCGCTGAAATCCCAGACCGCCACCAGGGTGCCGGCGGGAGATTTCTTCGGACCGAACAGGACCGGCACGACCACCGACTGCTGGCTGCCGTGCCGGCGCGAGACCGGCCCGTCCGCGCCGTCGGCCGCCGCCAGCGTCGCATCGACCTCGCTGGTCGCGGCGGCGGGCAGGCTTTCGGAACGGAACTCCGCAAGCGGTTCGCCGTTCTTGGCCAGCACCAGGATCTGGGCGATCGAGTCGGCCTTGCCGGCGACCATCGGGGCGTAGCCGGAGGCGATCTTGTCGGCCTTCTTGAAGCGCACCGCGCCGCCGAGCTGGGCGGCCAGCATCGTCGTCTGCTCGATGTTCGCCTCGGCCGCGAACGTGCGCAGGCGGTCGCGCTCAAACTGCGCCTGCAATGCGATGATCACGGCGAAGCCGACGGCGACGCCACACAGGACGACGGCCACGAGGCGGCTTCCCAGTCCCAGTCCCTTGCGTTTCCGGGGCGGAGAATCGGTTCGGGTCGTGTCCTGCATGGTTTTGCTCGTCGCTGGCTTCGTACGGGAAGGAGAGGCTCGGCTCAGAGCGCCGACACGTCGACGCCGAAGGTCGCCGCGCCGATGACCGCGCCACTGGCGGGATCGGTGATCGAGACGCTGACCTGGCTCTGGTAGGTCTGGGTCGACTCGTCCAGCTCGACATCGGAGATGTGAACGGCGGCGGCGCCGGCCAGGAAGGTCTTCTTCCACTTGGCTTCGTCACCCTGCCAGTAGTCCGACGTGACGTCCGACTGGCCCACGTTCAGGCCCTTGTTGTCCATCACGAAGATCTCGGTGAACAGGCCGCCGGCGGCATCCTTGCGCTCCTGCAGGTAGGCGGACAGGGCGTTCTTGAGGACCTCGGAGATCAGCGGGCCGTCGCCGTTGCCGACCTCGGCGCGCCACTGCTTGTCGAGCTTGTCGATGCCGGCCTGGTCGAGGGCGGCGTTCTTGCTGTTCTGCGCGGAGACGGCGGAGATCACCGCCTCGTTGGCCAGCAGCGCGCTGATCTCGGTCTTCGCCAGGTTCTCGAGCGGTTCCTTGAATTCGTTCGCGGACGCCGTCGCCGAGGCGAGGGCCAGCGCGCCTGCAATCACGGTAAGCTGAAACTTGTTCATTGTTGGCTCCAGTTCGAAGAAGCGGATGGGGGGCGTGGCCTTTCTAGTCACGAGGTCTTTCCGATCGGTAAATAGCGTTGCGTTTTGTCATAAAACTGCAAAACGCAACGAAGTCTGCGCCGGCAGGTATCGACCCGCTCCCGGTTTCTGGTCACGATGGGATGGCGATGCGCGGAGGGATGCGATGCACGAGAACGACTGGCCGGACGAGATTTTCGAGGTCCTCAAGCAGCACGACGTGCGCCAGGTGGCCTATGTGCCCGACGCCGGCCACGCCCGGCTGATCGACCGCTGCGCCGCCGATGCGGACATGCGCTGCGTGCCGCTGAGCACCGAGGAGGAGGGCGTGGCCCTGCTGTGCGGCGCGTGGTTCGGCGGCGAACGGGGTGTGCTGCTGATGCAGTCCTCCGGTCTCGGCAACTGCATCAACATGTTCTCGCTGACGCTGAGCTGCCGCACGCCGCTGCTGATGCTGATCACGATGCGCGGCGACTACGGCGAGTTCAATCCCTGGCAGGCGCCGATGGGCCAGAAGACGGAAGCGCTGCTGAAGCTCTCGGGCGCCTACGTGTTCCGCTTCGACGAGCCCGAGCGGGCCGGCGAAAGCGTGAACGCCGCCGCCCGCATGGCCTTCGAGGGGCCGGCGATGACGGCGAGCCTGATTGGCCAGCGGGTGATCGGCGCCAAGAGTTTCGGGAGGTAGACATGGCCGGACTCGAGGAACTGAAGGCGGGGCGGGCGGAAGCCTATCCGCTGCGCCGGCGCGACGTCGTGGCCCGGCTGCTGCAGGACCGGGGCGACCTGCTCGTGGTCGCCGGCCTGGGAGCCTGCGCCTGGGACATCACCGCGGCGGGCGATCATCCGCTGAACTTCCCGCTCTGGGGTGCCATGGGCGGGGCCGTGCCGATCGGCCTCGGCCTTGCGCTGGCCCAGCCGGATCGGCGGGTGCTGGTGATTACCGGCGACGGCGAGATGCTGATGGGCCTGGGCGCGCTCGCCACGGTCGCGGCGCAGGCCGTGGAAAACCTGGCGATCGCGGTGATCGACAACGAGCGCTACGGGGAGACCGGCTCGCAGCTCACCCACACCGCGGGACCGACCGACCTGAGCGCCGCGGCGGCGGCCTGTGGCCTGCCGCACTGCCTGAACGTGGGCTCCGACAACGAGCTGGCGGCGGCCCTGCCGGTGCTGCGCGAACAGGCCGGCCCGGTGTTCTGCACCATCAAGGTGCGGGCCGAGAACCTGCCGTTCGACATGCCGCCCAAGGACGGGGCCAGCCTGCGCGACCGGTTCCGGGTCGCCCTGCTGGGGGCCGAGAGGGCGCTGCAGTAGGCGTCTGATCGGTCTCAGGCGTCGCGGGCGGGAACGTCGACTGCTCTTGCGTCGCGGGCGGTAGCGTCTGCGGCTCAGGCGTCGCGGGCGGCGACGTCGACGGCGGCCTGGATGCCGGCCCCGCCGACGAGCGCGCGAAGCATCTCCTCGACCGTGCCGGGTTCCATGCCGCGGGTGATGAAGACGATGCGCGAGCCGCGCTCGTCGTCGGGCCAGGCGTCGAGCTGCACCGGCGGATGGAAGATGTGCTGTACGCCGTGGATCGCCACCGGCGTCTCGCTCTCCAGCACGTGCAGGATGCCCTTTACCCTGAGCAGATCGGGCCCGCGGTAGGCGGTCAGCATCTCCAGCCAGGTGGCCAGGCTGCGCCAGGCCAGCGGCTCGTCCAGCCGCACGCAGAAGGCGCGGATCTGGTCGTCGTGCCGGTTGACGTCGTGCTCGTGGGCCCCGTGACCGGGTCCGTCCGCGTGCCCGTGACCATGGTCATGGTCGTGATCGTGCGATCCGCCGGAGTCGTCGGCATAGGCTTCCTCGCGCAGCCAGCGTCGCACGTCCAGGCTCTTGGTCTCGGGATTGTACAGGCCGGCGTCGAACAGACGGGCCGGCCGGGCTTCGCCGGCCGCCGCGTCGAGCAGCGGCGCGGAGGGGTTGAGCGCCGCGAGGCGACGGCGCAGGACCGCGATGCCGTCGTCTTCTGCAAGATCGGTCTTGGTCAGGACCAGGCGGTCGGCGACGGCGGCCTGCTTGACCGACTCGACGTGCCGGTCGAGCGTGTCCGCGCCGTTCACCGCGTCGACCGTGGCGATCACGCCGTCCAGCCTGTAGTGGTGCAGCAGGAACGGATCCGACATCACGGTGTGCAGGATCGGCGCCGGGTCGGCGAGCCCGGTGGTCTCGATCACCAGGCGCCTGAAGGTCGGGATCTCGCCCCGGTTGCGGCGCACCCAGAGGCGGCGCAGCGTGTCGACCAGGTCGCCGCGCACGGTGCAGCACAGGCAGCCGCTGTCCATCACCACGATTTCGTCGTCGGCATGTTCGACCAGAAGATTGTCGATGCCGATCTCGCCGAACTCGTTGATGACCACCGCGGTCTCGGCCATCGCGGGATCGCGCAGCAGACCGTTCAGCAGGGTGGTCTTGCCGCTGCCGAGAAATCCGGTGAGCACCGAAGCCGGAATGGCCTCGTCGGTCTCGATGTCGCCATCGCTCATTTCCCGTCTCCGCCATGACCGCCGCCTGCCGCGGCGCGGTTCTCGAGCGGCAGGAAGGGCAGCGCCAGCAGCCAGCCCAGCCGGGTCGGGGCGCCATCGCGATAGGCCGACAGCCCGATCGTCATGCCCTCATGCCCGTCGGCCGGCTGGTCGCGATAGGAGCCGAACAGCCGGTCCCACCAGGGCAGGTTGAAGCCGTAATTGCTGTTGGTTTCTTCCCCTCGCACGGAATGGTGCACCCGGTGCATGTCGGGCGTGACCACGACGAGGCGAAGCAGGCGATCGAGGCCGGCGGGCAACCGGGCGTTGGCATGGTTGAACATCGCGGTGCCGTTCAGCACCACTTCGAACAGCACGACGGCGGCCGGCGGCGCGCCCAGCGCCACCACGATCGCCATCTTGATCAGCATCGACAGGACGATTTCCAGCGGATGAAAGCGCAGCGCCGTCGTGACGTCGATATCCTGGTCGCAGTGATGCATGCGGTGCATGCGCCAGAACAGCGGCACTTCGTGAAACAGCCGGTGCTGCCAGTAGATCGCGCAGTCCAGCACCAGCAGGCTGAGCGCGATGGCGAGCCAGGCCGGCAGGTCGAACAGCGCCAGCAGGCCGAGATTCCGCGACTCCGCCCAGGCCGCGACTCCCACGGCGAGCAGCGGGAAGGCGATCCGCAGCACCAGGCTGTCGATCACCACGATGCCCAGGTTGACAGGCCAGCGCCGCCAGCGCGCGTGTTTTCGCGGCCGGCGCGGCCGCAGCGCCTCGACGAAGGCGAACAGCGCCAGCAGGCCGGCGAAGGCCGCCAGCCGGAGGCGGGGTTCGTGGCTCAGGATGAAGTCTTCCACACCGCAAGATATGGCAGGTCGGGTGGCGGGAACCAAGCGCCGCTCACGCAGATGTGGAAGGCCCGCGGTTCACGACAGCAGCAGGGCGTTGCCGGCAAGCTGCAGCAGGACGGCAATCAACAGTTCCAGCAGCACCACGCCGGCCGCGCTGAGCGCCCCTGCGGCCAGGCCCGCCCGTGCCACCACCCAGCCGTAGCTGAGCGTGAGGATCAGCGCGAACAGACCGAGCGAGGCGACCGCGTCCCGGCTGGCGTCCCCGAGCAGGACAAGCAGGCTGACCGGCGCGATCAGCGCCAGGTTGAGCAGGGCCTGGGCCCAGTTTCGGGCGATCACGAAGGGCACGTAGTTGGCGCCCGCGCGCAGCAGCGCGGCCATCGGGATCATCGCCAGCACGAAGCCGATCCAGGACAGGGCGAAGATCGCGACATGCACCGAAAACAGGTAGGCGAAGCCGTGCTCGCCGCCGCTCCGGTCCGGGGTCGTGTGCCAGAGCAGCCGGCTGATCAGAAGCAGATAGGGCAGGCACAGGGGAAAGGCCCAGAACGAGCGCCAGAAGCCGCGTTCGCTCAGGTCGAAGTGCCGCATGGCGTCGGGATCGAACAGCGCGATCCGCCAGGCGGCCATCACGCCGCGAACGATCTCGGCCCACAGCGTCCGCATGACGCGATCACGAAAAATAGCGTTCGAGCATGCGCTCGTAGATCCGGCTCAGGTTCTCGACGTCCGCCACGGCGACGCATTCATCGACCTTGTGCATGGTCTGGCTGATCAGGCCGAATTCGCAGACCGGGCAGTGATCCTTGATGAAGCGGGCGTCCGAGGTGCCGCCGGTGGTCGACAGTTCCGGCCGCCGGCCCAGCACGTCCTCGGCCGCGCCGCAGACCAGGTCGGTGAAGTCGCCGGGCGGGGTCAGGAAGGGGTTCGAGTTAACCGACAGGTCGAGATCGTAGGTTCCGCCGACCCCGGCGCAGGTTTTGCGCAGCAGGGCGCACAGGGCCTCGCCGTCCTGGGCGGTGTTGAAGCGGATGTTGAACACGGCGCGGGCCTCGGCCGGGATCACGTTGGTCGCCTCGTTGCCGATGTCGATGGTGGTGAATTCGAGATTGCTCGACTGGAAATGCTCGTTGGCGTCGTTGAAGCCCAGCGCGTCGATCCGCTGCACCATCTCGACCAGCCGGGGAATCGGGTTGTCGGCAAGATGCGGATAGGCGACATGGCCCTGCTGGCCGCGCACCGTCAGCCATCCCGTCAGGCTGCCGCGCCGACCATGCTTCACCATCTCTCCCAGTTCCTCGGGATTGGTCGGCTCGCCGACCACGCAGTGATCGATCCGCTCCCCCCGCTCGCGCATCCATTCCAGCACCCGGACCGTGCCGTTGACCGCGGGTCCCTCCTCGTCGCCGGTGATCAGCAGGCTGATCGAGCCGTTCGGCGGCGCCCGGCGGGCGGCGATGAAGCGTCCGGCGGCAGCGACGAAGGCGGCGATCGCCGCCTTCATGTCGGTCGCGCCGCGACCGTGCAGGGCGCCGTCGGAGATCTCGCCGCCAAAGGGATCGTGCGTCCAGGCCGCCCGGTCCCCGACCGGCACCACGTCGGTATGGCCGGCGAAGCAGAAGTTCGGCTGCGCCGTGCCGAGGCGGGCATACAGATTGTCGACCCGCGCGCTGTCGGGGCTTTCGAAGGGCAGGCGATGGCAGACAAATCCCAGTGCCTCGAGCCGGGCCTGCAGCAGGTCCAGCGCGCCGCCCTCGACCGGGGTGACGCTGGCGCAGCGAATCAGCGACCGGGCCAGGGCCAGCGGATCGTCTGCGGTGACAGCCGCCGCCTGGGTCATCGCCGGCCTAGTCGCGCAGCAGTTCGTTGATCGAGGTCTTGGCCCGGGTCTGGGCGTCGACGGTCTTGACGATCACCGCACAGTACAGGCTGGGCCCGCCGTTCGGGTCGGGCAGGCTGCCGGGCACCACGACCGAGTAGGCCGGCACCCGGCCCATGTGGATCGCGCCGGTCTTGCGGTCGACGATCTTGGTCGAGGCGCCGATGAAGACACCCATCGACAGCACCGCGCCCTGCTCGAC
>JBGTSP010000230.1:0-7283 GCA_041940205.1 Alphaproteobacteria bacterium
CAACCTGATCTCCAACGTGCCGCACAACCTGACGGAATCGGCGAAGACCATCGCGCAGATCGTGGCGCACATGCGGGCGAACGGCTTCAACGAGGTGGACGTCACCGAGGAAGCCGAGAAGGCCTGGATCGACCTGCTGCTGACCGCACCGCCGAGCCTGATCGGTTCGCCCGACTGCACGCCGGGCTATTACAACAACGAGGGCCAGCCCAACCCGAAGGCGGGCCTGTTCGTCGGCTACCCGCTGGGGCCGATGGCCTATTTCAGCTATCTCGACGGCTGGCGGAAGGCCGGCACCTATGACGGCCTGGCGTTCCGCTAGGCGGCCGGCGGGGGATGACCCGATCGGCGGCGGGCGCCGGCGAAACTCCCGCCGGGTCCGTGCCGGCGGTGCGTGAGACGTGACGGACCCGACAGACGATCTGCCCGGCGACTTTCCCGTGGACGGTCTGGGGGAGGAGGCCGCGTTCGCGCTGCTTGAGGCGGCGGTGCGGACGCGTTCGGCCGACCTGGGCGCCGCCGACGCGCTGGCCCACATGGACCCGCCGCCGCCGGCGATCGCCGCGCGGCTGGCCGGGCTGAACGCGGCCCACAACCAGAACCTGCTGCACCCCGACCTGTCGCCCTTCGCCACCGCGGCCGAGCGCCGGGCCGTCGACTGGCTGCGGCCCTTCTTCGGCATGGGTGGCGGGCACATGTGCGCGGGCTCGACCCTCGCCAACCTCACGTCGCTCTGGTGCGCCCGGGAACACGGCGCGACCCGCGTTGTTGCCTCTGCCGAGGCCCATGTCTCGGTTGCCAAGAGCGCCCGCATCCTCGGCATGCCCTGCGAGAGCGTGCCCGTGGACGAGGCGGGCCGGCTCGACGCCGCGCGCCTGCCGACGCTCGCCGGCGCGGCGCTGGTGCTGACGGCGGGCACCACCGGGCGCGGCGCGCTCGATGACCTGTCGCTCGCCGAACAGGCGCGGGCCGGCGGCGCGGCCTGGGTGCATGTCGACGCCGCCTGGGCCGGGCCGCTGCGCCTGACCCGGCACGCGGCCCGCCTGGACGGAATCGCGCGGGCGGACAGCGTGGCGGTCTCCGCCCACAAGTGGCTGTTCCAGCCGAAGGAGTCCGCGCTTGTCCTGTTCGCCGACGCCGGCGCGCAGCAGGCGGTGAGTTTCGGCGGCGCCTATCTCGCCGCGCCCAATGTCGGCGTGCAGGGCTCGCGCGGGGCGGCCGGCGTCGCGCTGCTGGGAACGCTGATCGCCTGGGGGCGGCGCGGGCTGGCCGAACGGATCGAGGGCTGCGTTGCGCTGTCGGACGCGCTCGCCGCCCGGCTTGGGGATGACCCGCGGGCGCTCCTGCGCCAGTCCCCGGAAACGGCGGTCCTCGCCTGGCGCCCCGCCGACGGGACCCGCACGCAGGCCGTGATCGCCGCGCTGGGCCGGACCGCCTCGGAAACCGCGATCGACGGCGCGCCCTGGGTGCGCCAGGTGGCGGCGAATCCGTTGGCCGATCTCGAGGCGGTGTGGGCCCGCATCGATCGGGCGCTCGGCTAGAGACAGCGCCGGTGCGGTGGGAGAAAGCGGTCTCGCCGACCGGGAGGGCCCTGTAGACTCCGCGTCTGCCGGGAGGAAAACCGCCGATGTCCGACAGCTACCGCCGCATTGTCCTGAAGCGACACATCGAGGGCCTGCCCTCGGCGGAGGATTTCGCGCTCGAGACCGCGCCCCTGCCCGAGCCGGGCGAGGGCGAGATGCTGATCCGCACCCTCTATGCCTCGATCGATCCCGGCACCCGCTCGCGGCTGTCGCCGGGGCCGGCCTACCGGGCGCCGCTGGCGCCGGGCGACACGGTGGGCGCCTTCAATGTCGGCGAGGTCGTGCGCTCGCGCCATCCGCGCTATCGCGACGGCGACCTGGTGGCCTGCACACTGGGCTGGACCGAGGCGGGCCTCTCGAACGGCCGCGGCTACCTGGCAAGGATCGAGGACCGCGACCTGCCGGCGAGCGTCTGGATCGGCATTCTCGGCGTGCCCGGCCTGACGGCCTATTTCGGCCTGACCCGGGTCGGCGAGATCGCGGCGGGCAAGACTGTGGTCGTCACCTCGGCCGCCGGCATGGTGGGGGCGAGCGCGGCGCAGATCGCCCGCAACCTGGACTGCCGCGTGGTCGCGATCGCCGGCGGCGCGGAAAAGTGCCGCTGGCTCCGGGAAAGCGCCGGCATCGAAGCGGTGATCGACCGCAAGGCCGAACCCGATCTCGCCGCCGCCATCGCCCGCCACTGTCCCGACGGCGTCGACATCCTGTTCGACAATGTCGGCAATGCCAGCGTGGATGCGATCCTGCCGGCGATGGCCATAAACGGACGCATCGTCGTCTCGGGCCAGGTCGGGGACTACAACCTGCCGAAGGACGCGGTGCACGGCATCCTCAATACCCGCCCCTTCATCACCCACCGGGTCCGCATGGAGGGATTCGTTGTGTTCGACGACCTGAAGGATTTCGCCGCGGCCCAGGCAAGGCTCGCCGCCTGGCTGCGGGAGGGCGCACTGGTCTATCGCGAGGTCTTCCACGACGGCGTGGCGGCGGCGCCCGGCGCCTTCCGTGACGTCTTCGAGGGCCGGGATTTCGGCCGTCACATCGTCCGCATGTGCCCGGATGCCGAGGCGGGGGCGCGGAACGGCGGGGAGGAACGGGGCAATGGCTGACATGCGGGATGCGGCGCGGGCGCTGGCGCCGGAGATCGCCGCGCGCGCGGGCGAGATCGAGCAGGCCCGGCGGGTCCCGGCGGACCTGCACGAAAGACTGGCCGCCACCGGCCTGCTGCGCATGCTGCTGCCTAAGGCGATCGGCGGCGCGGAGGTTTCGCCCCGGGACTATGCCGAGACCCTGGAGATTGTCGCCCGGGCCGACGCTTCGACGGGCTGGTGCGTCATGGTCTCGGCATCGACGGGCATCAAGTCGGCCTTTCTCGAGCCCGAGGTGGCCCAGGCACTCTACGGCGATCCGAAGGCGGTGCACGGCGGTGTCTTCGCGCCTTCGGGCCGGGCCGATGTCGACGGCGAGGACTTCATCCTCAACGGCACCTGGATGTGGGCCTCGAACAGTCCCAACTGCACCTGGCTGACCGGCGGCGCGGTCGTGCATGTCGACGGCGTGGCGCAGAGCCTAGCCAACGGCATTCCCGATGCCCGCCAGACCCTGTTTCCGGCCTCCGAAGCGACGCTGGGCGACGACTGGCATGTCAGCGGCCTGGCCGGCACCGGCAGCGGTTCGATGACGGTAAAGGACCTGCGCATTCCCCGCCGCCATTCGGTCTCGCTCGTCACCGACCGGCAGCGCACGGGTGGTCCGCTGTTCGTCTTTCCCAGTTTCGGCCTGCTGGCGGTCGGCATCGCCGCGGTCGCGCTGGGAAACGCCCGGGCCGCGATCGACGATCTCGTGTCCCTGGCCGGCGGCAAGACCCCGCAGGGCACGCGCCGGGCCCTGGCGCAGCGGGCACATGCCCAGATCGCGATGGCGAAGGCCGACGCAAGGCTGCGTTCGGCGCGCGCCTATCTCGCCGACAGCATCGAGACCGCGTGGGAGGAGGCGCGGCGCGACGGCGCGATCTCGATCGAGGCGCGCTGCCATGTCCGCCTTGCCTGCACGCACGCCACCCATGCCGCCGCCGATGTCTGCCGGCGCATGTACGAACTGGGCGGCGGCTCCAGCCTGTTCCTGTCCTCGCCCCTGCAGCGCCGCTTCCGCGACGCCTACGCCGCCACCCAGCACATGATGGTGGCGCCGCCGACGCTGGAGCTGACGGGCCGCATCCTGATGGGCCTGGAGACCGACGTCACCTTTCTCTGAACCCGTGCGCGCCTGTCGTATCCTGCCGGACGATCACCGAGGGAAAGGAACCTGCCATGGCCACGATCGCTTTTCTGGGAACCGGACAGATGGGCAGCGGCATGGCCGCGAACCTGCTGGCGGCCGGTCACGAGGTCCGGGTCTGGAATCGCTCGCCGGAGAAGGCGGCGGCGCTGGTGGCGAAGGGCGCGGCGCTTTCCGCCACCCCGGCGGCGGCGGCCGACGGCGCCGAGGCGATCTTCTCCTCGGTCGCCGACGATGCGGCCTCGGAACGGGTCTGGCTCGCCGCGGACGGCGCGCTGTCGGCGTCCGGGTCCGGTACGCTGGCGATCGAGTGCAGCACGATCAGCCACGGCTTCGTCCGGCGGCTGGCGGATGCCGCCGCGGCGCGCGGATGCCGCTTCCTGGACTGTCCCGTGAACGGCATGCCGGCCGCGGCCGAGGCGGGCGAACTGGTGTTGCTGGTCGGCGCGGCGGTGGACGACCTGGAACGGGCGCGCCCGTTGCTGGCGGCGATCTCGGCCCAGGTGCTGCATTTCGGCGCTGTCGGCACCGGCACGGCGTTCAAGCTGATCAACAACCTGCTGGGCGCCGTGCATGTCGCCGCGATCGCCGAGGCGGTGCACCTGGCGCACCGGCTCGAACTCGATCCGGAAACGCTGGTCGCCGCCGTGGAAAGCGGGCCCTGCGCCTCGCCGCACACGAGGCGGATGATCCGGCCGATGGCGGAAGGCCGGCTGGCCGACACGTTCGGCCTTGCCATCGGGCTGAGGGAGAAGGATTCCCGCTATTGTCTCGCCATGGCCTCGGCGCTGGACGCCGGCATGGCGATCGGCGAGACCGCGCACGCCTGGTACCGCCTCGCCAGCGAGAGCGTCGGCGATCAGGACGATTCCGCGATGCTGCAGGTCGCGACAGCGCACAACGGCCGGCCCGGCGTGGACCGCTGAAGGACGCCGATGTCGCGATAGCAGGGGAAATTTGAATTGTATTTTATATAAAATAGCATAAACTCTACAGCTTCCACAGAAGCCGAGCCGTTCCCATGTCCCTGCAAGCCGTGGAAGCCGATCCGGTCCCGCCCCTCAACCTGAGAGTGGTCGCGGACACGTTCGGCCCCGAGAGCCGGCTTGGCTCGATCCGGGATTTCTGGGCCGGCCTGTGTCGTGGCGAGGCCCTGCCCCGACGCCGGGACTTCGACTTCTGCGACCTCGCCCGCTGGCTCGGCTGGATAGCGCTGGTCGACACCGATCGCGAGCGGCGCGATTTCACATGGCGGCTCATCGGCACCAAGATCACGGAGCGGCTCGGCCGGGACATGACCGGTTGTCGTTTTCGCGAACTCTACGAGGAGCCCGTGCTGGAACGGCTGCTGGCGCTGTACCGCCAGTCGCTGCAATCGCGGCGGCCGGTCTTCCTGGAGGGGGACTTCCGGTACCTGCGCCTTGCCTACAGGCAGTTCCAGGCGGTGCATCTGCCGCTGGTCGGCACAGGGCCCGACGCGGACATGATCCTGGTGTGCATGGACTTCGAGGGACCTCTGCGGCCCGAGGACTGAACCGCCGCGCGGACGGCCCCGGCGCGGCAGGACCGTCCGGTCAGCATCGCCTGAGCCGTCTCGCGTGCCCGTCCTCGGTGATGACGAGGTCCGGCCCGGAACGTTCAAGGCGGAAGCGAACCTCCATCCCGGCGCCCTCCACCAGGCAGGTCGCGTGCACGCTCCAGCCGCCCGAGGTTCTGTCTGTCCGCTGGAACCGGCAATGGGTTTCGTGCCTGTCGTATCCCCGGCGGGTCATCACGATCGGCGCGTTCGGCAGGTCCTGCGGCGTGGCGCACTGGGCGGCATCAACGCCCCATGTGCCGACGAACGCGGCATCCTCGTTGCCCGCCGGCATGGCGATGCCCGATACCGTCAGCAGGGCGGCCGTCCAGGCGCCCGCCGCCGGGCCAGGCAGGATCATCCCGAATCCGCGCCCGGGCGCGGCAGGTGCGCCTCGATCGCCCGCAGGACGCGCCCGGCGTTCGGCGGGGTCGGGGTGGAGAACCAGGCGACCAGCCGGCCGTCGGGCGCGATCAGGTACTTGTGGAAGTTCCACTGCGGCGCGGCGGCCTCGCCCAGCTGTTCGCGGGCCCAGCGATAGAAGGGGTGGGCGTCGGGGCCGCGGACATGCTCCTTGGTGGTGAGCGGGAAGTCGAGACCGTAGGTGAGCTCGCAGAACTGCTTGATCTCCTTCTCGCTGCCCGGCTCCTGGCCGCCGAAATCGTTCGAGGGCACGCCGAGCACCACGAGGCCGCGGTCCCGATAGCGCGCCCAGACGGCCTGCAGGGTCTCGTACTGATGGGTGAAGCCGCACTGCGAGGCGGTGTTGACCAGCAGCACCGCCTTGCCGCGGAACTGTTCGAGGGGCAGGGGATGGCCCTCGATGGCGGTGAAGGCGAAGGCGTGCGCACCGGTCGTCGCGCCGTCGCCGGCCGGGGCCTGTGCGGGCAGGAGGCTCCCGACCGCCAGGGCGAGGGCGGCACGCAGGATCGGGCGTCTGGAAAGGCTCATGGGGGGTCTCTCTTGCGGGCGGGCGGTATCACGGATCCCCGGCGACGCCGTAGGAGGGCGCCTCGCGCGGATCGAGCGCTCGCTGGACATAGGCATCGAGCTGCGGTTTGTACACGCTCCAGGCCTCGGCCACGGCCTCGATCGGGCAGGCCTCCGCGCTCCAGTCGCAGCGCAGGTCGGCGACCGGCCAGGCCACCTTGTCGACCAGCTTGAGGCCGGCCGAATGCACCGGACCCGCTTCCCCGCCGGCCGCGAGACCGGCGCGCAGGGCGGCCACCAGGCGGTCGCCGAGATGGCCGGCCGAGCCCAGGAAGGCATCAACAATCGCCTGCGGCACGCCCTCGTTGGCCAGCAAATTGCCTCCCGAGGCGACGTTGTCGGCCTGCGCCTGAGTCCAGATTCCAAGCGCGTTGGCGCCGGAATGGATGGCGGTGCGGCCGGCCGCGTCGACGGCGAGCACCTGGCGGTAGTCGATGAAACGGCCGCGCCGCTTCACCTCGGCGATCGCGGCTGTGGCATCGAGACCGTCGGCCATCAGGTCGAGGGCGAGCGACCCCAGCGCCGGGTCTGTGATGTTCTGCGAGGCCACAGCGCCGACGCCGGCGCGGGCGTGCGAGCAGCGCGCGGCGACGGCCGGCGAGGAGGACGAGATCGCCACGCCGAACATGCCGGTCTCGGCGCAGCGGGCCACGAGGGAGAAGGTCATGCGGGATCTCCTTGGGAGGTTGTGTCCGTGCGGCCCGCCGCCCGTCAGTCCGGGATCACGGCGGTGGCGTCGATTTCCACCAGCCATTCCGGCCGGGCCAGCGCGTTGACGACGAGGCCGGTGGAGACGGGATGCACATCCTGCAGGTATTCGCCCATGGTGCGGTAGACCGCCTCGCGATGGCGCACGT
>JBGTSP010000231.1:0-7224 GCA_041940205.1 Alphaproteobacteria bacterium
GAAGCGCTGACGAAGATGTGGGTGCTGCGCCGTATCCTGAACCCGATGGGTGTGGTCGACGCGATGGAGTTCCTCATCGGCAAGATGAAGGACACCAAGAACAACGGCGAATTCTTCGACAGCATGAACACCTGACACGCGGCCGCGGCGGCCCTGAAAAAAAGAGCCCCGGACGCCATCCGCGTCCGGGGCTTTTTCGTGTCGGCCGCCGGCCGCCGCCTCAGGGCAGCAGGACGGTCGATCCGGTGGTCTTGCGGCTCTCCAGGTCCTTGTGCGCCTGCTTGGCGTCCTTGAGGGCATAGGTCTGGTTGACGTGGATGGCGACATCCCCCTTGCGCACCACCTGGAACAGGGCCCGGGCCGAAGCCTCCAGGTCCTTGCGCTGGGCGGTATAGGTCATCAGGGTCGGCCGGGTGAGGTAGATCGAGCCGGCCGCCGCGAGGCTGCCCGGCGGCACCGGATCGACCGCGCCCGAGGCGTTGCCGAACGAGACCATCAGGCCGCGCGGGGCGAGGCAGGCGAGCGAGCCCTCCCAGGTCGACTTGCCGACGCTGTCATAGACCACCGGCACGCCCTGTTTTTTCGTCAGGCGCGCGACCTCCTTGACGAAGTCCTTCTTCGAGTAGTCGATCACGTGGGCATAGCCGTTGCGCTTGGCGAGCGCGCACTTGGCCTTTGAACCCGCCGTGCCGATCGCGGTGACGCCGAGAGCCTTGAGCCACTGGCCCGCGATCAGGCCGACACCGCCGGCGGCCGCATGAAACAGCACGGTCTCGCCCTTCTTCACCCGGTAGGTCCGGCGGATCAGGTATTCCGTGGTCATGCCCTTCAGCATCATCGAGGCGGCCTGCTCGTCGCTGATTCCGGCGGGCACCTTCACCAGCACGTGCGCCGGCATCACCCGGGCCTCGGCATAGGCGCCCGGCGGGCCGCCGGCATAGGCCACGCGGTCGCCCGGCTTGACCCAGTCCACCCCGGCACCCACCGCCTCGACCACACCGCAGGCCTCCAGTCCGACCCCGCTGGGCAGCGGCAACGGATACAGACCGCTGCGGTGATAGGTGTCGATGTAGTTCAGACCGATCGCGGTGTGGCGGACCAGAGCCTCTCCCTTGCGGGGGCGGCCCAGTTCGACGTCGCGCCACTTCATCACGCTCGGACCGCCCGGCTTGTCGAACTGAACGGCTTTCACTTGCATGGTGTTTCTCCTGACAATGGAAGGGGTGCCCTTGCGGGCGGACGGCCCAGGCCGGGACGCCGGTCGCGGGGAATGCCGGCCGCGTCGACGCGATACGCGGCCTGCAGATGCAAACGGCGAAGTCTAGAGGCATCGCCCGTGTCATCGAAAGGTCAAATGCTGCGGTCCCTTCCGCCGCGGCGGCACTGGCGGGGCCGGCGATGCTCTGCCACACTCGCGCCGCCCTGTCCGACAGGAGACGAGGAAACCGATGGACGCCTGGACGTGCCTTGTTTCGCGGGCCTCGACCCCGCCCGCCCAGCTCGTGGAACCCGCCCCGCGGGACGGCGAGCTCGAGGAGATCCTGCAGACCGCGATGAGCGTGCCCGATCACGCCCTGCTGCATCCCATCCGCTTCACGGTGATCCGCGGCGAGGAACGCCTGCGTCTGGGCGATCTGTTCGAACAGGCCCTGTTGCGCCGCGAGCCGGCCGCCGATGCGGCGGCCCGGGAGAAGGAGCGGGGACGGCCCCTGCGGGCGCCGCTGATCGTCGCGCTGTGGGCGTCGGTCGTGCCCGATCATCCCAAGACGCCGGCGGTGGAGCAGATCGTGACCGCCGGCATGGGCATGCAGAACGTGCTGAACGCGCTGCATGTGCGCGGCTACGGCGCCATTGTCCTGACCGGCAAGCACGCCCATGACCCGTTCATAAAGCGGGCGCTTGGCCTGGAGGACAAGGACGAGCTGGTCGGGTTCGTCTATATCGGCACGCCGTCGAACGGCGTGCCCGGCAAACCGCGCGGCGCCGTCGGTGCGTTTATCCGCCAATGGGACGGCGCGGTGGCCTGAGGTCCGGCACCCGGGAGGACGTTCTCGGTATGACTCGTTGTAGGGCCTATTGAGTCATGTATTCCTATACCTGTTTTCAGGTCGTACCACCGGCATGGTCGAACAGATCGGGTGCCGCGATGGATGCGCCCTCGAGACGCAGCAGGGCCTGCTTCGCGGCCACGCCGCCGTCGCCCGAATAGCCGCCCAGGCCGCTTGCGGCGACGATCCGGTGACAGGGAATGATTACCGGGATCGGATTGCTGCCGCAGGCCTGGCCGACGGCCCTGGCGACCGAGCCGATGGCGCGGGCACAGTCGCCATAGGTCCGGACCTCGCCCGAGGGGATATCCGACATGTAGGCCCAGACCTGCCGTTCGAATGCCGTTCCCGCCGGCGCCAAGGGCAGGTCGAACGGCGCGCGCTCGCCATCGAAATAGGCCTCGAGTTGCGCGATCGCCCGGCGCAGCAACGGCGTGTCGTCCTGGTCGCGGCCCCAGCCCCAGTCGAGGGCGACGATCGCCCCGTCGGCCTCGCTGACTGTGAGGTCGCCGACCGGCGAGTGGCAGGATCTCTGGCTCACGAGACGGGTCCGGCCGGCGTCCCGGCCGGCCGGCGCAGATGCTGCGTGACGGCTTCGGGATCGCGCAGCGGCAGCGAGCAGGTCTGGCCCTCGCAGACCAGCACCGAGGGTGCCGGCGCATGCGCCGCGGCAGCGGCGGCCGGATGGGTCGCCGGCAATTCGGTGCCCGGCGCCACCTGCTGCAGCACCCGGGTCGGGCGGGACACCGACAGCACCGCTTGCCGCAGGGCCGGGACCGCGGGGTCGTCGGCCTCGGCGACCAGCACGACCAGCGTTCCGGACAGCAGGTCCTCGATCCCGTTGAGCAGGGTGGTCGCGGGGAAGAAGTTCTGCATCACCGTGGAACGGAAGGCTTCGGCCAGCCGCAGGGCGCGCTCGTGGTACGCCGGCTCGCCGGTATGGACGGCGAGCCTGTGCAGGACACCGACCATGGTGCCGTTGCCGGAAGGCAGGGCGTTGTCGAAGGCCTGGCACTGGCGGACCAGGAGATCGTCGACATGGCGGCTGGTCTGGAAGTAGGCGCCGTCGGGCGAGGCGAAGTCCGCTTCGGCGAGCGCGCACCAGGCCCGGGCCCGCTCAAGGGCGTCGGGCGCGGCGCCCAGTTCGTGCAGTCGCAGGGCGGCGCGGGCCATCTGGGCATAGTCGTCGAGCAGACCGTGATGCTGGGACCGGCCGTCGCGATGGCTGTGCCACAGCCGCTCGCCGTCGCCCATGCGGGTACAGACGAAACGGTAGGCCTCGACGGCGGCGTCGATCCAGCGCGGCTCGCCGAACACCGCCCCGGCCTCGGCGAGGGCGGTGATCGTCAGGCCGTTCCAGTCGGCCAGGACCTTGTCGTCCCAGCCGGGGCGGATCCGCGCGTCGCGGGCCTGTTTGAGGTGGCCGCGAAGGACGGCAAGCCGGTCCTCCTCCGCATCGCTGCGCAGGGTGAAGCTCGCGCCCAGGCGGTTGAGGATCGTGCGGCCCTCCCAGTTGCCGTCGGGAGAGACGTCGTAGACCTCGGCGAACAGGGCCGCGTCCTCGCCCAGCAACCGGGAAATCTCCGCCGCATCCCAGACATAGTAGCGGCCCTCCTCGCCCTCCGAGTCGGCATCCAGCGAGGAGGCGAAACCGCCGCCCTCGACCCGCATCTCGTCGAGCAGCCAGTCCGCGGTCTCCCGCACCCGCTGCGCCAGCAGCGGATCCCGGTCGGCCTGCCAGACCTGGGTCGCCAGCAGCAGCAGCTGGGCGTTGTCGTAGAGCATCTTCTCGAAGTGCGGCACCAGCCAGGCCTCGTCCGTGGCGTAGCGCGCGAAGCCGCCGCCCAGATGGTCGTACAGGCCGCCCTGGCACATGTGCAGCAGGGCCGTGCGGACGGCGTCGCGATGGCGGGTGTCGGCCGTGCGCAGCCAGGCCCGCCAGAGAAACTCGAAGGCGTAGGCCTGCGGAAACTTGGGCGCGCCGCCCAGGCCGCCATGTTCCGTGTCGGCGCTGGCGACGATCCGGTCGGCCATGCGATCGAGCAGGTCGAGGCCGTAGGCCGGGCTTCCGGCTTCAGGCGCGGCAAGACGGTTGAGAGACTCCAGGGCCTCGCGTAGGGCCTTCGTGTTCTTGGCGACCGAAGCCTTGTCACCATGGTAGACTTGGGCCACCTGGCGCAGCAGGTCCGGGAAGCCCGGCCGGCCATACCGGGGGGTCGAGGGAAAGTAGGTGCCGCCCCAGAAGGGCTCGCCCTCGGGCGTGAGGAACATGGTCAGGGGCCAGCCGCCCTGCTGGCCGGTCAGGGCCAGGGCGTTCTGGTAGAGCGCGTCGACATCCGGGCGCTCCTCGCGGTCGACCTTGATGTTGACGAACAGCTCGTTCATCACGCCGGCGATCGCCGGGTCCTCGAAGCTTTCGTGCGCCATGACATGGCACCAGTGGCAGGCGGCATAGCCGACCGACAGCAGCACCGGCCGGTCGGTCTCGCGCGCCGCCGCGAAGGCCGCGGCCGACCAGGGCTGCCAGTGCACGGGATTGTCGCGATGCTGGCGGAGATAGGGGCTGGTTTCCTCGCCCAGGGCGTTGGTGTGCATGTAGCCGTTTACCCTGTTCCGCGCCTGACCTACTCTGGCGCCAGCCTAGCATGGGACCAGCCCGCGATGAAAATCAGCATTGATATCGACTGCACGCCGGAAGAGGCCCGGACGTTTCTCGGTCTTCCCGATCCCGCACCGATCCATGCCGCGCTGACCGAAGCGGTGATGGACCGGGTCCGGAGCCTCGGCGAGGGCGCCGATGTCGAGCAGCTCGCCAGGCTCTGGATGCCGATGGGGATGCAGGGTCTGGAGCAGATGCAGAAGATGTTCTGGTCGACCCTGTCGGGCGGCGGCAGGCCGGAGTCCGACTCCAAGTAGGACCCGCAAAACCGGTACCCGGTGAATCGATTCCGCGATGTCGGACTCCGATACCATCTGTGCGCTGAGCAGCGGTGCGGGCCGTGCCGGGGTTGCGGTTGTCCGCGTCAGCGGACCCGCGGCCGCCACCTGTACCATGGGACTCCTTCAGGGCCCGCTGCCGCCCGCCCGTCATGCGCGGTATGCCCTGTTGCACGATCCCGGGTCGCCGGTTCCGCTCGACCGGGGCCTGGTGCTCTGGTTTCCGGCCCCGGGCAGCTTCACCGGCGAGGATTGCGCGGAGTTCCAGGTACACGGCAGCCCGGCGGTGGTCCGGCGGTTGCTGGCGATCCTCTGCGGCCATCCCGGGGTGCGGCCGGCCGAGGCCGGCGAGTTCACCCGGCGGGCCTTTCTGAACGGGCGGCTCGACCTGACCCAGGTGGAGGGCCTGTCGGATCTGATCGAGGCGGAGACCGAGGCCCAGCGCAGGCAGGCCCTGCGACAGGCCGACGGTGCGCTTGGCGCGCTGTATGACGACTGGCGGGAGATCCTTCTTCGGGCACTGGCGGATCTGGAGGCGGCGATCGACTTCGCGGATGAGGATCTGCCGGAGGATCTCGATGCGGTGGCCAGGACCCGTCTGGTGCCGCTGATCGCCGCGATGGAGGCGCATCTCGCGGCCGGCGCCGGGGCCCGGGCCATTCGCGACGGTGTTCGCGTGGCCCTTCTGGGCCCTCCCAATGCCGGCAAGTCGAGCCTGCTCAATGCCCTGGCCGGCCGGGATGCGGCGATCGTCTCCGCCGAGGCGGGAACGACCCGGGACATCGTCGAGGTTCGCCTCGACCTGGGGGGCATCGCGGTGCTGCTTGCGGACACCGCGGGATTGCGCGCGGCGTCCGGCGAGATCGAGGAGGAGGGCGTCCGCCGCGCCCGGGCCTGGTCGCAGGATGCGGATCTGCGTCTGGTGGTGCTCGATCGCACGGGCCCGGCTCCGGATGCGGAGCTGGTTTCCCTGGCCCGGGGAGGCCTCGTGTTCCTGAACAAGGCGGATCTAGGGCCCGGCCCGGCCTGGTCGCCACCGCCGGCAGATCGGGTTCTGTCCGGCTCCGCCCGCACCGGCCAGGGGATCGATCAACTGCTCGCGTTGCTCACGCAACGGGTGGCGGCGCTTGCCGTCGGGGATGAAGCGGTTCTGCCGACCCGGGCACGGCATGCGGCGCTCGTGGCCGAGAGCCGGGCGGCGCTGCAGGCGGCCCTGGAGCAGACCGCGCTGGATCTCGGCGCCGAGGAACTGCGTCGCGCCGCCCGGGCGCTGGGGCGCCTGACCGGCCGCCTCGATGTCGAGGATGTCCTGGACCGCCTGTTTCGCGAGTTCTGCATCGGCAAGTAGCCGCGAGGCCACGCAGGGCGATGTTTCACGTGAAACATCGCTGCCGTGTCTTGACTCCCCGTCACCCGGGACCCATTAAGCCGGCATGCGACGTTACGATGTCATCGTGATCGGTGGCGGTCATGCCGGTTGCGAGGCCGCGGCCGCGGCCGCGCGCCTGGGTGCCCGCACGCTGTTGCTGACCCACAGCCTCGAGACCGTGGGTACGATGTCCTGCAATCCGGCCATCGGCGGTCTCGGCAAGGGTCACCTGGTGCGCGAGATCGATGCGCTGGACGGCGTGATGGGCCGGGTGGCCGACGCTGCCGGAATCCAGTTCCGTCTGCTCAACCGGCGCAAGGGACCGGCGGTGCGGGGCCCGCGGGCCCAGGCGGACCGGCGGCGCTACCGGGCGGCGATGCAGGCGGCCCTGCGGGCCCAGGCCAATCTCGACCTGGAGGCCGGCGCGGTCGAGGACCTGCTCGAGGAAGCCGGTCGGATCGCCGGCGTGACCACGGCCGCCGGCGAAACCATCCGGGCCGGCGCGGTCGTTCTGACCACCGGGACCTTCCTGCGCGGCGTCATTCATTGCGGCGAGAAACGGCAGTCGGCCGGGCGCCTGGGCGAGGCGCCCGCGGTGGCGCTGGCCGAAAGGCTTTATTCCCTCGGTCTCCGGCTCGGCCGTCTGAAGACCGGGACACCCCCGCGGCTCGACGGACGGACGATCGACTGGGCGGGGCTCGACCGGCAGCCCGGCGACGACCCGCCGACACCGTTCTCGTTCCTCGGCGGCCGTCTCCGGAACCCCGGGGTCTTTTGCCATATCACCCATACCAACTCCCGGGTGCACGCGCTGATCCGGGACAATCTCGACCGGGCGCCGATCTATTCCGGCCAGATCGAGTCGTCCGG
>JBGTSP010000232.1:0-7157 GCA_041940205.1 Alphaproteobacteria bacterium
GAGAAACAGGATGCGCTCGACGAGCCTGTCGGCGTGTTTCATCTCGTCGATCGACTCGTGGTACTCGTACTCGCCCAGTTCCTTCAGCCCCCAGTCCTTCAGCATCCGGGCATGCAGGAAGTACTGGTTGATGGCCGTCAGCTCGTTGAACAGGATCTTGTTCAGATGCTTGATGACCTTGGCGTTGCCCTTCATGGCCCGTCTCCCCTGATGCGCGTGCACGGATTCATTGTCGCCTCGAGCATTGGCACGGCTCGGGCAGGCCAACAAGAACGATGATTGCGAGTGCTTTTCACTCGCACCTGCCCTGCCTGTTTTTCCCGGTTTTCCGTCGAAAATGGCCTGATTTCACGGAAACGTGAAGGGCCGTTCTCCGCCTATTCGGCCGCCAGCGGGGCGCCGTTCACGTGCTCGTCCATCATGTCGGCGATGGTCGGCAGGCAGCGACCGCACTGCGTTTCGCAACCCAGCGCGCCATGCACCTCGGAGACCTGCCGGACGCCGGAATCCAGCACCTGCCGGATCGACCGGTCGCAGAGCGCATTGCAGATGCAGACATACATCGTGTCGGGACCTTCGGCGTGTTGGCGCGTTCCGAGGATGTATATGGCTACTGATGCGAATGATTGTCAATAACAAAACAACGGGGCGGCCTCGCAGCGCCGCCCCGTCATCAGGCCGGAACGTCGTTCAGCCGCCGAGATTGGCGGCGAAGAAGGCCATCGTGCGTTCCCGGGCGGTGCGGGCCGCGGCCTCGTTGTAGCTGCCGCGGTGATCGCAGTTGAAGCCGTGATCGGCGTCGTAGATGTGCACGTCGGCCTGCGGCTGCGCCGCCTTGATCTGCTCGACGTCGCTCAGCGGGATGCCCTGATCGTGCTCGCCGAAATGCATCAGCATCGGGCACCCGGCTTTCTCGTCCTTGAACGGAATGATCTGGCCGCCGTAGTAGACCACCGATCCCTGCACATCGAGGCGGCAGCCCGAGAGGAAGCTGATCGTGCCGCCCCAGCAATAGCCCACCGTGCCGACCTTCAGGCCCTCGGCGCGGGCGACCGCGGCGGCGGCCTCGACGTCGAGCATCGCCGCGGCCTCGGTGAAGTCGCCGCGCAGGTCGCGACCCACGGCGATGTCCTCGGGGGTGTAGCCGAGCTGGATGCCGGGCCGTGACGAGCGGTCGTAGAGCGAGGGCGCGATGGCGAGATAGCCGTCCGCGGCAAAGCCGTCGCAGACCTCGCGGATATGGATGTTGACGCCGAAAATCTCCTGCAGCACGACAATGCCGCCCTTGGCGCCGCCCGCCGGATCGGCCCGGTAGGCCCCGAATTCATGGCCGTCGCTGGCCGTCAGTCTCAGATCCTGTCCCATCTTTTCCTCCCTGAGCTCCATCCCGGCCAGGTCGGCGGCCGGCACGCATTGTTGTTTGCGGGCCGCACTGTCGCAGGCTTTCTCCCCGCCTGTCGACCGTGCAGGCCGGCGGTGTCAGCCGGCATGGCGGCGGCGCCACAAGCCGCTGGTGGTGACGCGCAGCACGACCTCGTCCTGCTGGTTCACCACTTCGGTCCGGTAGTTTACGAAACCGCAGTCCGGACGGCGCGGATGCGGCGCCTTCTCGATGCATTCGCTGCGCACCCGCAGGACATCGCCCGCGCGCACCGGCCTGAGCCAGGCGAGGTCGCGAAAGCCGGGCGAACCGATGCTGGCGGAGTCCCCGACCTTGTGGGCGCACAGCATGTTCATCATCATCGCGCTGGTATGCCAGCCCGAGGCGATCAGGCCGCCATAGATCGACTGCGCCGCCGCAGCCTCGTCGAGATGGAAGGGTTGCGGATCGTAGCGTTCGGCGAACCAGCGGATCTCTTCCGCCGTGACCTCGTAGCGACCGAATTCGGCGCTCTCGCCAACCTGGACGTCCTCGTAGTGGCGCAGATCCTCGCGACCGCTCATGCCGACGCCTCCGCCGCGGGCCGCAGGCCGTAGAGCCCCTTGCCCAGCATGTCGAGTACCAGGGTGCCGTCCTGGTTGGTCAGCGTGCTGCGCGCATCGACAATGCCGAAGGGCCGGGTGCGCGAGGCCCGGGCCCCGACGATCTCCATGCGCCCAGACAGCACGTCGCCAGGCCGCACCGGCGCCAGCCAGTTGCAGCGCTCGATGCCGGGCGAACCGGCGCTGGCCAGGCGCTCGCGCGCGATGGTGTCGGCCAGCAGGCGCATCAGGATGCTCGAGGTATGCCAGCCCGAGGCGATCAGCCCGCCGAAGAAGCTGGAGCGCGCCTTCTGCGGGTCGGTGTGGATCGGCTGCGGATCGAAGCGGCGGCCGAATTCCAGGATCTCTGCCTCGCTGACCTCGTAGCGGCCGAGATCCAGCACCTGCCCGACGGACAGGTCTTCGAAATATTTCATGGGGCGATGTCGATCGTCGTTGGCGGGATCTTCCCTCTAGCCCCTGCCCGCCCGGCCGGCAACCGCGCGCGCATGCTACCGTCCGGGCGGGAGGATGAACCGATGATCACCCTGGTCTTCTGTCTGCGCCGGCAGCCGCACCTCGACCGCGAGGCCTTCCAGCGCTACTGGCGTGAACGGCACGGCCCGTTGATGAAGCGCAACTTCGCCCGCATGGGCTGTCACAGCTACCGGCAGCTGCACACGCTTGACGGCGGCATCGCCGACCGGGTGGCGCAGAGCCGCGGCGGCCCGGAACCCTATGACGGCCTCGCGGTGGTCACCTGGGAGAGCCTGGAGGCGATGCGGGCGGCAACCGGCAGCGACGACGGCCGCGCCGCCGGGGCCGAGATGCTGGCGGACGAAAGGACCTTCATCGACCTCGAGCGCTCGCCGATCTTCCTCACCGAAGGTCGTTTCGGGGTCGACGCCGGGGAGAGCTGAGCGAGAACCGGACCGCTCAGATCGTGCGGTCGAACAGCGCGATGCCCGGCGACCGCCGGCGGTAGAGCTGGGCCGGCCGGTGGGTGCCGGTGCGCTGGCGCCCCGCGACCGGCTCGATCACGCCCAGGTCCAGGATCTTCTTGCGAAAACCCGCCATGTCCAGCCGCTCCAGGCCCAGCACGAGGCGGTAGACCTCGTGCAGCTCGGCGATGGTGAATTCCGCGCCCAGCAGCCAGCTCGGCAGGGTCGAATAGACCGATTTCCGGCGCACCCGTTCGAGCGCCGCCGCCAGGATGTCGGCATGATCGAACGGCAGGCCCGGGGGCAGGGGATCGACGGGTGTGAGGCGCAGGTCGTCGCTGCCGGATAGCAGCCGGTCGGCAGGCAGCAATGCGACATGCGCCACGGACAGGGACCAGCCCCGGGGATCGCGGGAGGGTCCGGAAAAGGTCGCGAGCTGCTCCATGTAGAGCTCGTCGAGCGCAGTTTTCTGGTGCAGGACCCGGCGCGCCGTGGCCGTGACGTCCGCGTCCTCGTCGACATGGACATAGCCGCCGGGCAGGGCCGGAACACCCGCGTGGGGCGGGGCCGCACGGGGATAGAGCGCGACCTGCAGGCGCCCTTCCGCCAGTGTCAGCAGGACGATGTCCACGGTCGCGATCGGCGATTCGAAGGCCATGGCGACGAGGCTATCGGTCCGCCCGCATAGTTTCTAGATATTTGTATCTTGCAATTATCTATTTAATGACCCACATAACCGGCATGACCCGTTGCCCCTCGCATCCCGCAAGCGCCGCGCCGCCCGACGACGCGCCCGGCCTGCTGGCCATTCCCGAAGACCGGCCCGACCTGCTGTTTCCCGAAGATCCGGCGGCATCGGCCGATCGCTGGAAGGCGCTCGTCCGGCGCTGGCATCCCGACCGCAACGCCGCGCCGGATGCCGCCGCCGTGTTCGCCCGGCTGGCCGCGCTGAAAGCGACGGCCGAGCGCTGGCGCGCCGAGGGCCGCTGGCGGAGCGCCGACAGCCTGTGGCTGCGCGGTTGCGACTGCCGGCGCCGAAGGCTGCGCTTTCGGGCGCATCGGCCGTTCGAACTGGGCGAGATGCTGATCGCCCGGACCTGCCTGCACCTCCTTTACGCCCCGGCGCAGGGCGACCTGGCGGCCAATGCCGCAAGGCGGATCGCCGGCCTCGCCTTCGCCGACCGGCGCATGCAACGGGAGATGCGCGGTCGCCTGCCGGTCCTTGCGGCGGACTTCGAGACCCCCGGCGGACGCGTGCAGGTGCTGGAGAAACAGGCCGACATGGTGCGTCTCGCCGACCTGGTGGCGCATGCCGGCGGCCGGCTGCCGCCCCGCCATCTGGCGTGGATCCTGGGCGGCATGCTGCACCTGGCCTGCTACCTCGATTGGGCCGGCCTCGCCCACAACGCGATCGGGCCGGAAACCTGGTTCGTCTCGCCCGAACGCCATGCCGGCGCCCTGCTGGGCGGCTGGAGCTACGCCGTCGGCGAGGGCGCCCGGCTGCTCGCCGCCCCGGCGCGCACCGTCGCCGCGGCATCGAGCCGCTGGCGGCGGGACGGACGCGCCGAGGGCCGCCTCGATCGCGAGCTGATCCGCCTGACCGGCCGCGAGATCGCCGGCGACAGCCACGCCCTGCCGGCGGCGATGCGTGCCTGGCTGGCCGATCCGGCGCCGCCGGACGCCCTCGAGGACTACGCCGACTGGACCCGGGCGCTGCGCGAGAGCTTCGGCCCGCCGCGCTTCGCTCGCCTGAACCTGCGGGCCGAGGCGGTCTACCCCGCCTGAACGACTTGGAAAGGACAGACGTCATGGGACACGCACGATGGGATTCCGCGGCCTGGAGCCGCTATGCCCACAGCACGCGGGGCAAGTCGCGCGCGGAACTGTTCCGCGCCCACGGCATGGATCCGGCTCTCGATCCGACCCGGATCCGCTGCCGCGAATCGCGCGACAGCGATCTCAACCCGGCCTCCACGCCGCTGATCGTGGCGGTCGACGTGACCGGCTCGATGGGCATGCTGGCCGAGATGCTGGTGCGCGAGGGCCTGGAACCGCTGTTCGAGGAGGTTCTGGCCCGCCGGCCGATCAGCGATCCCCATGTGATGGCGATGGCGATCGGTGACGCCTGGTGCGACGACGCCCCGCTGCAGGTCACCCAGTTCGAGGCCGACATCACCGTCGCCCACCAGATCCGGGACATCTGGATCGAGGGCGGCGGCGGCGGCAACCGCTTCGAAAGCTACAACCTGCCCTGGTACTTCGCGGCCACCCGCACCAGCACCGACAGTCTCGAGAAGCGCGGGCGCAAGGGCTACCTGTTCACCGTCGGCGACGAACCCTGCCCGCCGGTGCTGGAGGCGGATCACATCCGCAGGGTGCTGGGCGACGAGGCCCGGCGCGATCTGCCCACGGCCGACGTGCTGGCGATGGCGGAGCGCGGCTACGAGGTCTTCCACGTCATCGTCGAGGAAGGTCACTACGCCGCGAGCGCGCCCGAGGAGGTGCGCCGGAGCTGGACCCGGGTGCTGGGCCAGCGGGTGCTGCAACTCGCCGATCATCGTCGCCTTTCCGAAGTCATCGTCTCGGCCATCGAGGTCAACGAGGGCCGCGACGTCGACGAGGTCAGCGCGAGCTGGTCGGGCGACACCGCGCTGGTGGTCGCCGGCGCGCTGGCGAACCTGACCCCCGGCAACGGCCGGGGCGACGGCCCGGTGCTGCGGTTCTGACCGGCGGCGTGGCGGCCGGCCGGACCCGTCGGCCGCCCCGGACGACAAGGAGATCGAGATGACAAGCGCACAGGTGGTGATCGGCGCCAACTACGGCGACGAAGGCAAGGGACGCACGGTCGACCGGCTGGCCGCCGAGGCCGGCGGCGACGCCCTGGTGATCCGGTACAACGCGAGCGCCCAGGCCGGACACACGGTGGTGGCACCGGACGGCCGGCGCCATGTCTTCCACCATGTCGGGGCCGGCGCCTTCGCCGGAGCGGCAACCCTGCTGAGCCGCTATTTCATGCTGCATCCGATGCTGCTGGGTGGCGAGCTCGACCGGCTGGCCGCCCTCGGCGTGCGGCCCCGGCTGCATGCCGACATGCGCGCGCCGGTGGCGGTGCCGCATGACGTGCTGATCAACCAGATCGCGGAGGAGGCCCGCGGCGACGGCCGTCACGGCTCCTGCGGCATCGGTTTCAACGAGGCGGTCGAGCGCAGCCTCCGGCCGCGTTTCGCGCTGTGCCTGAACGATCTGCGCGATCGCCGGGCGCTGCGCACGCGGGTACGGGCGATCCGTGACCACTGGGTGCCGCGGCGGCTCGCCATGCTGGGGCTGGCACCGCCGGAGAACGCCCTGGGCGAGCTGTTGCGCGGCGACGAGGTGATCCGCCGCTGGCTGTTCGACGTCGAACGGCTGCTCGAAGCCGTCGATCCCGTGCGCCCCGGACACCGGCCGGCCGGAGCGATCATCTTCGAAGGCGCCCAGGGCCTGCTGCTGGACCAGGATGCGCCGGGCTATCCCCATCTCACCCGCTCGCGCACCGGCCTCGCCAATGTCGTGCGCCTGGCGCAGGAAGGCGACATCGATCATCTCTCGGTGGTCTACGTCACCCGCGCCTACCTGACCCGCCACGGCGCCGGCCCGTTGCAGGGCGCGCTGGCCGGGACGCCCGGCGGCATCGTCGATCCGACCAACCTGCCGAACGATTTCCAGGGCGCGATGCGCTTTGCCTGGCTCGATCTCGACGCTCTGGGAGCCCGGCTGCGGGCCGATCTCGGTTTCCGGGCAAGCGGCATCACCGCCACCGCCGGCCTGGCCCTCACCTGTCTCGACCAGCGCACGCACTTTCCCGCCTTCGTCGCCGGCCGGCTTCGTCCGCATGATGGCGACGACCTCATCGGGGCACTCGGGGCGCGTACCGGCCTGCCGGTGCTCTGGCGCGGCGACGGGCCCGGGCGCGATGCGTTGCAGCCGACCGGCATGCGGCCGCGGGAAGGAACGGCGATTGCCGCGGCCTCGCCGACCGGTTCCGCTTCGTCCGGCCGCGGCCGGACGCGCGGTCCCGCGCCGCTTGCCCGCTGCGCCTGAGCGCCGGGCCGGCTGCCGGTTCAGACGTTGAAGCGGAAGAGCATGATGTCGCCGTCGCGGACCGGGTATTCCTTGCCCTCGAGCCGCATGCGGCCGCCGTCCTTGGCCCCCTGCTCGCCGCCCAGCGCGATGTAATCGTCGAAGCCGATGGTTTCGGCGCGGATGAAGCCCTTC
>JBGTSP010000233.1:0-7156 GCA_041940205.1 Alphaproteobacteria bacterium
GCGCTGAACGCCACGATCGAGGCGGCCCGCGCCGGCGAAGCCGGCAAGGGCTTCTCGGTGGTCGCCTCGGAAGTGAAGAGCCTGGCCGAGCAGACCGCGAAGGCGACCGAGGAGATCGCCAGCCAGATCGCCGCGATCCAGGGCGCGACCCGGGATTCCGTCGAGGCGATCGAGGCGGTGAGCGGCACCATCGGGCAGATGAACGAGATCGCCGCCGAGATCGGCACGGTGATCGAGCGCCAGAACGAGGGCGCCGGCGAGATCCGCGAGCGGGTCGCGCAGATGAGCCGCAGCACGCTCGAGCTCAACGACAATGTGCGCGAGACCAGCGATGGCGCCCGGGTGAACGGCGAGACCGCGCAACGGGTGCACGAGGCGGCGACCAGCCTGACCGGCCAGTCGGACGACCTGCGCAGCCGCATCCAGGGATTCCTGGAACGCGTCCGCGCCGCCTGAACCCGGCCACCTCCCGATCTCCGGCCTGACGGCGGGCGCGGGCTGACAAGAACGCCGGCCTGCCCGATCATGGCGGCGCGCGCGAGTCGGCCCGTCCCGGACCGGTTCCGTGGCGTCCCGCCCCTCGTCCCGCCCTCTCGTCCCGGAGGTCCCGTCCCGTGCCGTTTGCCAACGACCTCACCCGCATGCTCGCCATCGAGCACCCGATCCTGCTGGCGCCCATGGCCGGAATCGCCGGCGGCCGGCTGGCCGCCGCGGTCAGCGAGGCCGGCGGCCTGGGCCTGATCGGCGGCGGCTACGGCGATCCCGACTGGCTGGCGGGCGAGCTGCGCGCCGCCGGCAATGCCCGCATCGGCATCGGCTTCATCACCTGGAAGCTGGCCGACAATCCCGTCGCCCTCGACCGCGCGCTGGCCGCCTCGCCGGCGGCGGTCATGCTCTCCTTCGGCGAGGTCGCGCCCTTCGCCGAGACGGTCAAGGCGGCCGGCCGGCTGCTGATCTGCCAGGTGCAGTCGGTGGCCGCCGCGCGCGAGGCCGCCGCCGCCGGCGCCGACGCGATCGTCGCCCAGGGCGGGGAGGCCGGCGGTCATGGTGCCGCGCGGGCCACCCTGCCGCTGGTACCGGCGGTGGTCGACGCGGTCGACTGCCCGGTGATCGCGGCAGGCGGCATCGCCGACGGCCGCGGTCTCGCCGCCGCGCTGGCGCTGGGCGCCCAGGGCGTGCTGATGGGCACCCGCTTCTATGCCAGCGAGGAGGCGCTGTCGCACGACAAGGCCAAGCAGCGCCTGGTGGAGGCCAGCGGCGACGCCACCGTCAGGTCCAGCCTGTTCGACATCGTCCGCGACCTGCCCTGGCCCGAACCCTTCGACATCCGCACCCTCGACAATGCCTTCTTTGCCCGCTGGCGCGGCCGCGAGGACGCGCTGCGGGAAGAGGTCGCGAACCAGAAGGCGCGCTACGAGGCGGCCGCCGCGGCCGGCGACTTCGACGAGGCCGCCGTGATCGCCGGCGAGGCCGCCGATCTCGTCACCGCGGTCCGGCCCGCCGGCACCATCGTGGCGGAGACCATGGCCGAGGCGCGGACCGCGCTCCAGGCCGGCCTCGCCGGCTGGCGGGAGACCTGAAGCAACCGGCCGCGGGATCGGCGGCGACGGAAGGAGGACGACAGGCGATGCGCGAACAGGGACTGGCCCCGGTGGCCTCCAGCCTGAGGCTGGCGCAGGCGCAGGCGATTTCCGACGGCGCGCGCGCCGCGGCGCGGGCGCATGATCTCAGGCCGCTGACCATCGCGGTGCTGGATGCGGGCGGGCAGCTCGTGCATTTCCTGCGCGAGGACGGCTGCGGCACGGTGCGCATGGAGATCGCCGTCGGCAAGGCCGCGGCGGCGCTGGGCATGGGCATGTCGACGCGGGCGATCCGCGACCGGCTGAAGGAACGCATCGCCTTCCAGGGCGCCATCGCCGCCGCCTCCGACGGCCGCTTCATCCCCGTGCCCGGCGGCGTGCTGATCATGGATCCCGAAGGCCAGGCGATCGGCGCCGTCGGCATCAGCGGCGATGCCTCCGACCGCGACGAGTTCGCCGCCATCGCCGGCATCCATGCGGCCGGGCTGGCGAGCCGGCCCGCGGCGCCGGCCGACGGCTGGGAGAACGCGGGGCTCTGAAGCCGGGAGGCGCCCGGCCCTCAGGTCCGGAAATGCGCCTCCCAGACCTGCACATCGTCGGGAATGCGCGACCAGGGCCGCGCGCTGCGGGCGAAGACGTGGCGGAATTCCATGTCGGCGGGGTCGATCCAGGCGGGATCGTCGAAACTGCCGGCGGCCCGGGTGCGGATCTCCGGCACCGCTTCCAGGGTGAAGCCCAGGTTGCTCCCGCAGGTGGCGCAGAACTCGACGTCGAGCCAGCGGCCCGAGATGTCCGAGACATGGCGGTAGATCGTCGGCGTTCCGGACAGATCGACGATCTGTTCGCGCGCGAACACCGGCTCGATACCGAAGGCGCTGCCGGTGCGGCGCTGGCACCAGGTGCAGTGGCAGACGGTCACCCGCAGCGGCAGGCCCTGCGTCCGGTAGCGCACGGCGCCGCAGACGCAGCCGCCTTCATGGCGAACCGAAGCCGCCTCGGTCCCGTCCCCTTCCGCGGCCATGCCTGCCAGGCCCGCCGCGCTCAGAAGGCCGGCTTGGTCTGCCGCCGGCGCTGCATCATCACGACGAACAGCAGCACCACGAGCGCCGGGATGTAGAACACTTCCTTCGGCATCCGCTCGTTCGGGGTCGCCACCTTGTGCACCACCACGGGCAGGTCGCCGTAGAAATCGAACTGCTTGCCGAGATTCTGGAACGGCGTCTGTGGCAGCGGCTCCTCGAGCACCGCCTGGTCGCCATCCTCCAGCACCAGCAGGCCGGCATCCTCCAGCCGGGCGAGGCCGTCGCCGGCCGGGCCCAGCGGCACCAGGATGGTGGTGCGTTCCTCGCCGTCCGGGTTCTGCGGATCGGGCCCGACGATCTCCAGCCGGATCGTGGCGTCCGCCGGCTGCTGGCCGGCCACGGCGATCACCTCCTTGCCCGGCTTCTCGTCGAACGGCGGCTGCACGTAGTCCAGCCAGAAGCCCGGCCGGAACAGGGTGAAGGCGACGAGCAGCAGCAGCACGGTCTCCCAGATCCTGTTGCGGGCGAAGAAATAGCCCTGTGTCGCCGCCGCGAACAACATCATGGCTATGACCGCGACGAGGAAGACGAACACCGCCTTCAGCGGGGTGACGTCGATCAGCAGCAGCTCGGTGTTGAAGATGAACAGGAAGGGCAGCAGGGCGGTGCGGATGTCGTAGGCGAAGCCCTGGATACCGGTCTTGATCGGATCGCCGCCGGAGATGGCGGCCGCGGCGAAGGCGGCAAGACCCACGGGTGGCGTGTCGTCGGCCAGGATGCCGAAATAGAACACGAACATGTGCACCGCGATCAGCGGCACGATCAGGCCGGACTTCGCGCCCAGCGCCACGATCACCGGCGCCATCAGCGAGGAGACGACGATGTAGTTCGCCGTGGTCGGCAGGCCCATGCCGAGAATCAGGCTCATCACCGCGACCAGCACCAGCATGACGATCAGGTTGCCGCCGGAGAGGAACTCGACGAACTCGCCGACCACCTGGTGCGCGCCGGTGAGCGAGATCGTGCCGACGATCACGCCGGCCGCGCCGGTGGCGACGCCGATCGAGATCATGTTGCGCGAGCCGGCGATGAAGCCGTCGAAACATTCCCGGCCGCCCTGGCGCACGGCCTCCAGAGGGAAGCCCTGCCCGCGCATCAGCGACTTCAGCGGATGCTGCGTCAGCGCGATCGCGATCATCGCCATGCAGGCATAGAAAGCCGAGAAGGACGGCGACAGCCGCTCGATGACGATGCACCAGATCAGGATGACGATCGGCAGCACGTAATAGAGGCCGGTGATCGCCGTCGCCCCGGCCGGTGGCAGTTCGGTGATCGGGGCGTCGGGATCGTCAACCTCGAGATCCGGCTTGCGCGAGGCGAACCAGAGCAGCGTGAGATAGGCCGCACTGGACAGCGCGAGCACCACCCAGAAGGCGGACTCCGGCGCCACCACCTTGATCCAGCCGAGGCCGTAATAGACCGCGATGCCCAGCAGGCCCATGCCGATGAAGCCGGTCAGCACGCCCAGCAGCTTGTTCAGCAGGGTCAGGTGCGAGGGCGGCTTGGGCAGGCCCTTGAGGTCCAGCTTCAGCGCCTCGAGATGCACGATGTAGACCAGCGCGATGTAGGAGACGAGCGCCGGCACCAGGGCGTGCTTGATGATCTCGGTGTAGCTGATGCCGGTGAACTCTGAGATCAGGAAGGCCGCCGCGCCCATCACCGGCGGCGTGAGCTGGCCGTTGGTCGAGGAGGCGACCTCGACGGCGCCCGCCTTCTCCGGCTTGAAGCCGGTGCGCTTCATCAGCGGGATGGTGAAGGTGCCGGTGGTCACGGTGTTGGCGATCGAGGAGCCGGAATAGAGCCCGCTCATCGCCGAGGCGACGACCGCCGCCTTGGCCGGGCCGCCGCGCAGGTGACCGAGCAGGGCGAAGGCGATCTTGATGAAGAAGTTGCCGGCGCCGGCCTTCTCCAGGATCGAGCCGAACAGCACGAACAGGAAGATCATCGACGCCGAGACCCCGAGCGCGACGCCGAACACGCCTTCGGTCTGCATCCAGAAATGCCACATCGCCTTGCCGAAGGAGGCGCCCTTCCACTGGATCGCGTCGGGCAGCCAGGTGGCGTTGCCGAAGAAGACGTAGAGCACGAAGACCGAGGCGACGATCACCAGCGGCAGGCCGAGCGCGCGGTAGACCGCGGTGCCCAGCACCAGCATGCCGATGGCGCTGAGCACCAGGTCGGTGGTGGTCGGCAGGCCGGCGCGCACGGCGATCGCGTCCTTGTCGATCACCAGCCACATGCAGGCGGCGACGGACAGCGCGGCCAGCACCCAGTCGTACCAGGGAATGCGGTCCTTCGGCGCGTTGCGGTAGAGCGGGAAGGCCAGCGCGGCCAGCACCATGGCGAAGGACAGATGCACCGAACGCGCCGGCGTGTTGGGCACGACGACGTTGATGCCCAGCAGCTCGGTGAGCTGGAAGGGCAGGTTGGAGGCGATGTAGAGCTGGAACAGCGCCCACAGGAAGGCGATGGCGATGATCAGCTTGCCCTGCCATCCCGTGGCATTGCGTCCGCCGGTATCGACCGAGGCGACCAGTTCGTCGACATCGATCCGCTCGTTCGCCTGTTGCTGCGCCATCGGCTGCTGCTCCCCTGTTCAGGAACCGGACGGTCCCGCCCCCTGCACGCCCCAGGGCGTGCGCGTTTCTCGTTGTTCGTCAGTCGAAGTCCAAAATCGTCGGTCCGGCGATCCGCACCCCCGCGCGGCCGCCGGGCAGGCGTGCCGCGGCGGGAGCGGGCTCCCGCCGCGGACGGCCCCGGGCTGCTACATCCAGCCCTTTTCCTTGTAGTACTTGGCCGCACCGGGATGCAGCGGCGCCGACAGCGAATCCTTGATCATCTCTTCGGGCTTCAGGTTCGCGAAGGCGGGATGCAGCTTCTTGAACTGGTCGAAGTTCTCGAACACTGCCTTCACCACGACGTAGACCACGTTCTCCGGCACCTTGGCCGAGGACACGAAGGTGGCGCCGACACCGAAGGTCGTGACGTCCGCCTTGTTGTTGTACATGCCGGCGGGAATGGTCGCGACGCGGTAGTAGGAATTGTCCGCGACCAGCTTGTCGATCGCCGGGCCGGTGGCGTTCACCAGGGTGGCGTTGCAGGAGGCCAGGGTTTCCTGGGTCAGCGCCGAGGGATGACCGACGAGCCAGAAATAGGCGTCGATCTTGTTGTCGCACAGCGCCTGGCCGGTCTCGGAGGACTTCATCTCGGCGGCCAGCTTGAGGTCGTCACGGCTCCAGCCGAGCGCGCTTTCCATCACCTCCCAGGTGCCGCGGGTGCCGGAACCGGGGTTGCCGATGTTGACGCGCTTGCCCTTCAGGTCGGTGACGTTGGCGATGCCGGCATCGCCGCGGGCGAGGATGGTGACCGGCTCGGGATGCACCGAGAAGACGGCCCGCAGGTCGCTGAAGGCGCCCGCTTCCTCGAACTTCGAGGTGCCGTTGTAGGCGTGATACTGCCAGTCGGACTGGGCCACGCCGAAGTCGAGCTCGCCGGCCCGGATGGTGTTGATGTTGTAGATCGAACCACCGGTGGATTCCGCCGAGCAGCGGATGCCGTGCTCCTTGCGGCCGCGGTTGACGAGGCGGCAGATGGCGCCGCCGGTCGGGTAGTAGACGCCGGTCACGCCGCCCGTGCCGATGGTGATGAACTGGTTCTGCGCCGAGGCGACGGAAGCGCCGCCGAGATAGGCGCCGGCCGCGAACGCCGCGGCAAACGTGGTCAATGCGATGCGATTCATGATCCGGGGACTCCCTGGGATGATGCGTGCCGGATTGGTGGACGGACCCGAACGCCGGACCGGCGGACGGATCCCGTTCGACCGGAGGGAGCGGCACTTCCTCCCCCGCGAAGCCGAATGCGACGTGGCGTTGCCGGAGACATCATGCAATCTCCGCAAGACTTGTGTCGACCGCGTGGCCGAGCTTGTCGACGAGTTCGTCGATGCCGGCCGCGTCGATGATGAAGGGCGGCGCCAGCAGCACGTGATCGCCGTTGATCCCGTCGGCGGTGCCGCCGCCGGGATAGCAGATCAGGCCCGCCTCCAGCGCGTGCGCCTTGATCCGGCCCCACAGGCCCTTGCCGGGATCGAACGGTGTCCTCGTGCCCCGGTCGGCGACGAACTCGAGACCGCGGAACAGGCCGCGTCCGCGGATGTCGCCGACATGGGGATGGTTGCCGAAGCGCTGGTGCAGGGCGTCGTCGAGCAGCGCGCCCATCGCCCGCACGTTCGCCAGCAGGTCGTCGCGCTCGATGCGCTTCTGCACCGCCAGGCCGGCGGCGCAGGCGACGGGATGGCCCATATAGGTGTGGCCGTGCTGGAAGGCGCCGGAGCCGTCGCGGATCGCCGCGAACACGGTCTCGCCGACCAGCATCGCGCCGATCGGCTGGTAACCCGCGCCCAGCCCCTTGGCCACGGCGGCGATATCGGGGCTGATGCCTTCCTGTTCGCAGGCGAACAGGGTGCCGGTGCGGCCCATGCCGCACATCACCTCG
>JBGTSP010000234.1:0-7132 GCA_041940205.1 Alphaproteobacteria bacterium
CGTCGCAGATCGGGCTGGATTCATCGACGCGCCGTCCGACCGCGCTGACGATGCGCTGGCAGATGTTCATCAGCTGGGAATTGTCGCGAAAGCGGATGGGCGTCAGTTCGATCTTGCCCGAGGTCTCGATGTAGACCTTGTTGAAGCCGTTCACCATGATGTCCGCGATGTCGTCGCGGGCGATCAGCGGCTCCAGCGGACCCAGGCCCAGCACGTCGTTGCAGATGTCGTTGATCAGCTTCGACTGCTCGTTGGCCGACAGCACCATGTTCTTCATGGCGATGATTTCGCCGACGATGTCGGTGATTTCCTCGCGCACCGAGACCGAGTCGAGCTTGCTGAGCTCCGTCAGGTCGACCGCTTCGACGAGGGCGCCGAAGATCGACTGCTTCATCTCGTTGTATTTCTGCTCGGCATCGCCGAACAGGGATTCCGCCTCCGGCGGCAAAGCCTGCGGCGGCGGCGGCGCGGGCTTGGTCTCGACCGGACGCGCGGGCGCCTCGGCGCCGTCCGCGGCCCTGCCGCCGGGGATCGACTGCAGGTCGGGCTTGGGCGCGGCCTCCGCCGCCGGGGCGGGAGCGGGCCGGGCCGTCTTGGCCTTCGGGGGACCGGAGCGTTTGCCGAACATGCCGGGAAGTATCCTCGCTCAGTGTTCCTGTCTGGTTACGCCGTTGCGGGTCGTGCCTTGCCGCGACCGCCCAGCCCGAGTCGGGCCAGCAGGCCGGCCTTGCGCCGCGAGACCACGGGCTGACGGCCGCTGAGACCGAGGGCGAAGTTCCGCAGCGTGTCGACCGCGCGGTGCTTGCCGTTCAGTTCGCCCAGCATCTGTCCGTTGTTCGAGGCCGAGCCGAAAATCGCCGGATCGTGCGGCAGCACGACGTTCGGCGTGAGGTCGAGGGCGCTTTCGAAGTCCTTGGCGGACAGCTCGGTCTTGCGGAAGGCGCCGACATGGTTGAGCACCAGGTGCACGGGCGCGTTCTCGCCGCGCTGGGCCTTCAGCCGGTCGATCAGATTCTTGGTATCGCGCAGGCTGGCGAGATCCATCACCCCGGTCACCACGGTGTCGTCCGCATCCAGCAGCACCTGCTGGGTCCAGGGGGCCCAGCGGTGCGGCACGTCGAGGATAACAAAACTCGACCGCCGGCGTACAAGCTCGAGCAGGCGGTCGAGGGATTCCATGTAGGCCTTCTCGTCGGCGTCCAGCGTCGAGGGCGAGACCAGCAGGCGCGTGTTCTCGTCATATTCCACCAGGAAGCGTTCCAGCAGCTGCTCGTCCAGCCGGGCGGGGTCGCCCATGATGCCCTGGATGCCGGTCGGCGCCTCGACGTTGAAGGCCAGGCCGACGGTACCGAAGGTGATGTCGAGGTCGATGATCGTGACCTCTTCGTTGTACTCGTTGCCCAGCAGCCAGCCGACATTGTGCGCGACGGTGGAACTGCCGCAGCCGCCCCGGCTGCCGATGAAGGACAGCAGGCGGCCCTGCGGCGGCGCGTCGGGATCGACGAAGATGCCGTTGACCGCGTCGAAGAGCTGACGCGGCGGCACCGGTTTCAGCAGGTATTCGCCGACGCCGCGGTTGGTCAGTTCGCGGTACAGCGAGATGTCGTTGGAATGGCCGATCACCAGCAGGTTGGTGCCTTCGTCGCAGACATCCGCCAGTTCGTCGATCATCGACAGCAGTTCCTCGTCCCGCGCCTCCTCGCTGGCCTCGATGATGATGAGGTTGGGCGTGGGATTCTCGGCATAGTGCTCGACCGCATAGGCGATGCCGCCGAACTCGGTCTCCAGTGTCGAGCGCGACATCTTGCGGTCCGACAGGCCTTCCTGCACCACCGCGGCGGTGTCTTCCTGTTCCATCCAGGCCTGAATGCTGATGCGAAGCACGTGACTTTCCGCCCTGTCGTCCTGCTGTTCCTGTCCGTCCCGCCCGCGACCGCTAGTCCGTGGCCACGTCGCTGAGGGTCGTGGGTTCGATGTCGGACACCGACTCGGTCGGCTGGCCCGCACGGTAGTTCTGCAACACCAGGCTGCGGCGGACATTGTCCGCCGGCGTCGGCCGGCGCATCTGCACCAGGTCGGCGGGGTTCGAGACCATCGCCGCCAGGTTCCGCTGGGTCGAACAGCCCAGGTTGGAATGGTGCGTGTTGCGCGGGTTGAAGCCGGTGCCCTTGGATTCGTCGCCGCAGCTCGGCAGCCGGACGCTGTAGCGCTCGTAGCTGATCACCACCAGTTCGCCCACCGCCTCGCGCTCCTCCGACATTTCCACCTGCACCTCGTCCTGGCGCAGGCCGCGCCCGACGACATAGCGGCGCAGCGCCGCGGCCTCGTTTTCCGCGCCCGCGCGCTCGCCGGGACGGTAGCCGATGCGGATGACGAAGGGGCCGCCGCCGCTGCGGATATAGTCGAGGACGAACCCGTCGAGCTGCTGCTTCTCGTCCGCCGCGGTCGCCGCCAGCACCGGCTTGTGCTCGACCGCCTCGCTGATCAGGCGGCTCGAGGTGACCACCGGAAAGGCAAGGTCCGGTCGCAGCGCGTCGTCGGCGCTGTTGCTGCAGGCCGCGACCAGCACGGCGCCGGCGGCAAGCGCCAGGAATGTGCGGGCGGAGCGGGTCGGACGGGGTTGGGCGCGCATGGGGACCATCCTACTCCAGGATGTAGCCCACCGGCCCCTTCAGGGCGGTGGGCGAGACCTTGGAATCCGGCTTGGCGTAGGTGCCGTGCAGCCGGCCGAGGAAATACAGGTCGTAATCGGTCGGCGGGATCACGCCGCGGGTCGGCTCGGCGATCGTCTCCTCGCGGATCGCCCGCACCAGGTAGGCGGTGACGGCGACGACCAGCTCGGATTCGTCGCGCTGGAAGTTCTGGCTGCGGAACAGCGGCCCCAGCACCGGCAGGTCCTTCAGGCCGGGGATGCCCTGCACCTGCGAGGCGATGTCGTCGTCCAGCAGGCCGGCGATCACCAGGCTGCCGCCGGACGGCAGTTCCACCGTGGTCTGGGCCCGGCGCACCGTCAGGCTGGGCACCGTGATGTTGGTGAGCGTGATCGAACCGTCGGTGGTGAGCGAGGAGACCTCGGTCGAGATCCGCAGCGAGATGCGGCCGGAATCGAGCACCACCGGGGTGAAGTTCAGGGTCACGCCGAAGGGACGGAACTCGATGGCGATCTGGCCGTCCTGGGCCGCGGTCGGAATCGGGAACTCGCCGCCGGCCAGGAAGTTCGCGTTCTCGCCCGAAATGGCCGTCAGGTTCGGCTCGGCCAGGGTCTTGATCAGGCCGTTGCGCTCCAGCGCGTTGATCACCGTGGTCAGCGTGTTGTCGGCGCCGTCGACCAGCGAGAACGTGCCCGAAAGAAACTGCGTGGTGGTCTGGCCCGCGGTCGAGGAGACCGACCCGCTGAGCTTGCCCGCCGTGAAGGTGGTGGCGACGCCATTGGCGGAATCCAGCAGGTCGACGCCCAGCTCCTTCAGGGTGGTGCGCGAGACCTCGGAGATCCGCACCTTCAGCATCACCTGCTGGTCCTCGATCACCGTCAGCAGGTTGACCACGTCGGTCTCTTCCTCGACGAAGCGAAGCGCGATCTGCCGGGCGTTCTCGGAGAGCACCGGCGAACGCACCGTGCCGGTCAGGAACAGGTTGTTGTTCACCGCCTTCACCGTCACGTCGGTGTTGGGCATCAGGTCGACGATCGCCTGCTTCACCGCCACCGTGTCGAGCTCGACCGATATCTCCAGCCGCAGCACCTCGCCGCCGTCGGGATCGAAGAAGAAGGCGTTGGTGCTGCCGACGGTGCGGCCGATCAGGTACAGCAGGCGCGGCGTCTTGATCACCACGTCGGCGATTTCCGGATCGGCGATCAGGACGTCGCGGACATTGGCCGGCAGGCGGATGATCCGGGCCTTGCCGGCGGGCAGCTTGATCGCCCGCATCGCGTTGCTGTCGGTGATCTCGGTTTCCGAGATGACGATGGTGTCCGGCGGCAGCGCCGCGGCGGTCCCGCTGCCGTCCTGCTGCGCGCGCACGGGCGCGCCCGGGCCGGCGAGCAGCACGGCGAGCAGCAGGGCGAGAAGGCGGGCTGCCGTCATTGGACCTCGCGCCGCGGCGTGACCGTCACTTCGGTCTGCTCGCCCGCCCGGTAGACCCGCACGGTGGTGCGCGGTCCGCCTGCCTGGCCCGGCAGGGCGGCGGTGTCGCGGAAGGCGGCATCGGGCCGGTTCTGCAGTTCCGGCGCGCCGAGCGTGCCGTAGGTCAGGAAGTCGGTCAGCGCCTGGCTGGTCGCCAGGTCGGACGTGAAGGGCAGGCGGCCATCGCCGGTGCCGCCGGCATCCTGTGCCTCCTCGCTGCGCAGCGACAGCGACAGGCTGCCCATCGAGGCGCCCAGCGCCAGCGACTCGGCCTGCCGCGCGGTCACTTCGAGCGTCGCGCTCTGGCCCTGCTGCGGCCGGCCGGTCTGCGGATCGACGGTCTGTTCGAGCGCCAACAGGCGGACGTCGGAAATGATGGTTTCGGCGAACCGGCGGGGCGAGAAGACCGGGTTCTCCGAAGTGTCCTCGACCTCGTGGGTCAGGATCACGTCGACGAGGTCGCCCGGCGAAATATAGCCCGAGACGCCGCTGACCTGTTCGAGGCGGATCGAGACCGCCCGCTTGCCCTTCGAGAGCGCGCGCAGGATGAAGCCCTGCTGGCCCGGCCGCACGAGCTGTTTCTCGCGGATCGGCGCCAGCGCGGCGACCGGCTGGGAGAGCAGGGCGCCGCGCAGGGTCGGCAGGTCGGCATAGGCCTCGATGATGTATTCGCCGGTATCGGTGCCGGCGGGCAACTCGATCCAGCGCATGTCGATGTCGCGCAGCAGCGCTCCGGCCGGCAGGTCCTTGGCCGCGACCAGCGCCCGCCGCGTGGTCGAGGCCTGGCGGTTGAGGTAGCTGGAGACGTCGTTGCCGCTGGTGAAGGAGGTGATCCGCTCGCGCTCCTCGTCGCGCACCAGCGAGCGCAGCGACAGCGTCAGTTCGCCCATGCGCCGGGCGGCCGAGACCTTCTCGGCCTCGGCGGTGGTGACTTCGAGGGTCACGGTCTCGCCCAGTCGGGCGCTTTCCTCGACATCGTTGAAATCCTGGTCGACCGCGAGAACGCGGATATCGCTGAGCACCGTCTCCGAAATCACCTGTCGGGCCACGGCGCCGGCCCGGTCCTGTTCGATCTCCTGGGTCAGCACCACGTCGACCCGGCTGCCGGGCAGGATGAATCCGGCCGCGCCGCTGTCGGGCGTGACCAGGATCGAGACCGCGCGCATGCCGGGGCCGAGCACCGCGGCGAGGAAGCCGGCCTCGTCCAGGCGCACCAGCTTGGCCCGGGTGATCGGTTCGCCGGCCGAGATCGCCCGGCGGACGGCGCTGCTGTAGAGCTCTTCCAGGGCGGCTTCGCCGGTGTTGACGATGTAGTTCTCGTTCACCGAGTCCTCGGGCCAGCCCTGCCACTGGAAGTCGTCGGCCGAGACGATGGTGCCTGCGGGCAGGACGCGCGCGGCGACCAGCACTTCCACGGTCACCACCTGGGGCACCGGCTGGCCTTCCGCAACCTGCTCCTCCTGGCTCTGGAGGTAGCGGTTGAGAAAGAAGGCCGTCGCGCCGGCCATTACCAGCGCCGCAACGATCAGGATGATACGCGCCACCTAGCGGTCTCCCGAACGGCCGGAATCCGCGCCGCTTCCGGACCCGGAGGGTTCGGGAAGGGCGCAATCCGGCCAGTTTCCAATGTCCACGTTAACTATGCAGTCCTGCATTCTATCCGTCAACAAAACCAACAAGTTACAACAATTCGTTAATGTCTGATTCGGGATCGGCGCGGTAACGCGCAACAAATCAAATCCATCTCGCAATTTCTAAGCGCCGATCAGCGGCCCCCGCAGCCACAGCAGCACGCCGCCGGCGGCCAGCGCCACGCCGTAGGGAACGCCGGCGTTTCGGTCCTGCAGGTGATCGAAAACCCGCCCCGGCAGGCGGGGCAAGCGGCGCAGGACGAGCACGAGAAGCGCCAGGGCGCCGCCGGCCAGCGCGAACAGCAGGATGAAGGGCGCGGTCTGGGCCGTGCCGGTCCACAGCGTGATCGCCGCGGCCAGCTTGACGTCGCCGCCGCCCCAGACCCGGAAGGCGAACAGGACGATGCCGGCGACGAGCATGGCGACGGCAAGGCCTGCCCGCCAGGCGATTTCGGCCGGTTCGATGCCATGCAGGACGATCAGCAGGCCGGCGCCCGCCAGCAGGGCGTAGGAAATCCAGTCGGGGATCTCCAGCCGCCAGACATCCCAGACCGCCGCAACGACCAGCAGGAGGGGAAAGCTCCAGTGCAGCAGTTCGCTCAACGGCTTTCTCGCGCGGCCGTGCGGGTTGCCCCGACGAAAACGGGGGCTCGCGATCCCGCGAGCCCCCGTCCATGTTCCCTTCAGGCGCGTCGCGCCATGCGGGTCTTACTCGGACTTCGCAGCCAGGTTCGACTGGATGCCCGTGAAGAAGTTGGAGACCTCATCGCCGAGGGCGAACACCGCGGCGATGATCGCCACGGCGATACCGGCTGCGATCAGACCATACTCGATCGCGGTGGCGCCGGAGACGTCCTTGCGGAAGGCACTCAGTGCAGTCTTGGTGTACGTGATCAGTTCCAACATGACCGATCCTCCTTAGCTGTCTTGACCCATTTCGCGGAGCTGTCTGTTTCCGCGCAAGCCCACCCGGGTTTCATCCCGGCACCCTCGTTGCGGACATGTGCAAGATATACGTCGGATGGAATCCGACGCAAGTGAGCACCGTCACAACGTTCCTTGGCGGATTCAACAAGCAATTTCAAGCGCTTTCGGGGAACCTGGCAGGCCCGGCGGAACCCTGTCGCGATCCTCAGCCCCACAGCGCCGTTTCGGGGGCGAACATCCGCGAACCCTCGAAGCGGAAGGCGGGCACGCGATCGCGGGCCAGCAGCAGGGGACCGTCGAGATCGACGAAGTCGGCCCGGGCGGCGACGAGGTAGGCGGGCGCCATCGCCAGCGAGGTTGCCAGCATGCAGCCCACCATGACCGAGAAGCCCAGCTCCCGGGCCCGGCGCTCGGCGACCAGGGCCTCGCTCAGGCCGCCGGTCTTGTCGAGCT
>JBGTSP010000235.1:0-7070 GCA_041940205.1 Alphaproteobacteria bacterium
CTGGAGATCGACGAGGGCCGCCTCGGCCCGGGCCGCATCCATCACTGCATGCGCCAGATCGGCGTCGCCGAGCGTGCGCTGGAACTGATGTGCAAGCGGGCGCAGGAGCGCGTCGCCTTCGGTCGCGCCGTCTCCGAGCAGACGGTGACCCAGGAGCGCATCGCCGAAGCCCGCATCGCCATCGACCAGTGCCGCTTCCTGGTGCTGAACGCCGCCCACAAGATGGACACGGTGGGCAACAAGGAAGCGCGCAAGGAGATCGCCATGATCAAGGTGGCGGCGCCGAACATGACCGGCAAGGTCGTCGACATGGCCATGCAGGTGCATGGCGGCGGCGGCGTCAGCCAGGAGTTCCCGCTGGCCTTCATGTGGGCCCACAGCCGGACGCTGCGCTTCGCCGACGGTCCGGACGAGGTGCATCGCAACCAGATCGCCCGGCTGGAGATCCGCCACCAGAACCAGAAGCCCTGAGCGGCCGGTTCCGATTACGCCTGTTCGAGAAGGGGCGGCGCCGCGGCGCCGCCCCTTTTCTCATGTCCGCCCACCGGGCTTTTGGCAGCGCCGCCACCTTGGCCTAGACTCGCTCCCCCTGGACGCGTCGGGAGGAGCGGACATGGACGAACTCGGGAATCCTGCAGGCCTGGTCGACGCCGATTCCGGCATCGTCAGCCGGCGCATCTTCGTCGATCCGGAGCTCTACCGCCTGGAACTGGAACGCCTGTTCACCCATGCCTGGCTGTTCGTCGGGCACGAGAGCCAGGTGCCGAACCCCGGCGACTTCTTCACCGCGCGGATGGGCGAGGAATCGGTGATCCTGACCCGCGACCATGCGGGCGAGATCCACGTCTTCCTGAATTCCTGCCGGCATCGCGGCATGAAGGTCTGCCGCTACGATTCCGGCAACACCCAGGTCTTCACCTGCCCCTACCACAGCTGGGCCTACGCCACCGACGGCACGCTGCAGGGCATCCCGCACTCCCAGGCGATCTACGACGGCGGTCCCGACCGCAGGCGCTGGGCGCTGATCGAGGTGGCGCGGTTGGCCAACTACAAGGGCGCGATCTGGGCCACCTGGGATGCCGACGCGCCGGATTTCGAGACCTATCTGGGCGACGCCGCCTGGCATCTCGACCAGGCGCTCGACTGTCGCGACGGACGGCCCGGCGGCGCCGAGGTGATCGGCGTGCACAAGTGGGTGTTCCCCGCCAACTGGAAATTCGCCGCCGAGAATTTCCTCGGCGATACCTACCACAACCCCTCGCACCGCTCGGTCGACATGATCGGCATCGGCCCCTCGGCCCAGCGCGGCGTCAAGGGACGGCGCGACAACGAGCTGGAGCAGGCGCAGCACGTCTGGATCAGCTTCGCCGAGGGCCACGGCGTGCACAGCGCGGTGCAGCCCGTCGGCGACACCTATGTCGAGCAGTTCAAGGACGATCCCGAGATCGAGGCCTACTTCCGCCACTGCTACGAGGAGCGCCGGGCCCGGCTGGGCGAGAAGTCCCGCCTGCTGCCCTTCGTCGGCACGATCTTTCCCAATACCTCCTACCACGGCCGCCAGCCGCGCGGGCTCTGCGCCTGGCACCCGCACGGGCCGACCCGCACCGAGGGCTGGCGCTACTTCATGGTCGACGCCGACGCCCCGGCCGCGGTGAAGGATTTCCTGCGCCGCTACTACATGCGCTATTCCGGCCCCGCGGGCATGACCGAACAGGACGACATGGAGAACTGGCTCTACGCCACGGAAGCCTCCCTGGGCACCGTCGCCCGGCGCTACGACTTCAACTACCAGCAGTCGATGGACGCGACCCGGCTGAACCCCGTGGTCAACGGCCTGGAGGTGCGCGGCGAGGTCACCACCCAGATCTCCGAGCACATGGCCCGCGGCTTCTACCGCCGCTGGCAGGACTATATCGACGGCGGCGACTGGCCCCGGCGCACGGGCCGCGACGATCCGCGCTTCCACGCCCCGCAGGCGGCCGAATGAGCGGGCGAAGCGCCGACGCGCCCCGGCCCGGCGGCATCCTCGTCAGCGGCGGCAGCGACGGCATCGGCCGGGCGATCGCCCTCGACCTGGCCGCGCGCGGCTGGCCGGTGACCGCCTTCGCCCCGCGCGGCCGTCAGCCCGGCAGCCTTGCCGAGGGCCCGGACACGGCGCTCGCGGCCGATGCCCGCGACCGCGGCCTCGATCTCACCCTGGAGGAGGCTGACGTCGCCGACGAGGCCGATGTCGCGCGCGTCGTCGCCGCCGCCGCAAGCCGGCACGGCCGGCTCTGGGGGCTGGTCAACAACGCCGCCATCGGACCGCTCGGCACCGTGCTCGACACCGAACCCGACCTGTTCGACCGCATCCTGGCGGTCAACCTGCGCGGCCCCTATCTCTGCGCCCGGGCCTGCCTGCCCGGCATGATCGCCGCCGGCGGCGGGGCGATCGTCAACATCGGTTCGGGCGCCGGCTGGGGCAAGCCGAACATGGCGGCCTACGCCACCAGCAAGGGCGGGCTCTTCGCCTTCTCGGCCGCGCTGGCGCTGGACCATTTCCACCAGGGCATCCGGGTCAATACCGTGGTGCCCGGCGGCGGCGGCATCGTCTCGGGCATGAGCCTGGGCCGCGTCGGCGGCGCGCGCGACCGGCTGGGCGCCGGCGCGCCGGGCAGCGTCGCCGGTCGCCCCGTCACCGGCGAGGATGTCGCCGCCTCGGTCGCCTTCCTGCTGTCGGACGAGGCCGCGACGATCTCCGGCACGGTGATCGACGTCGGCTGCATGGATCACCAGGGCGCGCCGGTACGGCCGGCGCCGGCCGCTGGAGGACGGGCATGAACGAGCGGACGAACGGCGGGCCGCTGCCGCGCACCCAGGCCTATTTCGCGCTGCGCCAGGAGATCGAGGCCTTCTACTACGACGAGGCCGACCTGATCGACGAGCGCCGCTTCGAGGAATGGCTCGACTGTTTCGCCGACGACCTGGTCTATTTCATGCCGATGCGCGCCAACGTGCCCTTCGGCACCCATGCCGAACGCGAGAACACCAGGGCGGGTGCCGGCATCAGCTGGTTCGAGGAGGACAAGTGGACGCTCGGCAAGCGGGTCGAGCAGATCATGACCGGCCATCACTATGCCGAGGAGCCGCTCAGCCGGGTGAGCCACCTGATCTCCAACGTCCGCCTGACCGCCGCCGCGCCGAACCTGGAGGCGCCCGAGAGCGTCACCGCGACCTGCCGCTTCATCGTCTACCAGAACCGGGTGGCGGCCGAGACCTACCTGTTCGTCGGCAAGCGCACCGACGAACTGCGCCGGTCCGGCGAGCGCTGGCAGGTCAGCCGCCGCGAGATCCTGCTGGACCAGAACGTGCTGCAGGCGAAGAACCTGTCGACCTTCTTCTGAGCCGGCGCGGCGCGCCTTCTATTCGCTGCGGATCCAGATCCGGTTGTCGTGGAAGCAGGCGCCGCCGACCGGGGCACCGGGATCCTGGCCGGTGAGCACGTTGATGCCGCGGCCCTCGATGAAATATTTCGCCGGCCAGACGCTTTCCACCACCACCACGCCGCGGCGCAGGCCCTCGAACGGCTTCACGTGGATGGCCAGATCGCCGCGATCGTTGCCGAGACGGACCACGTCGCCCGCGCCCACGCCCAGCGCCGCCGCGTCCTCGGGATGCAGCAGCACCTCCGGCCGGCCCTCGCGCTTCACCGAGGTCGGGGTCTCGGTGAAGGAGGAATTCAGGAAGTTGCGCGCCGGCGCCGTCACCAGCCGGAAGGGCATCGCCTCGGTGGCTTCCTCGATGCTCTCCCAGTGGTCGGGAAATTCCGGCACGTCGGCCGCACCCTGGCCCGGCCGGTCGTGGCCGTGCGGTGCGAAGCCGGTCCAGTCGGGGCGGAAGCGGAAGCGGCGGTCGGGCCAGGCGAAACCGTCGAGATAGTGCGCCTCCGCGAAGGGCGGCTGCACGTCGAGCCAGCGCTTCTCCACCAGTTCCTCCCAGCCGCACCAGCCCGAGGCCTTGAGCGTCCAGTCGGCGATCTCGGCCGAGCTCATGTCGAAGCCGCGATGCTCCGCGCCCAGCCGCCGGGCCAGCGCGCAGATCAGTTCGTGGTTGCTGCGGCATTCGCCGGGCGGGTCGATCACCTTCGGGCCCGCGAGGATGTGCTGGTGGCCGCCGCCCTGGTAGAGATCGTCGTGCTCCAGGAACATGGTCGCCGGCAGGACGATGTCGGAGACCTGCGCCGTGTCGGTCATGAACTGCTCGTGCGTGCAGACGAACAGGTCCTCCCGGGCGAAGCCGTCCAGCACCCTGTTCTGGTCCGGCGCCACCAGCCTGGGGTTCATGTTCTGGATCAGCAGCGCGTCCACCGGCGGGCCGCCCTTCAGCGCGTCTGCATCCCCGGTCAGCACCTCGCCGATGCGCGACATGTCGAGCAGGCGGATCGCGGGATCGCGCACGTCGGTGCCCTCGATCAGGCTCTTGTCCCAGTTGTAGATCGCGCCGTTGTTGTGGAAGGCGCCCCCGCCCTCGTGCTGCCAGAGGCCGAGCACGGTGGCGACGGAGAGCGCGGCGTGCATGTTGGCCGCGCCGTTGCGCGAGCGGGTGAAGCCGTAGCCCAGGCGCAGGAAGCTGCGCTTGTGCGTGCCCAGCAGGCGGGCCAGGGCCTCGATTTCCGCGACCGGCACGCCGGTGATGGCCGACGCCCATTCCGGCGTCCGCGTTGCCAGGTGGGCTTCCAGGCCGGCGGGATCATCGGCGTATTTCGCCATGTATTCCCGGTCGGCATGACCGTCGCGAAAGGCGATGTGCATGATCGCGCAGGCGAGCGCCCCGTCAGTGCCGGGACGCAGGCAGATCGCCAGGTCGGCCTGCTGCTGCGTGGCGTTGCGGTAGGTGTCGATCGAGACGATCTTCGCGCCTGCCTCCTTGCGGCCGCGGGTCGCGTGGGTCATCACGTTGACCTGGTGTTTACCGGATTGGTGCCCCAGATCACGATCACCTCGCTTTTCTGCATCTCCCGCGGATCGACCCCGGCGAGCCGGCCGGTGCCGGCGATGAAGCCGTTGAAGGCCAGCGTGGTGCAGATCGTGTTGTGCTGGCCGGAATAGTTCTTCGCGTGGCGCAGGCGGTGGATGCCGTCGCGCATCACCAGGCCCATCGTGCCGGCGAAATAATAGGGCCAGACCGCCTCGGAGCCGTGCCGGGCCTCGGCCGCCTGGAAGGCCTCGGCGACCTCGTCCAGCGCATCGTCCCAGGAGATCCGCCGGAATTCGCCGCTGTCCCGGCCGCCGACCCGCTGCAGCGGATGCAGCAGGCGGTCGGGATGGTGGATGCGCTCGGCGTAGCGGGCGACCTTGGCGCAGATCACACCGGCGGTGTAGCTGTTCTCCTCCGCCCCGCGGACCCGCCCGATGGCGGTATCCGAGAGCCGCTCGACCTCAAGCGCGCAGGTCGAGGGACAGTCGTGCGGGCAGGCGGAGTGACGGATTTCCGGTTTCGCGTTCATGGACGGGAGACTACTGCCCCGACCCGGCCTCGGCGAGTCCCTCCTTCTGCCGGGAATCCGCGGAAAACGGCGCGGCAATCGCGGCGTTGCAGTCGCCGGGCAATCGTGCCATGTCCTTTTGCCGATGGCCCACGACTCCAGCATTCGCCTGATGCGCCGGCTGCTGCGCGACTATGTGCGGCCGCACTGGGGCACCATCGCCATCGCGGTGGTGTTCATGGTGATCGTGGCGCTGACCACGGCGGCCACCGCGGCCCTGATGAAACCGGCCATCGACCGGCTGTTCATCGGCCAGGAAGCGGACATGCTCTACCGCCTGCCGCTGGCGATCATTCTCATCGTCGCGGCCAAGGGCATCGCCACCTATCTGCAGAGCGTGCTGATGCACGGGGTCGGCCAGCGCATCATCGCCGACACCCAGGTCGGCATGTACGACCACCTGATCCGCGCCGACCTGGCCTGGCTGAACCAGGTGCACAGCGGCAACCTGCTGTCCTCCTTCCTGTACGACGCCAACCTGCTGCGCGACGCCGTCGGCCGGGCGATCACCGGCATCGCCAAGGACACGGTGATGGCGCTGGCGCTGATCGGCGTGATGTTCTGGATGGACTGGAAGCTCGCCCTGGTGGTGCTGATCGCCTTTCCCGCCGCCGGTCTGTTCATCCGCAAGCTGGGCAAGCGCATGCGCCGGGCCTCCACCGCCACCCAGGAGGAGACCGGCCGGCTGAGCCAGCACCTGACCGAGACCCTGAAGGGCGTGCGCACGGTGCAGGCCTACGGCGCGGAGACCGCCGAGACCGGCCGCGCCCGGGTTCTGGTGGAAAACCGGCTGAAGCAGATCATGCGGATGATCCGCACCCGCTCGGCCGCCACCCCGTTCACCGAGGCGATGGGCGGCATCGCGGTGGCGCTCGCCATCTTCTACGGCGGCTGGCGCGCGCAGAGCGGCGAGCTCACGCTGGGATCGTTCATGGCCTTCCAGACCGCGCTGCTGATGGCCTACCAGCCGATGAAGAGCCTCGCCAGCCTGAACCAGGCGCTGCAGGAGGGCCTGGCCGCGGCGCAGCGGATCTTCGCCGTGCTCGACGTCGCGCCGTCGATCGCCGACCGGCCGGACGCGGCCCCGCTGCAGATCGCCGCCGGCGGCATCCGCTTCGAGAACGTCTCCTTCTCCTACGGCGACGAGGTGCCGGCGGTGCGCGACATCGACATCGAGATCGCGCCCGGCAGCGTCGTCGCCCTTGTCGGCGCCTCGGGCGCCGGCAAGAGCACCCTCCTCAACCTGATTCCGCGCTTCCACGACGTCACCGCCGGCGCCGTGCGCATCGACGGCCAGGACGTGCGCGCCGTGACGCTCGCCTCGCTGCGCGGCGCCATCGCCCTGGTCAGCCAGGAAACCGTGCTGTTCGACGACAGTGTCCGGGCCAACATCGCCTACGGCCGGCCCGGCGCCGACGATGCGGCCATCGAAGCCGCGGCCCGGGCCGCGGCAGCGCACGACTTCATCACCGCGCTGCCCGAGGGCTACGAGACCCGGATCGGCGAGAACGGGGTGTTCCTGTCCGGCGGCCAGCGCCAGCGCCTG
>JBGTSP010000236.1:0-7066 GCA_041940205.1 Alphaproteobacteria bacterium
GCTACTGCCCGTCGATCGAGGACAAGGTTGTCCGGTTCGCCGACCGGGAGCGGCACCAGATCTTTCTCGAGCCAGAGGGGCTGGACGATCTGACGATCTACCCGAACGGGATCTCGACATCGCTGCCGGCCGAGATCCAGGAGGCGCTGGTGCGCGGGATTGCCGGCCTCGAGCGGACGCGGATCCTGCAGCCCGGCTATGCGATCGAGTATGACTATGTCGATCCCCGGGAGCTCGACGCGGGCCTTCAGGTTCGCCGGTGCCCCGGGCTGTATCTCGCGGGACAGATCAACGGGACGACGGGGTACGAGGAGGCAGCTGCGCAGGGCCTCATGGCGGGTCTCAATGCTGCCCGTGCGGCCGGCGGGGCGGCGACCCCGTTCGTCCTCGATCGCGCGGACGGGTATATCGGCGTCCTGATCGACGACCTGATTACCCGGGGCGTCAGCGAACCCTACCGCATGTTCACCTCGCGGGCCGAGTTCCGCCTGGTCCTGCGTGCCGACAACGCCGACCAGCGACTGACGCCGAAGGGCGTGGCGCTGGGTTGTGTCGGACCGGAGCGCGCGGCACGGTTTGCGGCAAAACGGGATGCGCTGGACCGCCTCAGGGCCCGGCTCGACAGTCTCAATCTCACGCCGAATGAAGCGGCGCGGGCCGGCCTGCAGGTCAACCTCGATGGCCGGCGCCGGTCCGCCCGGGACCTCCTCGCCCTGCCGGACGTGACCGTGACGCGATTGCGGGCATTCTGGCCTGAACTTGGCGACTATGCCGATGACGTGATCGAGCAGGTCGAGATCGATGCCCACTATGCCGGATATCTCGATCGGCAGAACGCCGATATCAAGGCCTTCCGCCGGGACGAATCCCGGACCATACCGGCGGACATCGATTATCGCGCGATCGGCGGCCTCTCGAACGAGATGCGCGAGAAACTTATCGCGTACCGCCCCGCGACCCTGGGGGCCGCCGAGCGCATTCCGGGCATGACCCCGGCGGCCCTGTCGGCACTGCTCGCGGCCCTGTTGCGCCGGCAGCGGGATGCCGCCTGAATCCCTTCCAGACTGGTCGCCGTCGGAGGTCGCCGGCCGGTTCGATGTTTCACGTGAAACACTGGATCGCCTGCGGGCCTATGTCGACCTGCTGCGCCGCTGGACCCGGCGGATCAACCTGGTTTCACCCGCCAGCCTGAACCAGGTCTGGAAGCGGCACATTGGTGATTCCCTGCAGCTTGTCGCGTTGGGAAGCGGTCGTACCGGCGTCTGGGCGGATCTGGGTTCGGGAGCCGGCCTGCCGGGCCTCGTGGTTGCGATCGCCGGCGATCGGCCCGTGACCCTGGTCGAGAGCGACCGGCGCAAGGGCGCCTTTCTGCGCGAGGCCGCCCGGGTGACGGGCGCCCGGATCGACCTGGTCTCCCGGCGGATCGAGGCCGCTGCGCCCCTCTCGGCGGAAGTCCTCACGGCGCGGGCGCTGGCGCCCCTGCCGCGACTGCTCGAACTGGCATCGCCGCACATGGCCGAATCCGGAACGGGACTGTTTCTGAAGGGTCTAGATGTAGATGATGAATTGACTGCGGCCGCAAAATATTGGAAAATGCACGTGAAACTGATCCCGAGCATGGTCGACGATACTGGCCAGATCGTGGTCGTTTCCAAGCTGGAACGCCGTTGAACCGGAGACCCTCCATGAGCTTCGAGCCCCACGCCACGCCACGGACCGAGGTCCTGGCCGTCGTCAACCAGAAGGGCGGGGTCGGCAAGACCACCACCGCCCTCAACCTGGGGACCGGCCTGGCGGCGGTCGGCAAGCGGGTTCTGCTGATCGATCTCGATCCGCAGGGCAATGCCTCGACCGGACTGGGGTTGAGCCAGGCCAGTCGCGACCTGACCTCGTATGACGTCCTGATGGGGGACGCGGCCCTTCCGGAGGCGATTCAGGATAGCCAGGTACCTCATCTGGATATTGTTCCGGCGAATGTCGATCTCTCCGGCGCGGAACTGGAACTGATCGATGTCGACAACCGGGCCGAACGCCTGCGCCGTCAGGTGCGGGCGGTCGACGGAGCCTACGACTACATCTTCATCGATTGCCCGCCTGCATTGAATCTGTTGACCGTCAATGCCCTTGTCGCGGCGGATTCGGTCCTGGTGCCGCTGCAGTGCGAGTTTTTCGCTCTGGAGGGCCTCAGCCTGCTGCTGAATACGATCGAGCGGGTGCGGGCGTCCTACAATCCGGCGCTGGAAATCCACGGTGTCGTGCTGACGATGTTCGATCGGCGGAACAATCTTTCGGGCCAGGTGGCATCCGATGTTCGGGCCTACCTGGGAGAAAAGGTGTACGAGACTGTCATCCCGCGGAATGTACGGATCTCCGAGGCGCCCTCCCACGGCAAGCCCGCGCTGGTCTACGACATGCGCTGCCCGGGCAGCACGGCCTACATGAACCTCGCCCGCGAGGTGCTACACCGCGAAAACCGGGCCGCATGAGTCTGGTCATGAGCGACGACGGCAAACGCACCCGCGGCCTCGGAAGGGGACTGTCCGCCCTGCTGAGCGATTCCGGCGACGACAAGGCCAAGCTCGACCGTCTGCGCGGCCTGCGCCCGGTGCCGATCGAACGGCTGCATCCCGGTCCCGTCCAGCCCCGCCGGACGTTCGATCCCCAGGCGCTCGAGGAACTGGCGGCCTCGATCCGCGAAAAGGGCGTGCTTCAGCCCATTCTCGTGCGTCGCCATCCCGAGCGTCCCGACGAGTTCGAGATCGTCGCCGGCGAGCGGCGCTGGCGCGCGGCGCAGATGGCGCAGCTGCACGAAGTTCCCGTGGTGGTGCGGGAACTTGAGGATGGCGAAGCGCTCGAAATCGCCATCATCGAGAATGTCCAGCGCGAGGATCTCAATCCGATCGAAGAGGCGGAAGGCTATCGTCGGCTGATCGGCGACTATGCCTATACCCAGGATCAGGTGGCGCGCATGGTCGGCAAGAGCCGCGCGCATATCGCCAACACCACGCGGCTGCTGGGCCTGCCGGACGATGTCCGGCAGATGGTCTCCGACGGTTCGCTCAGCGCGGGGCACGCCCGCAGCGTGCTGACCGCGGACGATCCCTCGGGCCTTGCGCGGCGGATTGCCGAACAGGGCCTCACGGTTCGCGAGGCGGAGCGCCTTGCCCGGGACGAAAAGCAGCCTGAAGAGAGCGCCGGAACCGCCGCCCCGACGGAGACCCCGTCCGGCACGGCATCCGGTTCCGCCGGCCGCACCCCGGGCTCGGACGCCGACACGCTGGCGCTGGAGCGCCAGCTTTCCGAGCGCCTCGGCCTCAAGGTGCAGATCCGCCATCGTGGCGAGAAGGGCGAGGTGACGATCCGGTTCCAGACGCTGGACCAGTTCGACGACATCCTGGGCCGTCTCAGCCAGACCCCGCGGTCCGAACAGACCTAGAGCACGGGCGGTTTGGCGGAAACCGGCGTCGCGCGCTCAGCGACGATTGCCGCGCCGGCGGCGCACGGACTGGGCGGACAGCGCGAACGCCGTGAGGGCGCGTCCGACGATCGCATCCTCGGGCAGACCGGTCGTCTTGCAGGCCACCTCGGTTTCCTCGAGACGTCGGATCAGCCGATCGAGCCGGACGGACGACCACAGGCCGAGTTGCCGGATCGCGGCATCCTGCATCGGTCCGTAGAGCGGCGGCCGGGCGGCGCGCACGGCGTCGCGTGGCGACGCACCTTCCGCAACCCGGGCGGCGAGTTCGGCCAGGCGCAGGGCCTGACGCAACAGGGCCCGCAGCAGGCCGACGGGGCTTTCGCCCGCGGCGAGCGCCCGGCGCAGGAGCGGATCCACCGCACTGCCGTCCCCGTCGAACACCGCCGAGACGATGTCGTCGGTCGCAACGGCGCCGGTACAGACCGAGGCCAGGACCGCGGCCCGATCGATCACGCCGCGATCGCCGACATAGAGGCAGAGTTTCTCGAGCTCGTTGCGGCTCGCCAGCCGATCCTCGCCCAGCTGTTCCAGCAGCAGGGCAAGGGCATCGGGATCGATCTGCAGGCCCCGGGTCTCGACGACGCCGCGGACCAGCGCCTCCAGCTCCCGCGGACCGTCGGCATAACAGGGCAGGGCAAGGGCGGCCTTGCTGCCCTCGCAGAGCTTGCGCAGGGAATCCCGCGGCCCGAGGCTGCCGGCCTCGACGATGACCAGCGCCTCGCACGGCACCGTTTCCGAAAGCAGTGTTTCAACCGCCTTGCTGTGAAGATTGCCGGCGCCCTGGAAACGGATCACCCGGCGGCCGCCGAACATGGCCATCGCCTGGGCCTCGTCGACCAGGCGGGAGGGCTCCTCGCGCAGGCTTTCGGGTGTCAGCGCGACGAGACGGAACGGATCGTCGGCATCGTCCACGACCAGTCTTGCCAGCCGATTGCCGCGTTCGCGCACGAGCCCGGCATCGGGGCCGTAGACCAGGGCGACGCGTATCGCGGGATCAATCGCGCGCAGGTGCTTCTCGACATCCCGCGCGGCGACCTTCATGCGGTGGCCCGGTCGAAGAACACGGCGAGGCGGGTCTGGATCTCGAACGCCACCTCGCGGGCCGCGCGACTCTGCGCATCCCGCTCGGCCTGCAGGTTGGCATATTCCGAGCGAATGACGTTGTAGGCCGCCGTCGCGCGGGTCTGGCCCTCCGTCAGGACGCTGCCGTTGTCCGCTGTTTGCAGTACGAATGTGGCATTTAGCGACAGATTGTACCGGGTAATGCTCTCGTCGCTTTCGATCGCCAGGCCGTCCTTCTCCTCGATCACGCTGAAACTGAGGCGGTAGAGCGGCCGGGCCGCGGGCCCGCGTGGCGTGAGCATGTCCCGCAGATGATTGTAGATCTGCAGGCCGATCCGGTCCCGGTCGGGCAGGAGCTGGATGGCGGCAAGATGGGCCGTCACCCGATCCCCGTATCCGCGCTGTCCGTACAGGGGACGGAAGCCGCAACCACCGACCAGCGCGCCTGCAAGAAGCACGAATGTACGTCGGCTACACGACAATGTTGACGATCCTGTTCGGCACCACGATGACCCGCCGGATCTCCTTGCCTTCCGTGGCCCGGACGATGGCCGGGGCCTCGAGAGCGGCGGACCTGGCCGCCTCCTCCGACGCGTCGCGCGGAAGGTCGAGGCTGGCCCGCAGCTTGCCGTTCACCTGCACGCCGACGCTGACGGTCTCCTCGACCAGCAGGGCCGGATCGCAGTCCGGCCAGGGCGTGACCGTCAGGTAGGACTCGTGGCCAAGACTTTCCCACAATTCCTCGGCCAGATGCGGCACCATGGGATTCGCCAGCACGGCAATCGCTTCCAGGGCCTCTCGCCGGGCCCAGGCAAGATCCTCGCCCTCGCCGCGAACCCGGCCCAGGGCATTGGCCAGCTCGTGGATCCGGGCGACCGCGGCGTTGAAATGGAAGTTCTCGATACCCTCGCCGACACCGGCGATGGTCTTGTGGGTTTCCCGCCGCAGCGCCAGGGCCGCTTCGCCGAACGACGCGGGCGCCGGCGTGCCCGCCGCCGGCAGGTCGGGCAGGGCGTCCTGGGCCAGACGCCACAGGCGCTGGGCGAAGCGCCAGGCGCCCTCGACCCCGGAATCCGTCCACTCGAGATCGCGCTCGGGCGGGCTGTCGGACAGCATGAACCAGCGGGCGACGTCGGCGCCGTAGCGATCGATGATGTCTTCGGGATCGACCACGTTCTTGCGCGATTTCGACATCTTTTCGGAACGCCCGGCGCGCACCGGCGCTCTCGTGTCCCGGCGGACGATGCCGTCATCGGTTTTCTCGACCTCCGCCGGCATCAGCCAGGCGCCACCCTCGTCGCGGTAGGTCTCGTGACAGACCATGCCCTGGGTGAACATGCCGGCAAACGGCTCGACGGCCTCGATGTAACCGCAGTGCTGCATCGCCCGCGTCCAGAACCGGGCATACAGAAGGTGCAGAACCGCATGCTCGACCCCGCCGATATACTGATCGACCGGCATCCAGTGGTTGGCGATCGCCGGATCGACGGGCCCCTCGGCGTCCGGACAGGTAAACCGGATGAAGTACCAGGCGGAATCGATGAAGGTATCGAACGTGTCGGTTTCGCGCCGGGCCTCGCCGCCGCATTGCGGACAGGTGGTCTGTTTCCAGGTCGGATGGTGGTCCAGCGGATTACCCGGTTTCTCGAAGCTCACGTCCTCGGGCAGGGTAATCGGCAGGCTTTCCTCGGCCGCCGGCACCACGCCGCAATCGGCGCAGTGCACCATCGGTATCGGACAGCCCCAGTAGCGCTGGCGGGAAACCCCCCAGTCACGCAGGCGGTAGGTCGTCTCGCCCTTGCCGAACCCTCCGGCTTCCGCCCGGCGGGCGATCTCGGACTTGGCGCTTTCCACGTCCATGCCGTCGAGGAAGCGGGAATTGGCCAGCCGCCCGGGACCGACATAGGCCTCCTCGCCGACCGCGAACGCGCTCGGCTCGGCATCCTCGGGGACGACCACCGGGATCACCGGCAGGGTATATTTGCGGGCGAAATCGAGATCGCGCTGGTCATGCGCGGGGCAGCCGAAGATCGCACCCGTGCCGTACTCCATCAGCACGAAATTGGCGACATAGACCGGCAGTTCGATCTCCGGATCGAAGGGATGCCGGGCCCGGAGGCCGGTGTCGTAGCCCTGCTTCTCGGCCTTCTCGATCGCCTCCTCGGACGTGCCGGTCTGCCGGCAGGCCGCCTGGAAGGCGCGCAGGTCGCCGTCTTCTGCCGCCAGCGTCTCGCATAGCGGATGGTCCACCGACAGCGCCAGGAAGCTCGCGCCGAAAATCGTGTCGGGACGGGTGGTGAAGACCTCGATCTGCTCGCCGCGTCCGTCGATATCGAAGCGCAGGCGCGCGCCTTCGCTGCGTCCGATCCAGTTGCGCTGCATCAGGCGCACCTTGTCGGGCCAGCGATCCAGCTCATCGAGCGCCGCCAGAAGGTCGTCGGCGCAGTCGGTGATCTTCAGGAACCACTGGCTCAGCCTGCGCCGCTCGACCGGGGCATCCGAGCGCCAGCCGCGGCCGTCGATCAC
>JBGTSP010000237.1:0-7042 GCA_041940205.1 Alphaproteobacteria bacterium
AAGATGTTGTGGTAGGCGCCGATCACCCACAGCGTGCCGGCCGGTTTCAGCACCCGGCGCGCGGCTTCCAGCCAGTCCGTGGTGAAGCGGTCATAGGCCGCGAAATCGTCGAACCGGTCCCAGGCCTCGTCGACCCCGTCGACGCGGGAATGGTTGGGGCGCAGCAACTCGTTCTCGAGCTGGAGGAAATAGGGCGGGTCGGCGAAGACCACATCGACACTGTCCTCGGGCAGCCCGCGCATGCCCTCGATGCAGTCCGCGACCAGGATCTGATCCCGCGGCAGAGCCATCTTCATCCCCTCACCGAAACAACCGGCGGCGGAGAATGAGGGAGGCGAATCGGGCGGTCAACCCTTTGGAATCAACAGTCTAGTTCAGACTCCTGAGTCATGACCTGAGATTTCTGTTGCAAACCGCAGCATGTCGCGTACCGGCCACCGGCCGTCCACACCATCTGGCGTCACGAACGCTTCTCCCGCCGGTCGGGCGGCTGGCGGGTCAGCGGAAATCGAAGCCGCGCTCGGCGAGCTGGGCGCGCAGCTTGTCGCGCAGTTGCGGATGGAACTTGCGATCGATGTCGTGGCTCCAGGAGTCCGGCGTCGTCGGCTTGCCGACCGCCTCGTAGTGGGCGGCGAGTTCGCTGTCATAGTCGGCGAGCCGCGCGGCGGGCTCGCGGGCGTCGTCATGCCGGCCGTAGCGTTCGCGGTGCACCATGTCGGCATAGGCCATGCGCGGCTTCTGCGGCGGCACGTCGTCGGGCCAGCCCAGGCACATGCCGAAGACGCAGTAGACCCGGTGCGGCAGTCCCAGGATGCGCGCGGTTTCGCTGGCGTCGTTGCGCACCGCGCCGATCATCACCCCGCGCAGGCCGAGGGATTCCGCCGCCAGGCTGGCCGACATGCCGACCAGCGCGGCGTCGATGGAGGAGACCAGCCCGACTTCCAGATTGTTGTCCGCGATGTCGTGATCGCGGGCGGTCATGGCCCGCTCGATCCGGGTCAGGTCGGCGCAGAAGGCCAGGAAGACCGGCGCCGTGCGGACATGCTTCTGGTTGCCGGTAACCGCCGACAGCGCGTCCTTGGTGGCCTGGTCGCGCACCGTGATCACGCTGTAGGACTGGATGTTGGACGAGGTCGGCGCGCGGAAGGCGGCTGCCAGCACCGCGTCGACCATCGCTTCGTCGATGTCCTTCTCCAGGTAGCTGCGCACGCTCACGCGGTTGCGCAGAAGCGAAAGGGTTTCGCTTTCGTAGCTCATTCGGATTTTCCTGACTGGTCGCGTTCGGAAGGAGGTCGCATCCTGCCCTTCCGCCGGCGGCTTGGCCAGCCGTCCGGCCGGTCCCGTCGCCGGTTTCGTCACCGGTGGCGAGGACCTGTCCCCCGGACGGAGCGCCGGCCTAGAGCACGTTCTCGCAGACTGGAGACACCTTCGTTGTGCCCTGACGGTTCAGACGCAAGTTGAGACGCTCCGGGCGTACCCCAGCGTACGGCCGAGCGGCGAGGCGCCGCGTATGGGCCGTCAGGGCGCAACCCGGAGGGCCGGGGCCTCTTGCGCCATGGCGGCGTCGCGAAGCAGCACCCGTAGCCCCACTACGCGTGCCTCTTCGCTCCTGCCCATGGCGCAAGTTGCCCTCGGCGCAGGTGTCTCCAGTCTGCGAGAACGTGCTCTAGACTGTCGGCGGGCCGCATCCGGGCGGCGGGAAAGGAGGCGCGATGGGCGAGGGCTGGTTCTACGACGGCATGGCGATCGTCCTGGCGCTGGGCGTGGCCTGGATCGCCCACCGCATGCTGGAGGCCCGTCGGCGCGACCGGAACGGACCGCGCGCCGGCGACCGGCGCGATCACGGGGGCTGACGGCGGGCCGGGGAAACTGTATGGCGGAAAAAACGGGAGGGCGTGTCATGGCGAAGGCGACGGCGAACGACAATCTGCAGGAGCGGTTCCAGAACCTGCACGAATTCGTGCCGGCGGCGCGTGAGGCGCTGCCCCGGAACATCTGGGACTATCTGATCGGGGCCGCGGAGAGCGAGACCACGATGAAGCGCAACCGCCAGGCGCTCGACAGCATCGCCTTCCGGCCCCGCGTGCTCGCGGATGTCTCGGCGATCGACTGCGGCACCCGGTTCCTCGGCCGCGACCTCGCCCTGCCGGTTGCGGTCGCCCCGGTGGGATCGCTCGAATCCTTCGATCCCGAAGGTGGCGTGGCGGTCGCCCGCGGCGCGGCGAAGGGCGGTGTCATGAGCATGCATTCGGTGGTCTCGCAGCCCGACCTCGAGACGATCGCGGCCGCTGCCGACAATCCCAAGATCTTCCAGCTCTATGTCCGCGGCGACAGCGAGCATGTCGACGGATTCGCGGCCCGCGCCAGCGCGGCGGGCTATGACGCCTTCTGCATCACCGTCGACACCGCGGTCTACTCGCGGCGCGAGCGCGACATTGCCAACCGTTTCGACAAGCCCTGGCGGCGGGACGCGACCGGCATCAACTACCAGGCCGCCTTCAACTGGAACGATGTCGCCCGCTTCAAGGCCACCCACGACATGCCGCTCATTCTCAAGGGCATCGCCACCGCGGAGGACGCGCTGGAAGCGGTGCGGCTGGGGGTCGAAGTGATCTACGTGTCCAACCATGGCGGCCGCCAACTCGATCACGGCCGCGGCGCCATGAGCGTGCTGCCCGAGATCGTCGGCGCCGTGCGCGGCCGCGCCCAGATCATGGTCGACGGCGGGTTCATGCGCGGCACCGATATCGTCAAGGCGCTCGCCGCCGGCGCCGATCTGGTGGGGCTTGGCCGTCTGCCCCTGTTCGCGCTCGCCGCGGCGGGGTCGGACGGCATGGCCCGGCTGTTCGAGATCCTGCGGAACGAGGTGGAGACGGCGATGGGCCTGCTGGGCGTGAGCCGGCTGGACGAACTCGATCCGACCTACCTCGCCGATGCCGCGCCGGTGGACCGCCCGCATGTCTTCAGCGCGTTTCCGCTGCTCGGCTGGGAAGACCGCAAATACGAGGTTCCGGGCGCCTGATCCGGCATTCCGCAGCCGGTCGCCGGGGCGCTGTCGCGTTTCGTCGCGTTGGCCTCGGCGGCCGGTCTGTCTATTCTAATCGCGCTTAGAATCACAAATGCCGGAAATCCGGCCTGTCGTGCCGCTGCGTCGTGCGGTCGACGCACTCGCGGAGAGCGTAGAACGTGGATACGGCCCAGACGGAAGGCGTCGATCGGCGGGATCTGAAGAAGGCCGAGGAAACCCGGCTGCGGATCCTGCACGCCGCCGCCTACACCTTTCGACGCCGCGGCTTCGCCGCGACCCGGCTATCGGACATCGCCCAGCATGCGGAACTGCGCGCGGGCTCGATGTACTACCATTTCGAATCCAAGGAGAAGCTGCTCGAGGAAGTGCTGGAGCTGGGCGTGACCCAGGTCTCCCGGGCCGTGCGCGCGCGGGTCGAGGCGCTTCCCGGGGAGGCCTCCTGGCGCGAGAAGATCGCCACCGCGATCGCCAGCCATCTCGAATCCATGTGGCTGCACGACGACTACACCTCGGCCAATGTCCGGCTGTTCGGGCACATCCCCGACGACATTCGCCGCCGTCACCTCGAGCGCCAGCGGGAATACGGCAACTACTGGCGCGCCCTCCTCAAGGGTGCGCGCGAGGCCGGCGAGATCCGCAGCGATCTCGACCTCTCGGTGGTCCGCCTGCTGCTGCTCGGCAGCCTGAACTGGTCGGTCGAGTGGCACCGCAAGGGCCAGCTCCCGCCGGCCGAGATCGGCCGCCAGGCGGCTGTCCTGCTGTTCGACGGCCTGGCCCCGCGCTGAGGGAAGCGCGCTGCGGACCGCCGCCGGTTCGCAGCCACGGCAGGGGGTGCACGCCGAACGGCTGAGGCGTCAGGCCTTGCCCTCGATCGCCACCTCGATCAGGTGTGGTCCGCCCGCCGCGAAGGCGGCGGCGAGCGCCTCGGAGAAGGCCTCGGGCTCGCCGACCCGGCGTCCCGGCACGCCCATGCCGGCGGCCATCTCGACAAAGCCCAGGGCCGGCGAGGCCAGGTCCATGTGGGCATAGTCGCGATTGCTCTCGTTGCCGAAGCGGGTCCGGTAGAGATCGATATTGTGCTTCAGCACCCGGTATTCCCGGTTGGCCAGGATCACGAAGACGATGTCGAGCCGGTGATGCGCGGCGCTCCACAGCGCCTGGATCGAGTACATCGACGAGCCGTCGCCGGAAACGCAGACCACCGGCCGGTCGGGCTCGGCCACCGCGACGCCCAGCGCGCCGGCCAGGCCCTGGCCGATGCCGCCGCCTCGACCGCTGAAATAATGGCCGGGGCCGGCGATCGGCACGCTGCGGGCGAAATCCAGGCTGGCGGTGATCGATTCCTCCACCAGGATCGCCTCCGCGGGCAGGGCTTCGGCGAGGGTCTGCATGGCGAGCGACATGGCCATCGGCCGGCGCTCGCGGGCGCGCTCCACGCGACCCGCCTGGGCTTCCCGTTCCTCCGTCTTGCGCCGAACGAGCGCGGCGTTGCGTTCGGCCGCCAAGGTCTCGGCCGGCCGCACGGTATCGGCGAGGACCGACAGGCTGGCGGCGATACCGCCGATCGCGCCGATGTCGGGCGCATGGTTGCGGGCCAGCCGTTCGGCGGTTTCCTCCAGGTGCAGCAGCCGTGCGCCCTCGGGGAAGGGCGAGCCGGGATCGAACCAGACCTCCTCGAAGAAGGGGCCGCCCGCCAGCAGCACGCAGTCCGCCCCGTCGAGCGCCCGCGCGATCGCCGCCGCGGTGAAGGGCAGGGCCCCGCGCATCGCCGGATGCGCGCTCGGCGCCACCGCCCGGGCGCGCAGGCCCTCGACCCAGATTTCCGCCCCCAGCCGCTCGGCCAGGCGGAGCAGGGCCTCGCTGCCGTCGTCCCGGGCGACGTCGTCGCCGGCCACGATGACGGGCCGCTGCGCCGCCGACAGCGCCTCGGCCATCGCTTCCAGCGCGTCGGCCGCGGCCGGCCCGGCCGCATGCAGCGGCGCCGGCGCCAGGGCGGACAGCGTGGTCTGCTGCTCCATCACGTCGATCGGCAGGGCGACGAAGACCGGCCCCGCCGGCGCGTCGTGGGCGACCTTGAAGGCCCGGCGCATGATCTCCGCCATCTCGTCGGCGCGTTCGACCTGGACGCTCCACTTGGTCACCGGCGCGGCCATCGCGGCGAGGTCGTGGCCCAGCAGGGGATCGCGCAGCCGCATCCTCGTGTCCTGCTGGCCGGCGGTGACGATCACCGGGGCGTTCGCCTTCAGCGCGCCGTAGGTCATCCCGATGGCGTTGCCGAGCCCCGGCGCGACATGCAGGTTGACGATGCCGGTCCGGCCGCTGGCCTGGGCGTAGTAGGCGGCCGCGCCGACGGCGAGCCCCTCGTGCAGGGCGACGATGTAGTCGATGTCGGGATAGGCCGAGAGAGCGTCGATCAGCGGGCTCTCTGTCGTGCCCGGATTGCCGAACAGATGGCGCACCCCGTGCGCCCGCAGGCTTTCCATGAATACGTCGCGTCCGCGCATGGTCCCGTTCCCTCCCCGATTTCCGCCAGTCTAGAGCATGTTCGGGCCAACCGGAGGGGGGGCGCGGAAATCGCGCTCAGTCGCCGGCGATGATCTGCCGCAGCCGCTCGGCGAGCGGGTCGAGCACCTCGTCGTCCTCCCAGTAGCGGGAATGGCTGAGCGGGTTCCAGCTTGTCAGCAGCGATCCCGAGTTCACCGCCCGGTCGCGCACCAGGGCGCGATAGGCCGGCGAGAGTTCGCCCAGCGGCCAGCCCAGGGGATCGTCCTCGTCGTAGCAGTTCTCCCAGACGAACCTCGTGTTGGGCGCCTTCACCGGCTTGATCTTCGCGACCGGCAGGCCGCCGACGAACAGCGGGATGTTGCAGCCCGTGGTCAGCAGCAGGCGCAAGCTGGCGAATTTCCGGAAACTCAGTTGCGCCGGCGACAGCGCGGCATGGTCGCCGCGCCAGATCCCCGTCGGACGCTGGCGGTGATGCTGGGCGTCCCAGAGATAGTTCGAGAAGACGTGCCCGCCGAGCGACTGCGCGACCATCACGACCGGCACCCGCCGCCGGCCCAGTGCCTCGTGCGCCCGCCCGGCGGCATCGAAGATGCGCTGCTGCACCCGGGCATAGGCACCATGGCGGCCGGCGCGCGAATGCTCCAGCGCGCCGGCATCGGCGAAGCCGTAGAGCAGCAGCTTGCGCAGCTTGCGCGAATCGACCTTGTGCCGGACCCGCTCGAACAGCGCCTCCTGCGCCTGCTGGAAGATGTCCTGGTAGTAGATCGGCTCGCGATGCACGTGGGCCCAGTCGCTGCTGCCCATCCGGTCGGCCAGCGCATCGAACAGTCCGGCATGGTAGTCGGGATCGGTATCGCCCATGCCGTGCAGGCACATCAGGACGACGGGCGTGCTCATCGCGGTTCTCCCTGCGGCAGTTTCATCGCGCCATCCGCGAGTCCAGCCCATCGTACCGCCGCTGTCGAGCATCCTCGCGGGACGGCGAACGGCGGCCGCGGCGGCGCCCGGACGACGGCGGTGGCGCGGTCAGTCGGAGGGATGCCGCTTATCGACACCATTTGCGGTCCGCGAATTCGATACTCGGCCTCCTTGAAGGGGAACGCACATGTCTGAGGATTCTCGTACACGACGGCGCCGGGGCGGCGGCCGCGAGGCCCGGCGCGCCAGCCGGCAGGGCGGCGGTGTCGGCGCGCTGCGCTTCATCACCCGCAAGCTGCCCGAACTGGAGCTGCTCGATCTCGAGGCGCTGGAACTGATCGAGCACAACGCGGAAACCGTGCTCGAGGAGATCGGCATCCGCCTGGAACGCAATCCCGAGGCGGCGGAGCGTTTCCGGCAGGCCGGCTGCGACATCGCCGCCGATGGCGAGGAGAACCAGCGCGTCCGCTTTCCCCGCGGACTCGCCCGCTCGCTGTGCGCCAGTGCGCCGGCCAGCTTTACCCAGCATGCCCGCAACCCGGAACGCAACGTCGAGATCGGCGGCAAGGGCACGGTGTTCGCGCCGGTCTA
>JBGTSP010000238.1:0-7026 GCA_041940205.1 Alphaproteobacteria bacterium
CTTGCCGACCGGGCTCTCGGCGACGATGCGCGGCAGGTCACGCATAGCAACGACGTCGCGCCCGTCGAACCGGACGATCACGTCCCCCGGCTCGATCGTGCCGTCGGCCACAGGTCCGCCATCCATGATGCCCGCGACCAGAGCGCCTTTTGCCGACTTCATGCCGAGGCTTTCTGCGATCTCGTCCGTCACCGGCTGGATCCTCACGCCGAGCCAGCCGCGCCGCGTCTCGCCGAACTCGCGCAACTGGTCGACCACGTTGACGGCCAGCTTCGAGGGGATCGAGAAACCGATGCCGATCGAACCACCGGACGGCGATATGATCGCGGTGTTGATGCCGATCACCTCGCCTTCCATGTTGAACAGCGGGCCACCGGAATTGCCCCGGTTGATCGAGGCGTCGGTCTGCAGGAAATCGTCATAGGGACCCGCGTTGATGTCGCGCGAGCGGGCCGAGATGATGCCCGACGTGACCGAGCCGCCGAGCCCGAACGGATTGCCGATGGCCAGCACCCAGTCGCCCACCCGCATCTTGTCGGAATCGCCGAACGGCACGAACGGCAGAGGCGCGCGCGGTTCGATCTTCAGCAGCGCAAGGTCGGTCTTGGGATCGAAACCGCGGACCGTGGCCTCGTATTTCTCGCCGTCGGCAAAGCGCACGGTGATCTCGTCGGCGTCCTTGATGACATGGTTGTTGGTGACGATCAGGCCGTCGGGATCGATCACGAAGCCGCTGCCCAGCGACGTGACCCGGCGTTCCTTGCCGCCGCCGCCGCGCGGCCGGTTGCGTTCGAGATAGTCCTTGAAGAATTCCTCGAGCATCGAACCGGGCGGGAACTGGAACTCGGGCATCCCGCCCTCGCCGTTCTGCTGCACCGTCTGGGCGGTCGAGATGTTGACCACGGCCGGGCTGAGACGCTCGGCCAGATCCGCAAAACTGCCGGGCATCTCGCGCGCCATCGCCTCCGGCGCGGCGACGGCAAAGGCGATCAGGCCCGCCACCGCCAGGCCCGAGGCGCGCCGCGCCGACCTGGCGGCCCGCAGGGTCGTCTGTTTCACTGCCAACACGTTTTCTTGCTCCGTTGATTCTTGCCTATCGCGGCGCCTGAACCGCACCGCGGGAGTTTGCCACAGATCGGGCGGGCGCGGCTCGCGTTTCCCTCACTCACCTACCCGCCGCCGGGATGCAGGTCATTACCAAATGTGGCCTCTGCGGGGCAGCCGCGAGCCCGGCCGCGCCACCACAAGCTCAAATCGCCGTGATGACGCCGCGGGATCTCCGGAAAGTCGCGCAAACCCGCCGGGCACGCGGACCGTTCAGTCGATCTCGCGGCGGCGTGCCAGCGCTTCGCGATGGGCGATATAGGTGGCGCTGGCCACGATCACGGCGCCGCCGATCCAGACCCAGATGACCGGTTCCTCCGCGAACACGTAATAGCCGGCGAGGGAGGCCCAGACGAGCTGCAGGAAGTTGACCGGCTGTATCGCCGTCAGCTCGGCCACCTTGAAAGCCTGGGTCATGCACAGATGCCCCACCGTGGCGAGCCCGGCGATCAGGGCCAGCCAGGCCAGCTCCTCCCAGGTCGGGGTGCGCCAGACATACAGCGCCGGGATCAGCAGGGTGAGCGTGACGATCAGGGAAAGCCAGGCGACCGTGGTCGCGGCGCTGTCGGTGCGGGTCACGACCTTCGCCAGCACCGTCGACATGGCGAACAGCGGCGCCGAGATCAGCATCGCCACCGCGCCGATGTCGATCACCGCAACGCCGGGGCGCAGCACGATCATGGCGCCCAGGAAACCGGCCAGCACCGCCATGATCCGGCGCAGGCGGATGGTCTCGCCGAGAAACAGGAACGCCCCGACCGTGGTCAGCACCGGGGCCAGGAAGGACAGCGAGGTGACTTCGGCCAGCGGAATGCGGGCGATGGCGACGAACCACAACAGCACGCCGATGCCGTGCACCAGGCCCCGCAGGCCGTGCAGGCGGACGCCGCTCAGCCGCAGGCCGCCGCCCAGGATCGCGCGACCCAGCACGGGCAGCATCAGGACCAGGCCGAAGGCATAGCGCAGGAAGGCGGTCTGGGCGGGATGCATGTCGGTGGAGACGATGCGCACGATGATGGTGAAGCCGACGAAGATCACGCTGGCCAGTGCCATCCAGCCGACACCGCGCAGGTTGTCGAGCGCGATCTGACGCCGCTCGCGCTCGCGCGCGGCACGCGCCTCGACCTCCGGCGACACGGTCGCCGACGCGCGGGACAGTTCCGGATCCATCAGGCCGGCATCCTGCGGGCTGTCCGCGGGGTCATGCCAGCAACCGGCGGACCAGCCAGATCAGCGCCACGCCCAGAACCGCCGCGGCCAGGCCGGCGGTGCGCAGATGTTCGGCCGGATAGCTCAGCATGGTCATCGCCATTTTCTTCATGAATCGGGGAAACAGGGCATAGAGGCCGCCCTCGATGGCCAGCAGCAGTCCGATCGCCTGCAGGACGTCCTCCATTTTCGGTCGTGAAGCCTCCCGAAAGTTGCGGGCGCAACGGAATGTTAAGGGCGCACGGCGATAGTCGTGTCAGCCCGCCACTCGAGAGGGACCGCATGACCAACGCCTTGAGACGCCAGCGGGATCGCTTCGTGGCCTTTTCGTTCGCTGCGGCCGATCTGCTGATCGAAACCGACACGACTGGCCGTATTTCCTTCGCGACGGGCGCCGCCCGGCACCTCTCGGGTTTAGGCGCAGACAGTCTGATCGGCAAGAGCCTGAGCGAAGCCTTCGGACCGGCGGTGCAGCGCGAATTCGAGAAAGTCGCCAGCAAGGAGACGCGCGACCAGCGTTTCGGTCCCTTCCGCGTCGGCATCGGCGACAGCCGCGAAACCCAGATCTATCTCTCGGGCTGCCGGATCTCGACCCAGCCCAACAACGTGTTCCTCGCGATCTCCCCGGCCCCGGACAACGAGATCCGCGGCAACCGGGCCAAGGACCTGCCGGACAAGGAAGATTTCGTCGAACGGACCCAGGAAGCGATCAAGAAGGCGAACGAGGACGGCCGAGACCTGAAGGTCACCCTGCTCGACGTCGGCGTGGTGGAATCCCTGCGCACGCTCGCGGGCGACGCGGCCGTCGACGAGTTCCTCGACCGGGCCAGCCGCCTCGTATCCGAACGCGCGGTCGACGGCGCCGCGGGCCGGATCGACGAGGGCCGTTTCGGCGTGGCCCACGACGCGGAGGAAAGCGTGGCGCAGATCCGCCGCGAGATCCGCGATGCCGCCCAGGAAGTGCTGCCCTCCAACGCCCAGCCCGACATCCAGGCGGACTCGGTGCCGCTGGACAAGAATCTCGAGCCGGAAATGCTGAACCGGGCGCTGATCTATTCGGTCAAGCAGTTCGCCGATTCGCAGCCCGGCCAGTTCGACCTGAAACAGCTCGCCTCGTCCGTCACGCCGCTGATGAACGATACCGTGCGCCGGATCTCCGCCCTGCGCGAGGACCTGCTGCGCGGCCGCGTGGCAATCTGGTACCAGCCGGTCGTCAACCTCGTGACCTATGCCATCAGCCACCACGAGGCGCTGATCCGGTTCGATCCCGCCAAGTCGCCCTACAAGACCATCCTGTTCGCCGAACAGACCGGGATGATCCACCAGATCGACGAGGTGATCTGCGAGAGCGTGATCCAGAAACTGCGCGAGAACGACAGTCCGGCCATCGCGGCCAATGTCTCGGGCAGTTCGATCCAGAACGATGCCTTCCTCGAGACCTTCTTCGCCCATCTCGACGCCAACCGCGACCTTTCCGACCGCCTGCTGTTCGAGATCACGGAAAGCTGCGAGATCGCCAATCTCGAGAAGGCCAGCACGGTGCTGAAGGAGATCCGCAAGCGCGGCTTTGCCGCCTGTCTCGACGATTTCGGCGCCGGCGCGGCCTCGATCCAGTATCTGCGCGCCCTCGAGGTCGACCACGTCAAGCTCGACGGGGCCTACATCCAGAAACTGGCGGACAACCAGCGCGATCGCGCCATCGTCAAGACGATCTCGTCGCTGTGCGCCGACCTGGGCGTGACCACCATCGGCGAATGGGTCGAAAGCGAGGCCCAGGCCGACCTGTTGCGCGGCCTCGGCGTCTCCATGGGCCAGGGCTACATGTTCGGCCGGCCGTCACCGGAAATGAAGATCGTCAACAAGCCTGGCCAGGAAGAACGCCCGGCGGCGGCCTGAGGCCGACCGGCGCCGCTTTGCGAAAGCCGCCGGCGTCCCCGGGACGCCGGCGTTGCTCCGATGCGGCTGCGACCGTTCCTAGCGATTGAGACCCTGGAAGTCCCCGAAATAGCGGAAGAATTCGCTGTCGGGCGACATCACCATGGTCGTATCGCCAGACTGCAGCGCCCGCCTGTAGGCCTGCAGCGAGCGGTAGAAGGCGAAGAATTCCTGGTCCTTCGTGTAGGCGTCGGCGAAGATCTTGTTGCGAAGGGCATCGCCCTCGCCGCGCAGGATTTCCGACTGCTTTTCCGCCTCGGCCAGCAGCACCGTCCGCTGACGGTCGGCATCGGCCTTGATCTTCTGGCTTTCCTCCGCGCCGCGCGCCCGGGCTTCGCGGGCTTCCCGCTCGCGTTCGGCCTGCATGCGCCGGTAGACGGCCTGCGAGTTGGCTTCCGGCAGATCGGCGCGCTTGATCTTCACGTCGACGATCTCGATGCCGAGCTTCTTGGCCTCGCTGTTCACGTCGTCCGAGATCTGCCGGGTCAACGCCAGGCGTTCGCCCGACAGCACGGTCTGGAGCTCGACGCGGCCCAGCACCTTACGCAGCGAGGAGATGACGATGCTCTCCAGCCGGTTGCGCGCGCGCTGTTCGTTGGTCACCGAGCGGTAGTAGAGCAGCGGATCGGCGATGCGGAAGCGGGTATAGGCGTCGACCACGATCCGTTTCTTGTCCGAGGCGATCACCTCCTGGGACTTCGGATCGAAGTCGAGGATCCGCTTCTCCATGTATTCCACGTTCTGCAGGAACGGGATCTTGAAGTGCAGGCCGGGTTCCTGGACGGTCTTCTGCGCCTTGCCGAACTGCAGCACCAGGGCCTGCTGGGTCTCGTTGACCACGAACAGGCCGCTGTAGGCGGCGAGGCCGGCGACGATCAACACGCCGCCGATTATCAGTCGCGCGATCGGTTTCACTGGTTCGCTCCCTGCCGGGCCTCGGCATTGCCGGCGGCCCGCTTCTGCAGTTCGGGCAGCGGCAGATACGGCACCACGCCGCTGCCCCCGCCCTTGGAATCGACGATCACCTTGTTCATGCCGCCGAGCACATCCTCGAGCGTCTCGTAGTACATGCGCTTGCGGGTGACCTCGGGCGCCTTCTGGTACTGCTCGAAAATCGCCAGGAAGCGCGAGACCTGGCCCTGGGCATCGGCCACCGTCTGCTCCTTGTAGGCCTCGGCCTCGAGCCGGATCTTCTCGGATTCGCCTCGGGCGCGCGGCACGATGTCGTTGGCGTAGGCCTGCGCCTCGTTGCGCATGCGTTCCTGGTCGGCCCGCGCGGCCTGGACGTCGCGGAAGGCGTCGATCACCTGGTTGGGCGGATCGGCCTGCTGCAGTTTCACCAGCGTGACCTCGATGCCGGCCTGATAGGAGTTCAGGGTTTCCTGCATGATCTGCTGGGTGTCCCGCTCGACCAGTTCGCGGCCCTCGGTGAGCACGTCGTCGATCTTGGAACGGCCGACGACCTCGCGCATCACGCTTTCGGCCACCGCCTTCACCGTGTTTTCCGGGTTCTGGATGTTGAACAGGTAGGCGCGGGCATCGTTGATGCGCCACTGCACCGTGAAGTCGATATCGACGATGTTCTCGTCACCGGTCAGCATCAGGCTTTCTTCGGTGAAGTCGCGCTGGTTGGAGCGACCGAACTCGCCGACCGACCGGAAACCGACCTCGATCCGGCGGAACTGGGTGACGTTGGGCTTCAGCACCGTCTCGATGGGATAGGGCAGATGCCAGTGGATGCCCGGCGCCGTCTGTTCGAGGAACTTGCCGAAGCGCAGGACCACGCCCTGCTGCTGCGGGCTCACGGTGTAGATGCCGGTCGACACCCAGATCAGGGCGATCGCGAGCAGCGCCACCCAGATCAGCCAGCGCGGCAGGTTGCTGCCGCCTGTCGCGCCCGCGCCACCGCCGCCGCCACCGCCGAAGGCGCCGCGGAAGCGCTCCTGGCCCTTGCGCAGAAGATCCTCGAGATTGGGAGGCTGTTGGCCGCCCCCCTGGGGTCCCTGCCCCCACGGACCACGTCCGCCGGGCCCCTGACCCCACGGACCGCCGCCATTGCCTTTGTTGTCCCAGGGCATCTGCGGACATCACCTCTGTATCGTTGCGGTTGAGAATTGGGCGATCGCAACAGCCGGACTGCAACCCGGCAAGTGGACGATCCATGCCCGCTGCTTATATGACACGCGCATGGCCCGGCGCAACGCGACCGGACCGGCAGCAACCCGCTATATCGTCGGACAGACTGGAGAATTCAAGCAATGGCCGCGGTGACCGCCGAACAGATCACGGACGCGCTGCGCGCGGTCAGGGACCCCGAGCGCGACGGCGACGTCGTCGCCCTCGGCATGATCGGCGGCATCGTCGTCAAGGACGGCAATGTCGGCTTCTCGATCGAGGTCGAACCCGAACGCGGCCCGCGCCTAGAACCGCTGCGCAAGGCCTGCGAGGAGGCCGTCAACGCCCTGCCCGGCGTGCTCAGCGTGACCGCGGTGCTGACGGCCCATTCCGAGGCCCCGCAGGGCGCGTCGCCGGCGCCGTCGCCACAGTCCGGCCCGCAGGCCGGCGCACCGCGCCAGGGCCGGGGCGGCCAGGCGATCGCCCTGCCCGGCGTGCGCTCGATCGTCGCCGTGGCCTCGGGCAAGGGCGGCGTCGGCAAGAGCACGGTGTCGGTCAACCTCGCCTGCGCCCTCGCGCGCACCGGCGCGAGCGTCGGCCTGCTCGACTGCGACATCTACGGCCCGGACATCCCGATGATGATGGGCCTCTCCGGTCACCCGG
>JBGTSP010000239.1:0-6969 GCA_041940205.1 Alphaproteobacteria bacterium
ACGTCGTCGACCTTCTCCCAGTCGACATCCGGGTGGCGCGCCATCAGCGCCTTCAGCGGGATCGCGCCGAGGTCGTCGGCGCGCACCTTCGCCAGGGCGCCGCCATAGCGACCGATGGGGGTCCGCACGGCATCGCAGATATAGGCTTCACTCATTCGTCCACTCCTTGATCGGGGCCCGGATCTTCAGGGAAAGGCCAGGCCGATATTCTCGGCGATCAGGGCGGGGCGTTCCTCGCCCTCGATCTCGATGGTCGAGGCATAGGTCATCTGGTAGCCGCCGTTGGCCAGAACCTCGACGGTTTTCAGGCTCTGGCGCAGGCGGATGCGGGCGCCGGCCGGCACCATGTTGGTGAAACGCACCTTGTTCGAGCCGTAGTTGATGCCCCGGCTGCGGTTCTTCACCTGCATGATCTCCTTGGCCATCAGCGGCAGCAGCGACAGCGTCAGGAAGCCGTGGGCGATGGTCTTGCCGCCCGGCATCTCGGCACGGCAGCGCTCGACATCGACGTGGATCCACTGGTGATCGCCGGTGGCGTCGGCGAACTTGTCGATCATCGCCTGGTCCACCGTCACCCAGTCCGACACGCCGAGTTCCTTGCCGACATAGGCCTTCGTGTCTTCGAGATTTTCAAGTTCCAGCACGCGCAGCCCTCCCGTTGCCGTCCCGGCGGCGATCATACGGTAACGTGCCGGGAGGAAAAGACGGGAGGAGACCATGAGCGAGGTGCTCGAGCGCCGGCAGGAGGGCGCGACCTGCATCCTGACTCTGAACCGGCCGGAGGTGTTCAACTGCATCTCCAGCGCGCTGATGCAGGCCATGATCGACGCCTTCGACGCGATCGAGCCCGACCGTTCGGTGCGGGCCGTGGTGATCGCGGCCCGGGGCAAGCATTTCTGCACCGGCGCCGATCTCAAGGAGGCCGGCGAGACGCGGCAGGATCCCGAGCGGCATGCCGCCTTCACCGCCCGGGCCCATCGCATGATGGACCGGATCGAGCAGTCCCGGCTGCCCGTGATCGCCGCGGTGCAGGGCCTGGCGCTGGCCGGCGGCCTCGAGCTCGCCATGGTCTGCGACGTGGTCTTCGCCGGCCGCGCGCAGGCCCGCTTCGGCGACCAGCACGCCCGCTACGGCCTGGTGCCCGGCTGGGGCGGCAGCCAGCGCCTGGTCCGCCTCGTCGGCCGCCGCCGGGCCCTCGACCTGATGTTCTCGGCGCGCTGGATCGACGCCGAGGAAGCCCGCGACTGGGGTCTCGCGACCCACGTCGTGGACGATGCGGCGCTGCTCGGGGAAGCCCTCGCCTATGCCGGCGACCTGGCCCGCCGCAATCCCGACGGGCTGGCGGCGATGAAGGCGCTGGCGCATGCGGCGGAGGACGAACCCCTGGCCGCCGGCCTGGCGCGCGAGCGGCAGTTCACGGTGTGGGAGGTGAACCGGGAGAATGTCGCCGAGGGCCTTGCGGCGTTCCGCGAGAAGCGCGAGCCGGTCTTCCGCTGATCCGGGCCGCCGGCGGCGATCCGCCGGGGTTCAGGCGCGCAGGCTCTCGACCTTGTCCGCGGCCCGGACCCGGCTCGACGGAAAACGGGCCAGCGCCGTGAGGCCCTTGCCCGGCTCGCTGCGCAGTTCCAGGCTGCCCTGGTGGGCCTCCATCAGGCGGCGCGAGATCGACAGGCCAAGGCCGGTGCCGTGTTCGGTACGGGCATGCGCGCTCTGGATCTGGGTGAAGGGCTGCATCACCCGCTCGATGTCTTCCTCCGCGATGCCGTCCCCGTGGTTGAACACCCGGAACTCCAGCGCGCCTTCCTCGTCACGGGCGATCAGGAGTTCGATGTCGGTGTTGCGGTAGGAGAACTTGACCGCGTTCGACAGCAGGTTCAGCAGCACCTGTTTCAGACAGCGCTCGTCGGCCAGCACCATCTCGCCGTCCGTCCTGTCCTCCAGCACGATGCGGCTGCCGATCTCGCGCGCGCGGGCCTCGACGAAGCGGATCAGGTCGCGCGACAACGGCCCCGGTTGCAGCGGGACCTCGTTCAGTTCCAGCCGGCCGGCCTCGATGCGCGACAGGTCGAGCACGTCGGAGATCAGCGCCAGCAGGTGCTGGCCGCTGGCATGGATGTCGCCCGCATATTCCTGGTAGCGGGGATTGCCCATCGGACCGAAGACCTCGCTCATCATCACCTCGGAAAAGCCGAGGATGGCGTTCAGCGGGGTCCGCAGTTCGTGGCTCATCACCGCGAGGAACTGCGACTTGCTGTCGTTCGCGGCCTCCGCCGCGCTCATCGCCTCGATCAGCTCGCGCTGGATGCGCTGCTGGTCGGAGACGTCGAGAATGGCGCCGAACAGGGCGGTCTCGCCGTCCCATTCGATGGTGCGGATGGAGTGCTGGGTGGAGACCGAGCGGCCGCGGGCGGTCCGCATCTCCAGCGGCAGGCTGTCGACCACGCCGTCCCGGGTGACCCGCTCGACCACCATGCTGCGCTGGGCCGGATTGACGTAGAACTCGGACATCTTCAGGCCGAACAGCGAACGCTCGCCCAGTTCCAGAAGCTCGCGGAACGGGGCGTTCGCGAAGACGATGCCGCCATCCGCCGGGCGCGAGATGCACAGCGGCACCGGCACCCCCTGCGCGATGGTGCGGAACCGGGTCTCGCTGGCGGCGAGCCGTTCCTCGGCCGCCTTGCGCTCGGTGATGTCGAGCAGGCCCACGAACAGCGCGCCGCCGTCGAGATAGCGGATCGGGGCGGCGTTCACCGTCACCCAGGACCGGGAACCGTCGTCGGCGGCCACTTCAATCTCGAGACCGGTGATCACCCGATCCCGGCGCAGGGCGTCGTTCATCACCTTGTGCTGGGCGGGATCGGCGAAGAAGTCCGGTCCCGGGCGGCCGATCAGCTCGCCGTCGGGCACCGCGAACAGGTCGTAGATCCGCTTGTTGGCGAAGACGAAACGCTCGTCGCGAAGAATGGCGAGGGAGACCGGCGCGGTTTCCAGCAGGGTCTGCACGGCGCGGGCCTGTTCCTCGGCCTCGACCTGCGCGCGATAGATCTCGGTGATGTCGGAGCGGATGGTCACCATGCCGCCGAGCCTGGTCGGCCGCTCGCGCAGCCTGACCACCCGGCCGTCCTCGAAGCGCTGGATCCGGTCCGCGCCCGCCGTGCGGTCGCGCGCCAGGCGTTCGGCGAGCCAGGCATCCTCGCGGCCGATCGCCTCCGTGATCTGGCCGGATTCGAGCAGCAGGCGCGAGACCTCCTCGTGCGTGAGACCCGGGCGCAGCCGGTCGCCGACCGCGGCGAACAGGTCGCGATAGCGGTCGTTGAACATCAGCACCCGGTCGTCCTCGTCGAACAGGATGAAGGCGTCGTCGGCCGACTCGATGGAATCCCTGAGCATCAGTTCGGCGCGCCGCTGGCCGGTGACGTCCTGCAGGGTGCCGCGCAGCACCTCGCCCTCCGGCGTGCGTTCGGGCGGCAGGCTGCGCAGTTCGACGAACCGGATGCGTCCGTCCACCAGAATCCGGTAACCGCCGCTCACCGGTTTCTCGGCCACCCGAGCCTGGTCCAGCAGCAGCGCATGGCGCGCCCGGTCCTCGGGATGCACCATCTCCTCGATCTCATCGAGCGCGGCCAGACCGGCCTCGGGATCCAGACCGTGCAGGCGGTAGAATTGCTCGGTCGCGGCCGAATAGCGGTGCGTGCTGACGTTCCAGGTCCAGCTTCCGATCCCGGCGATGGCCTGCGATTCCAGCAGCAGATCCTGGGTCCGGCGCAGTGCCGCCTCGCCCTGCTTGCGCAGCCCGACTTCCTGGTCGAGACGGACGAGCGCGGGCAGCCAGAGCAGAAACCCGACGACCATCGTCACCAGCGCCGGAATGTATCCCAGCAGCATGGTCGGCAGCATCGTTTCCGCGCTCGCCGCGGTGTTCTCGAACAGCCGGAATTCGCCGACGAAGAGGACGTCGAAAAGGGCCGCAAGGCAGGCCCACAGCAGGCCGGCCAGGACGATGTAGAGCCCGCGGCGGCCCTCCTGCAGGCGGGTCCGATTGCGCAACAGCAGCACCGTCATCGTCACCAGGACGGCCAGGAGCAGGATATCGGCGATCAACGGACCATGCGCTCTTGGTTATTTCTCGGCAGTACGGGCAAGTCCCTATCAAGGTCAGGGTTAGAATACCGTAAATCCGCCGGCCGCGGGGTCGTGATCGCGCAATTCTCTCAAAATGAGAAAAAACACTCATACGTAGTTTGTTCGATACTATTGTTCGCAGATCTTGATTTCCCGGGCATCGATGGGCGACGGGCGGAGAAGCGGCGGCCCTTCCGGCTTGTTCCGCGCCGGTCCGTGCGTCAGTTTCGCGGGAACGAACGCTTCGGCGGACATCCCGGCCCGGCGCCCGCGACATCGCGAGTGCCCGTTCGACGGCCGGCACGTCCCGCACCTGCACAGGAGATGCCCACGATGACGCTGGCCCTCGTACACGGCAATCCGGAGACCGCCGCGATCTGGGACGACCTGATTCCGCACCTCGACCGGTCCGACATCGTGGCGCTGTCGCCGCCCGGTTTCGGGGCCGCGATCCCCGACGGTTTCGGCTGCGCCAGCGACGACTATCTGGCCTGGCTCGCCGATGCGGTCGCCGGCCTGCCGGCTCCGGTCGACGTGCTCGGCCACGACTGGGGCGGCGGCCACGTGCTGCGGCTGGCCATGGAGCGCCCGGAGCATATCCGCTCCTGGGCAAGCGATATCGCCGGCTGCTTCGATCCCGACTATGTCTGGCACGAGCGGGCCCAGACCTGGCAGACGCCGGGCGACGGTGAACAGGCGGTGGCCGAGATGGCGGCGGCGCCGGTGGCGGCGCGCGCCCAGCGGCTCGAGAGCCTGGGCGTAAGCCCGGACATCGCCGCCCGGGTTGCGGCGGCACAGGACGAGACCATGGGCCGCGCGATCCTGGCGCTCTACCGTTCGGCGCGACAGCCGATGATGGCAACGGCCGGAGGCCGCCTGGACCGGGCGGCGGCCAGGCCGGGTCTCGTCATCATCCCGACCGCGGACGGCTATACCGGCGGCGAGGCGCTGGCGCGGCGCTCGGCCGAACGGGCGGGCGCGGAAATCGCGAGGCTCGAGGGCCTCGGCCACTGGTGGATGTGCGAGGATCCGGCCCGCGCCGCAGGAGCGCTGAACCGGTTCTGGGACCGCGTCAGCGCTTGACCGCCAGGGTCAGGCCGTCACCGACCGGGATGGTCGACAGGTCGACCCGGCTGTCCTGGCCGATCTCCTCGTTGAACGCGCGAATGGCCTTCACCGAGGCGATCATCTCGGCGCGGTTTTCCGGCTCCATGTGGGCATAGCGTTCCTCGAGGGCGGCATCGTCGCGGTCCGGCAGCACGGAGCCGCCGAACAGGACGTTGTCGACCACGATCAGGCCGCCCGGCCGCAACAGCGTCAGGATCCGGTCCCAGTAGGCCGGATAGTTGGGCTTGTCGGCGTCGATGAAGGCCATGTCGTAGCGGCCGAGTTCGCCGTCCCGGATCATCGCCTCCAGCGACTGCGTGGCCGGCGCGAGACGCAGGTCGATCCGTCCGGCCACGCCCGCCTTGTCCCAGTAGCGCCGGGCCATCGCCGTCCATTCCTCGCTGACATCGAGGGCGACGATGCCGCCGTCCGCGGGAAGCGCCAGCGCCATCGCCAGCGAGGAATAGCCGGTGAAGACGCCGACCTCGATGATCCGCCGCGCGCCGGTGGCCCGAATCAGCAATTGCATGAACTGGCCCTGGAGCGGCGAGATCTGCATGCCCGCCCAGCGCAGTTGCGCGGTTTCGCGCCGCAACTCGGCGAGGACCGCGTCCTCGCGGCCGGAGATCGCTTCGATATAGTCGATGTAGCTGTCTTCGGTTCCGGTGTTCTTGCGGCTCATCGGGAGTTCTCCGTTCTCGGGCGGGGACCGGCTCAGACCAGGCCGGCGGCCCGCCAGGACTCGAACTGGACGCGGAGCGCCGCGATCAGGGCCAGCGGCTGGTCCAGCATGATGTGGTGGTGGGCTTCGGGAATCGAGATGATGCGCGTGCGTCCCCCGCGCAAGCCTTCGATATGGTCAATGATCGACGGTTCCATGAAATGGCTGAGGGCGCCGCCGATATAGGCCAGCGGCAGATCCAGCGCGCCATAGCGCCGGTTGAGATCCTCCCAGAACTCGTCGTCGAAGGCGCTGTCCTCGAACGGGCTGACATCGAATTTCCAGGTCCAGCCCTCGGCCTCGCGGCGCAGGGAATGCCAGGCGACATGTTCGAGAAGGAAGGGGTGGCGCACGGGCTGGTCGGGATGCAGGCGGAACTTGCGCACCCCGGTCTCGCGATCGGGAAAGTGCCGCTTGAAGCGCAGCCGGCGGCGACGCGGCCGGCGGGCGCGGGTTTCCCGGTCGCGCAGCGGGGTGTCGACGATGACCAGCCCGGCGAAGCGCCCGGGACGCAGCGAGGCGGCGAGCGTGCTCATGTAGCCGCCGAAGGAATGCGCCACCACCACCGGTGGCCGGACCGCACCGATCGCGTCGGCGACCGAAAGGATGTCGTTCGCGAAATCCGCCGGCGCATGTTGCGGGCGGCTGCCGCTGTCGCCCATGCCGCCCAGGTCCATCGCCACGGGCTGCCAGTGCGGCAGGAAAAACGGCGCGATGAAATCCCACCAGCGGGCATGCGCCGTATTGCCGTGCACGAACAGCAGCGGCCTCGCCTCCGGCGCGGCGCGGCGCCAGGACCGGTAATGGATCGGGCAGCCGCCGGCGCTGACCCGGTGCGAGTCGGCCGGCAGGGCGAGGGCCTGCGTGAACCAGCCCGGCGGCTGGCGATCGGGATCGTTCATGATGTGGCGGCGACGACAGGAAACGCTAAGGTGGGCGCCCCACCTATCGCACACCAGTACACCGGAGACCATGTCGGAAACTTCTCTCTCGGGCCGTACGGCCCTGATCACCGGCGC
>JBGTSP010000240.1:0-6917 GCA_041940205.1 Alphaproteobacteria bacterium
AAGGCGCTGGCCCAGGAAGGCGCGCGCTACAACATCACGGTGAACGCGATCGCGCCGGGCTATGTCGACACCGACATGGTCGCCGCCGTACCCGACGCGGTGCTGGAGAAGATCGTCGCCAAGATCCCGGTCGGCCGGCTCGGCCATGCCGAGGAGATCGCCCGCGGCGTGCGTTTCCTGTGCGCCCGCAACGCGACCTTCATCACCGGCTCGACCATGTCGATCAACGGCGGTCAGCACATGTACTGAAGCGGATCCGGATTTCCGGTTCGCGCGCGGCCGGCCCCCCCGGGGCCGGCCGTTTGCGTCTTGCGGGCGCTCAGTCCCCGGAAAGATGCGCTTCCAGCACCAGGCCGACGGGGATCATCTCCGGGATCACCGCGCCGGTGAACAGGTCCAGCACCGAAGCCAGTTGCGCCCGCTCGGCCGGCGACGGCCCGCCGCCCGGGTCGCGCAATCCCGGCAGCAGGTCGCGGGCCTCCTGTTCGGCCGCCTGCCGCGCCTCGGCGGCGAGGCGGAGATGGTCGCCGCCGTCCAGCAGCGGCCCGACGATCGCCTCGACCGCCGGCAGCAGCGCGGGCCAGTGCGCCAGGTGCAGGTAGAGCGAGGGCGTCACGCCGGCCCGCTGCGCCGCCGCGTGCCGGGCGGCAAGGGCATCGACGCGCTGCAGCAGCCCGGCCTCCAGCGCGTCGCGGCGCGGCATCGCCGGCAGGGTCTCGCGCCGGGTCTCGGTGGCGAGCGGCGCGGGCCGGCCCTCGCGCAAGCGCGCCTCCAGCGCCAGGCGCAGGCAGGTCAGCACCACCAGGTTGAGGGAATTGCCGAGATTGTAGACCGCGACCAGCCGGCGCGCCTCGGCCGGCGCGGGGGCCAGCAGCCGGGAATCGACGCGCGGACGGAAACGCTCGCGCAGGCGCCCGGCGGCGGACCCCGCCATGCCGCCGGCCACCTGCGGGCGCACCACCTGCCAGGCCCAGGCCAGCATTCCCGGCATCGTCGCCAGGTGCCGCCAGATCAGGTTGACGTTCGGCACCCCGCTGACCACGCGCAGGTCGGCATAGAGCCGGACGATCTCCGCCGGCGCGGCCTCCTCGCGCAGTTCGGCAAATCCGTTCATGCCCTCGCGTCCCGCTCTTTACCTCGCACCCCGCCCTGCCTATCACGGCGGCCATGAAGGACAGAGCCCGGCGCCTGCGCGCCACGATCGTCGGCGGCCTGGCGGTGCTGCTGTGGGCGCTGCTGGCCCTGTTCACGGCGGCCAGCGGCGCGGTCCCGCCGTTCCAGCTCGCCGCCCTCTCCTTCGCCGTCGCCAGCCTGCTGGGCCTGGCCTACTGGCGGCGCAACGGCGAGCGTCTGTCGCGCTATGCCGGCCTCGGCTGGCGGGTCTGGGCGCTCGGCATCGGCGGACTGTTCGGCTACCACTTCTTCTACTTCCTCGCCCTGCGCCACGCGCCGGCGGTGGAGGCCAGCCTGATCGCCTATCTCTGGCCGCTCCTGATCGTGCTGTTTTCCGGCCTGCTGCCGGGCGAACGGCTGGGCTGGCACCATCTCGCCGGCGCCCTGCTGGGCCTCGCCGGCGCGGGCCTGCTGGTCACCGGCGGCCGCGGCCTCGACTTCAAGGCGGAGTTCGCCCTCGGTTACGGCGCGGCGATCGCCTGTGCGCTGACCTGGTCGAGCTATTCCGTGCTCTCGCGCCGCTTCGGCTCGGTGCCGACGGGGATCGTCACGCTCTACTGCGCCGCGACCTGCGTGCTGGCCACCGCCGCGCATCTCGCCTTCGAGGTCACGCACTGGCCCGAGAACGCCCTGCAATGGCTGGCGGTGCTGGGCCTGGGCCTCGGCCCGGTCGGCGCCGCCTTCTTCTTCTGGGATCATGGCGTCAAGCACGGCCACATCCAGGCGCTCGGCGCCTCCAGCTACGCCGCGCCGCTGCTCTCGACCCTGGTGCTGCTCGCCGCCGGCCTGGCCGAGCCGCGCTGGAGCGTCGCCGCCGCCTGCCTGCTGATCACCGGCGGCGCGGTCCTGGCCTCGAAGGACCTGCTGCGCGTCCGCCGCGACGGCTGAGCCGGCGCGGCGGACCGCATGCGGATGAAGGCGCTCAGCGCGGCGGATCGAAGAACTCGACCGGCGTGAGCAGGCTGTTCTGCTGCTTGGCGAGCGCCCCCAGCTTGCCGCTTTCCTTCACGTAGGCGAGCCAGTCCGGGTCCTTCCACATCGCCGCGCGACGGGCCTCGCGGTCGCCGGCATTCTCGTACACCCAGATATGCACGAAGGCGTTGGGATCGCCGGTCTCGGTCTTCAGATAGGCCAGCGGCTGGCCCAGATGCCGGGTCTGCGGCTCCTTGCCCAGGCGGGCGTAGAGCTCGAGCTGCGCGTTGATCATGCCGGGCTTGCAGGTATAGGTCCGCAGGTCGATCAGCATGTATCCCTCCTCTGTCGTGGTTCGCGATCGGGCGGGAAGTCTAGAGCACGTTCTAGGAACGTGCTCTAGGTCGCCGAAGCTGCGGCGTCCTCCCCCGCCCGCTCGTCTTCCGCGGCGGCGGGCCCGCTGCGGCGGATCTCCCGCGACAGCAGGATGACCGGCAGGATGCCGATCGCGGCGATCGCCAGCGCCCAGGGCGCGGCGTCGGCGAACTGTTCCTCGGATGCCAGCGCGAAGGCCCGGGTCGCCAGGGTCTCGTGCCCGAGCGGCCGCAGGATCAGCGTCATCGGCAGTTCCTTCGCGGTCTCGACGAACACCAGCAGGGCGGCGGCCAGCGTGCCGCCGCGAATCAGCGGCAGGTGCACGCGGCGCAGCCGGGCCCAGAAGCCGTGTCCCAGCATCCGCGCGGCGTCGTCCATGTTGGCGGTGACCCGGGTCAGGCTGGCCGAGACCCCACCATGGGCGAGCGCGAGAAAGCGGATGCAGTAGGCGTAGACCAGCACCGCCAGAGAGCCCGAGAGCAGCAGGCCCAGCGGCAGGTCGAAGGCCCGGCGGCTGAACGCGTCCAGCCAGTTGTCGAAGGCCGCCAGCGGCAACAGCACGCCGAGCGCCAGCACCGGGCCCGGTACGGCATAGCCGCTGGCCGCCAGGCGCACGGCCGGCGGCATGCCCGGCCAGCGCGAGAAGCGGGCGGCATAGGCCAGCGCCAGCGCGATCAGCACCGCGGCCGCCGCCGCCAGCGCGGCCAGCGCGAAGGTGGTGACGGCATCCCCCGCCAGGCGCCCGCCGAGACGGACGAGATCGGCGTCCAGCGCCCAGACCGCGAGCGCCGCCAGCGGCAGCAGGAAGCCGGCGGTGAGCGGGATCAGGCAGGCAAGGACGGCCCCGGCGGCGCGCAGGCCCGTCAGGCGGAACGGCGGGAGCCGGCGGAACTGCCGGCCGGTGCGGTGATAGCGCCGCCGCCGGCGGCTGAGATATTCCAGGCCCAGCAGCAGGACGATCAGCCCCAGCAGCACGCAGGACAGCCGCGCTGCGGTCACCCGGTCGCTGGCGCCCAGCCAGGATTCGTAGATCCCGCTGGTCAGGGTATCGACCGCGAGGATCTGCACCGCCCCGAAATCCGCCGCCGCCTCCATCGCCACGAGCGAGCCGCCGATCACCAGGGCCGGCCGCGCCATCGGCAGCGCGACCCGCCAGAAGCTCCGCCACGGCGAGGCGCCGAGCGCGCGGGCGGCCTCGAAGGCGCCGATCGACTGGTCGACGAACGCGGTGCGCGCCAGCAGGTAGACATAGGGGTAGAGCGCGGCGGACAGCAGCAGGATGGCGCCGGGCAGGCTGCGGATGTCCGGCAGCCAGTGCCGCGCCTCGAAGCCCAGCAGGTCGACCAGCGCGCCTTCCAGGCCGAACAGCTCGCTGTAGACGATGGCCAGCAGGTAGGCCGGCAGGGCGAGTGGCAGCACCAGCGCCCATTCGAACAGCGCGCGGCCGGGGAAGGTGCACATGGTGACGAGCCAGGCGCCGCCGGCGCCCAGCGCCAGGGTGCAGGGCAGCACGCCGGCCAGCAGGGTCAGCGTGGTTGTGACGTAACGCCGGGCGGTGGCGGCGTCGATCACGCTCTCGCCGGCCGTCCCGAACAGGGCCAGCGCCAGGACCGCCAGCACCGGCAGCAGGGCGATCGCCACCAGCGGTGCGACCACCAGCAGCCAGGGCACCTCGCGGCCCGTCGCCGACGGCGTCGCGGCGGCCTCGGCGAGCGGCGGGTTCAGGGCCATCGGCAGGCCGGCGCGGCGACTGGAGCACGTTCTCGCATCGGGGCCTGTATCCGCTTGTTGCGAATCGCTGTCAAACGGCCGCCGGCCGGTGTCAGTCGCTCACCTCGGGCCGGGGCGCCGGCGTGCCGTTCCAGGACATCAGCGGCACCGTGGAGATCGAGTTCTTCGGCGAGCCGTCGATCAGCTTGTCGGAATAGGAGAGATAGATCAGGACATGCCGCTTCGCATCGTAGAACCGCACCACCTGCAGCGACTTGAACAGGATCGAGCGGCGCTCGCGGAAGACCCGGTCGCCCTGTTCCAGCGGCCCGGCGAAGCTGACGGGGCCGACCTGGCGGCAGGCGATGGAGGCGTCGGAGGTCTCTTCGGCCAGCCCGAGGGCCCCGCTGATGCCGCCCTTGCGGGCCCGGGCGATGTGGCAGGCCACCCCCGGCACCTCGGGATCGTCGAACGCCTCGACGACGATGCGGTGATCGGGGCCGAGCAGCTTGAAGGCGGTGTCGACGCTGCCGATCTCCTCGGCGCGGGAGGCGCCGGCGGCGGCCAGCAGCGCGAGGAGAACGAGGGCGGCAAGGGTACGGAACATGACGGGTCTCCGTGCGGTCGCTTCGGACAGGGATCGGGCCGCAGGGGCCGTCCCGCTCACCCCCACATCGGTCATGACGGCGCGGGACACAAGGGGAAGCCCGCCGTTCGCCGCCGGGCTAGACTGGTGGCAGGAACAGCCACGATCAGAGGAGACGGCCATGCCCGAATACATCCCCCCGGCGATCGACTGGGTGCGCGAACAGGTGGAACTGTACGAAAGCAGCGGCGGCACCGAGGGCACGACCCTGCGCGACAGCGGCCTGCCGTGCATCCTGGTCACCCACACCGGCAACCGGACGGGGGCGATCCGCAAGATCCCGCTGATGCGGGTGAAGGTGGACGGCGGCTACGTGCTGGTCGGCTCCTATGGCGGGCGCCCGAAGGACCCGGTCTGGGTCCACAATCTGAGGGCGCACCGCGATGTCGAGATCCGCGACCGCACCGAGGTCTTCGCCATGCGGGTGCGCGAGGTCGAGGACGAGGCCGAGCGCGCCCGCCTCTGGCAGGCCGCCGCCGAGGCCTTTCCGCCCTACGACGAGTACCAGGCCAAGACGTCCCGGAAGATTCCCGTCTTCCTGGCCGAACCGCGCTGACGGGCCGCCTGGCCGCGGCCGGCCGGGCGGGGCTTTGCCCGCCGCGCCGGGATGGGCGATGCTGCGGCGCCGGGGCCGCGGTGGCCGCCGGGAATCGGGAGGTGAAACCAGATGAGCCATTCGGGCCGGTGCTATTGCGGCGAGATCCGCTACGAGACCAATGCCGAGCCGGTGCTGGCGGCGCAGTGCCATTGCCGGGAATGCCAGTACATCACGGGCGGCCATCCCAACGCCGTCATGGCCTTTCCGCTCGCCGACTTCACCTTCACCAGGGGCACGCCGCAGGAATTCACCCGCAGCGACCTGGAGAATCCGGTGACGCGGCTGTTCTGCCCGACCTGCGGCACCGCCATCGGCACCCGCACGCCGGCCCGGCCGGACGCGATGATGCTGAAGGTCGGCACGCTCGACGACCCCTCGGTCTTCAAGGCCCAGGTCGCGATCTTCACCGTCGACAAGCAGCCCTTCCACACCGTGCCCGAGGGCGTGCCGAGCTTCGAGCGGCGGCCCGGCTGAGGCGCGTGCCGGCCGCGCCATTGCGATCGCCCGCCTCGCCGGCCGGCGGTCCCCGGGCAGCATGAGCGCGCCGGCCTCGAGCCTGCGGCGCCCGGACGGGCATGCGCCCGCCCGGCCGCTGCTCGCGGTCGGCCTGATGGTCGCGGCGATCGGTTTCATCGCCATCGTCGACACCATCGCCAAGGAGATGACCGGCCGGCTGCACGCCCTGCAGATCCTGTGGGGCTATTTCTTCGGCATCGCCGGCTTCGTGCTCGCCTGGGCGCTGACCGGCGGCGGTTTCCGGGAGCTTGTCCGCACCCGGCGGCCCGGCCTGCAGGCCGGCCGCGCGGCCCTGCTGGTGACTTCGATCGGCGCGCTGTTCATCGGCCTGACCTACATCCCGATCGCCGACGCCACGGTGATCAGCTTCATGGCGCCGCTCTTCATCACCGCGCTTTCCGCCCTGTTCCTGAAGGAGCGGGTCGGCGTGCACCGCTGGACGGCGGTGCTGGTGGGCCTCGCCGGCGTTGTGCTGATCGTGCGGCCGGGCACGGGATTGTGGCACTGGGCGGCGGCCGGGCCGCTGCTGGGCGCGCTCGCCTTCGCCGGCTACCAGGTGGCGACACGGGCGCTGGCGGCCACGGAGCAGACCGGCACCACGCTGCTGTGGACCGCGCTCGGCGGGCTGGCCTGGATCTCGCTGGCTCAGCCCTTCGTCTGGCAGCCGCTGGACGCGCGCGACTGGCTGATCTTCGCCGGCCTGGGCGCGATGGGCGCGGCGGCGCATTTCTGCATGATCTCGGCCTTCGAACGGGCCCAGGCCTCGCTGCTGGCGCCGTTCAACTACACCAAGCTGATCTGGGTGGCGCTGCTGGGCTACGTGGTCTTCGGCGAGGTGCTGGGTCCGCTCACGATTGCCGGCGCCGCGCTGATCGTCGCCGCCGGTCTCTACGCCCTGTTCCGCGAAACCCGCGCCCGGACGGACTGACGGCGCTCAGGCCTCGGTCTTCAGCGCGTTGATGAAGGCTTCCTGCGGGATCTCGACCT
>JBGTSP010000241.1:0-6858 GCA_041940205.1 Alphaproteobacteria bacterium
ACCCACATCCGCAAGGCGCTGCTGGAGCGCCTGCCGAGGCTGCGCCTGATCAGCCAGCGCAGCGTCTTCCCGCACATCGACATCGAGGACTGCACCCGGCTGGGCGTCATTGTCTCCTCGAACCAGCATTCCGGCACGCCGTCCTACGCCACCGCCGAACATACCTGGGCGCTTGTGCTGGCCGCCGTGCGGCAGATCCCGCAGCAGATGGCCTCGCTGAAGGCCGGCACCTGGCAGACCGGGGTCGGCCGCACCCTGCGGGGCTACACGCTGGGCATCTACGGCTACGGCCGGATCGGCAGCGCGGTGGCCGGCTACGGCCGGGCCTTCGGCATGGAGGTCCTGGTCTGGGCCAGCGAAGCCTCGCGCAAGCGGGCGGCCGCCGACGGCTATCGCGTGGCCGAGAGCAAGCAGGCCTTCTTCGCCGAAAGCGACGTGCTCAGCCTGCACCTGCGGCTCTATCCGGCGACCCGCGGCATCGTCACCGCCGGGGACCTGGCGGCGATGAAGCCCGACGCCCTGCTGGTCAACACCAGCCGGGCGGGCCTGATCGAGCCCGGCGCGCTCGTGGCCGCGCTGGAGGCCGGGCGCCCGGGCATGGCGGCGGTCGACGTGTTCGAGAGCGAGCCGGTGCGCGATACCGCCGATCCCCTGCTGGCCCGGTCGAACGTCGTCGCCACGCCGCATATCGGCTACGTCACCGCCGACGAGTACGAGCTCCAGTTCACCGACATCTTCGACCAGATCGTCGCCTATGCCGACGGCACGCCGGTCCACGTGGTCAATCCCGAGGTCCTGGACAACGCCCGGCAGCCGGTCGGGCGGGGCTGACGGCCGACCGGACCGGGTTCGGCGTCCCGATGCGCTTCTCCCTGCCGATGTACGACCTGCCCGAGCTGCGGTGGGCGACCGACGCCTGGGCGGCAGGCCTTGCCGGAGCGCTCCGGGCCGAGGGCTTCGCGCTGCGGGACGACCGGCCGGAACGGGATAGCGCCCGCGAGACCGTCTGGCGGGTCCCGGACCTCGTCCTGACCCAGACCTGCGGCTTTCCCCTGCGCCACGGCATGGCGGGCATCCTGAGCGCCGTGGCCGCGCCGACCTACCGGGCGCCCGGCTGCGCGCCGGGCCGCTATGCCAGCGCGATCCTAGTGCGCGCGGAAGATGCCGCCCGGCGGTTCGAGGATTGCCGTGGCTATCGCGTGGCGGCAAACGGCCCGGATTCACAGTCCGGCGCGAACTGCCTCAGGGCGATGGCGGCGCCGCTCGTCCGCGACGGCGCTTTCTTCGGCACGGTGCGCTGGAGCGGCGCGCACCGCGACAGCCTGGCCCTGGTCGCCGGCGGCGAGGCCGACCTGTGCGCCGTCGACTGCGTCACCCTGGCGCTGATCGCCGCGGTCGCGCCGGCGGAGATCGCGGGCCTGCGCCGGCTGTGCTGGAGCGCGTCGGCGCCCGCCCTGCCCTATGCCGTACCGGCCGGCATGCCGGCCACAGCACGCACGCGCGTGCGCCGTGCGCTGGCGGCGGCGATCGCCGATCCCGCGCTCGCCGGGGCCCGGGAGGCCCTGCTGCTCGCGGACCTGAGCCCCGTCGACGACGACGATTATGACGATATCGTCGCCATGCGCCGGTCGGCGGACGAGGCCGGCCTGACGGCCCTGACCTGACGCAAATGGGACGGTTCGCGCGGCGGGTTTCGTGCTAGCGTCGCGGGGACGAGGAGGAGGCCGAAACCGCCATGTCCCTGCTGTTGCGTCAGGTCGCCCGCTATGCCGTGCAGAAGCTGGCGTCCGACCCGGAACTGCGGCGCAAGACCGCCGATGCCGCCCGCACGGTGGCCGAGGAAGCCCGCCAGATCGCCGCCGAGGACGACCGCGCCCGCGCCGCCGGCCGCGCGGTGCGCCGGGCGCTGAACCGCCTGCAGGCGCCCGGCGACGAGCGCTGAAACTCCCGGCGCCTGGAAGCGGCAGATGTCGAGCGGCCACGGCACGGGGGATCCGCAGCCGCTGGCCGCGATCGACGTCAGCGATCCCGCGCTCTACGCCCGGGAGCGCTGGGCGCCGCTGTTCCGGCGGCTGCGCCGCGAAGCCCCGGTGCACTACTGCGCGCAGAGCCCGTTCGGTCCCTACTGGTCGGTCTCGACCTACGATCTGATCCTTAAGGCCGAACTGGCGGTCGGAACCTTCTCCAGCCGCGCGGATCTCGGCGGCATCCAGCTTGCCGACATCGCCGCCGACCTCGACCGGCCGGCCTTCGTCTCGATGGACCCGCCCGAGCACACCCCGCGCCGGCGCGCGGTGGCGCCGATCGCCAACCGCTCCGGCCTGCGCGCCTTCGAGGCCCTGATCCGCGAACGCACGGCGGCGGTGCTCGACGCCCTGCCCCGCGGCGAGACCTTCGACTGGGTCTCCGCCGTCTCGGTCGAACTGACCTCGATGATGCTGGCGACGATGTTCGACTTCCCCCAGGCCCGGCGCCACGAGCTGATGCGCTGGTCGGATGTCGCGACGGCCAACCTCGACGCGCCGGACGCCCCGGTCGCCAGCGAGGAGGAACGCTACGCCATCCTGCAGGAGATGGCGGAAGCCTTCCAGCCGTTCTGGGACGCCCGCAGCGAGGGGCGCGGCGGCTTCGACCTGGTGAGCATGCTCGCCAACGATCCGGCCACGCGAGAGATGGACCGGGCGGAACTCATCGGCACGCTGTTCCTGCTGATCGTCGGCGGCAACGACACCTCGCGGAACTCGATGAGCGGCGGCGTGCTTGCGCTGGATGCCAACCCCGAACAGCGCGACCTCGTGGCCGCCGACCGCAGCCTGGTCCCGGCCATGGTCGCCGAGATGATCCGCTTCCAGACCCCGGTGATCCACATGCGACGTACGGCGCTGGAGGATGCGGAACTGGGCGGCCGGACGATCCGCAAGGGCGACAAGGTCGTGCTCTGGTACGTTTCCGGCAATCGCGACGAGAGCGTGTTCGCCGATCCCGAACGCTTCCTGGTCTCCCGGCCGAATGCCCGGCGTCACCTCGCCTTCGGCGCCGGCATCCACCGTTGTGTCGGCGACGGTCTGGCCGAACTGCAGCTTCGCGTGCTGTGGGAGGAGGTGCTGGAACGCGACCTGAGGATCGCGGTCGCCGGCGAACCCGAACGCGTCTATTCGAACTTCATTCGCGGGTTCAACGCCCTGCCGGTTCGCATCGAAGCCTGAAGACCACGAGAACGGGAGACACCGCACGATGGCCACGATCACCTATCCCACCCTGATGGAAATCGACTTCGGCGCCATCGCGGTGCTCGGCGACGCCCTGAAGCGGAATGCCATAACCCGGCCGCTGATCTGCACCGACAGGGGCGTGGTCGACAGCGGGCTCTACGACAGGGTCCGCGGGGTGCTGCCGAACGACGTTGCCCCCACCCTGTTCGACGGCACGCCCGGCAATCCGACCGAGGCCGCGGTGCGCGAGGCCCTGGCGCTCTATCGCGAGAACGGCTGCGACGGCGTGGTCTCGCTGGGCGGCGGTTCCTCCATCGACCTCGGCAAGGCCGTCGCGCTGACGGCCACCCATGACGGGCCGATCGGGCAATGGTCGGCGGTCAACGGCGGCCGCGAAACCATCGGCGCCGCGCCGCCGATCATCGCCATGCCGACTACCGCCGGCACCGGCAGCGAGGTCGGCGGCGGCGCCGTGATCATCACCGAGGAGGGCGAGAAGGTGGTGATCGTCAGCCGCAACCTGATTCCGCGCATGGCGATCTGCGATCCGGAACTGACCCTCGATCTGCCGAAGATCCTGACCGCAGCCACCGGCATGGATGCCATGGCCCACTGCATCGAGGCCTATCTCACGCCGGTGGTCAATCCGCCCGCCGCCGCCATCGGCCTCGACGGCCTGGAGCGTGTCGTCACCTATCTGGGTCGCGCGGTCAGCGACGGGCACGACCGGGAAGCCCGCTGGCACATGATGATGGCCGCCAGCGAGGGCGCGATGGCCTTCGCCAAGGGCCTGGGGGCGGTGCACTCCATGAGCCATGCCATCGGCGCCGACGAGACCCTGCGCCTGCACCACGGCACGCTCAACGCCGTCCTGCTGCCCACCGTGCTGCGCTTCAACGAGGCCCATGTCGGCGACAAGTTCGTGCGCCTGCGCCGCGCCATGGGGCTCGCCGAGGAGGCCGACATCGCGGCCTGGATCGAGGGTTTCAACGAACGCCTGGGCCTGCCCGCCAACCTGGCCGAGATGGGCGTGAGGGAAGACATGGTGCCGGCACTGTCGCGCCATTGCATGAACGACGCCTGCCATCTCACCAATCCGAAGCTGCCGACGGTCGAGGAATACGAGACGATGTTCCGCACCGCCCTCGGCGCGGCCTGAACGCCATCGCGGATTAGGGAAGCTCCCCCGTTCAGCCGCCCGCGAGCATGCTCGGCGTGATCGCCTCCAGCACCGCCGGCGCACGGGGCGCCAGGAAGGTCATGCCGGCCTCCCGCGCCAGCCGCTCGAGGGTGCCGTCCTTCGCCGCGGCCTGCAGCACCGTATCGACCCTGGCGATCAGCGGCGCCTCGCGCTCCAGCGCGGCAAAGCCGAAGTTGAACCCCAGGGGATGCACGTAGCCGCTGAACTCGAGCGCCGTGTCGGGATTGCGCTTGCGATACTGGTCGAAGCGGTGCAGCTCGGTGAGCGCCACGTCGAAGCGGCCGTCCTCGAGCTGACGCAGCAGGCCCTTCGAGGGCGCCACATGGGCGATATCCTCGACCAGCAGGCCGCCCCGGAAGCGGAAAAGCAGCGCGCTCGACAGCGTGCTCACCTCGGCGCCGATGCGCAGTCCCATCAGGTCGACCAGCGAGCGCACCGCGCGTCCCTCCGCGCCCGCACCGCGGATCACGGCAAAGCCGGCGCGATGATAGGGGATCGAGGCGATCACCACGCCGAGATCCACCATGCGGCCGCGCTCGCTGCGCTTCATGCCGTCATATTCGGGAATGGCGCCGCGCGGTTCGGTCGGCGTGCCGAGCCCGGCGGCGAACAGCGGATAGCCGCCGATCAGGTCGCACAGGCCGTCCGACAGCAGGGCGTTGGCTTCCCAGGTCTGGACGTTCTCGTCGTCGTTCTCGCTTTCGAACCACTGCACCTTCAGGGGACGCCCGAGCGCCTCGGCGAGATGGCCCGCAACCGCGAGATCGAACCCGCCCTGGCGCGAGCGGAACTTGAAGGAATAGGGCGGACTGTCCTCCTCGAGACAGACCGTCAGGGGCTTGCCCGCAGCCTGTGCGGTGGCGGCGAACGCCAGGACCAGCAGGCCGGCGACAAATCCGGGAAGGCAGTGACGCATCATTTCCCCCTGGTCCGCACATAGGCCCAGAGATCGAGAATCTCCTCGGCCGTCAGCACGTCGCGCCAGGCCGGCATCTTGTCCTTGCCGACCTCGACCGATTCCACGAACCGCTTTTTCTGGTTGAGCGGAAACTTGCGCAGGTCATAGGCCCGCGCGCCCGAGTTCACCATGTTGTTGCCGTGACAGACGATGCAGTAGGTGTCGTAGACCTCCTTGCCGTTCTTGGCCGAAGCCGCCGACGCCGTCTGCTGCATTGCTGTCGAGACCATCGCGGCCACCAGGACCGCGGGCCACACGCCCTTCCCCACTACATTCTCCGCCGCTGCTGTCGAACAAACTCTGGCCGTGATGACAAGGGCCGCACTCCCTTGCGGGAATGCGGCCCTGTCGAGTTGTCGCGACGCCTATTGCGGCATCAGGGCAAAGGTCCAGATGGAGCCGCCCGGCTCCATCGCCGTCAGCGCGGCGACGGCGGCCTGGTTGGCCCCGCCGAGCAGCGGCATGTAGTTGTTGTAGGCGCCACCGATACCGCTCAGCACGCTCACATACTGCACGCCGTCGGCTTCCCAGGTCACCGGCTGACCGATGATCCCGGAACCGGTCTGGAACTGCCAGAGCTTCTCGCCGGTCTCCGCATTGAAGGCCAGGAACTCGCCGGTCTGGGCGCCGGTGAAGACAAGGTCGCCACCGGTGGCCATCGTGCCGCCCCAGTTGGCGACGTCGAAGCCGACTTCCCACTTGGCCTTGCCGGTCAGGGGATCGATCGCCCGCAGGTAGGCGTGCTTCTCGTTCTCCTTGAAGGCGAAGGCGGCATCAGCCAGCGAGATGCCGAGATAGAAGGTCGCCTTGACGAACTTCGGCTCGACCGGCTTGTAGCCCATGCCCATTTCCAGCGTGTTGGCATAGACCAGGTTGGACTTCGGGCTGTAGGACATCGGGAACCAGTTCTTGCCCCCGAAGGCGCTGGGCCAGACTTCCACCTTCTCGCCGGTTTCGCGCATCTTCTTGGTCAGCGCGGATTCGATCGGCCGGCCGGTCTTCATGTCGATGCCGTCGGCCCAGTTCAGGTACTTGATGAACTGGCTGGCGCGCAGCAGCTCACCGTTGGTGCGGTCGATGACATAGAGATAGCCGTTGCGGTCGGCATGCATGATGACCTTGCGCATCTTGCCGTCGATCTCGATGTCGGCGATCACGTTCTCGTTCACCCCGTCATAGTCCCAGGGATCGTTGGGCGAGAACTGGTAGTGCCAGACGACCTCGCCGGTTTTCGGACGCAGCGCCAGCACCGACCCGACATAGAGATTGTCGCCCTTGCGGAACTCGGCGTTCCACGGCCCGCCATTGCCCGCGCCCCAGTACACGAGGTCGAGCTCGGGATCGTAGGTACCGGTGATCCAGGTCGGCGCGCCGCCATGCTTCCAGGTATCGCCGGGCCAGGTCTCGTTGCCCTTCTCGCCTGGTCCCGGCACCGTGTAGCGCCGCCACAGGTGGCGACCGGTATCGGGATCCCAGCCGTCGATGAA
>JBGTSP010000242.1:0-6851 GCA_041940205.1 Alphaproteobacteria bacterium
TCGAGAACCGCATCCATCCGGGCGACCCGATGGACAAGGATCTCTACGACCTGCCGCCCGAGGAACTGGCCGGCGTGCCCACGGTTTGCGGTTCGCTGCGCGAAGCCATGGAATCGCTCGATGCCGACCGCGACTTCCTGAAGAAGGGCGGCGTGTTCACCGACGACCAGATCGATGCCTACATGGAGCTGAAGTGGGAGGAGATCTACCGCTTCGAACACGCCCCGCATCCGGTCGAGTTCGACATGTACTACAAGGCCTGATCGGCGCCTTGATATCGGACGGAGGGCCGCCCCGGGCAACCGGGGCGGCCCTTTCCGTTTTCGCCCCCTGCCCCGTCAGCCGCGCAGGAGCAGCAGCAGGACGGTGCGTCCGCGCAGGATCTCGAGCGCCAGCGTACCCTCCGCGGCGCCGACGACGGCGACGAGTTCCTTCAGGTTGGTGACCGGCCTGCGGTTCACCGAGAGGACGATGTCGCCGGGGCGCAGACCGGACCGCCAGGCCGGGCTGCCGCGCTCGGCATCGGCCACCAGAACGCCCTTCACGCTGCCATGCGCGGGATGGTCCCGGCCCAGCGGCGCCAGCGTCGCGCCGGCAAGCTGCGGCACCGCCATGCGATCGATCGCCGCTTCCGGCGGCTCGGCCACCGTGACCCGCGTCTCGCCTTCCGCACCCTCGCGCAGGTATCGCAGCGAGAGCCGGGTGCCGCGACGCGCCAGGCCGACCTTGTTGCGCAGATCGGCCGCGCTGCGCACCGCCTCGTCGCCGACCGCGATCACCACGTCGCCGGCCTTCAGCGCCGCCTCGTCGGCCGGGGATCCCGGCTCGACCGCGGCAATGAGGGCGCCGCGGGTGATCTCGAGGCCGAGCGCATCGGCGATATCCGGCGTCAGGTCCTGGATCCGCACGCCAAGCCGGCCGCGCCGCACCTCCCCGAAGGCGACGAGCTGGTCCATGACAGCGCGGGCCATGTTCGACGGCACCGCGAAGCCGATCCCGACATTGCCGCCGGCAGGGCCGATGATGGCCGAGTTGATGCCGATCAGTTCTCCGCGCGTGTTGACGAGCGCGCCGCCGGAATTGCCGGGATTGATCGGCGCGTCGGTCTGGATGAAGTCCTCGAAACCGTGCATGCCGATGCCGCGGCCGAGCGCGCTGACGATGCCCGAGGTGACGGTCTGGCCCAGGCCGAAGGGATTGCCGATGGCGATCGCGATGTCGCCGACCTTGAGCGTGTCGGAATCGGCGAAGGGCAGCGCCGCCAGGTTCTCCGCCGGCACCCGCAGGACCGCGATGTCGGTCTCGGGGTCGCTGCCGACCAGGGCCGCGGGCAGGCGCCGGCCGTCCTGCAACACCACGGTGACCCGCGCGGCCTTGTCGATGACGTGATGGTTGGTCATCACCAGCCCCTCGCGGGCATCGACGATCACCCCCGATCCGGCGCTCATGGCGCCACGCTCCTCCCCGCGTTGCGGCGGTGCGCCGAAGAAACGGCGGAAGAAGGGATCGTTCAGAAGCGGGTTTTCCTGGCCAGGATTGCGCATCTCGACCGAGATGCTGACCACTGCCGGGGTCGTGCGCTCCAGCAGCGGCGCCATCGTCATGACCCCGCGCTCGGGATCGAGCAGCGGAAACCCGGCCGCGGCAAGGGAGCGCGGGGGAATGGCGATCAGGGCGATCAGGCCGACGGTCGCCAGGACACGGGAAAGAACACGAACGGTCATCAGCTCACATCCTCCTTGAACGAAGCAACGTGATTTCCACGACGGCCACCCCAGCGGGTCGACCGCTTTGGCACTCTCTGTCGACGAGTGCCAGACGACGACCGTGATCTAGGTGCCGTTACCGTCGCGTCAAGTCCGTGAGCGGGGCATGAGAAAACGGCCGCCGGAGACCCTCCGGCGGCCGTTTGTCGGCAATAACGCGGAAGAAGCGGTCTATTCGACTTCTTCCATGCGCAGCACGTCCGGCGCTCCGGCCATGAACGGTCCCATGGCCCGTCCCAGCGTCTTGAAATGCTCGGTGCCGCGATGATGTTCGACGGCGTCCCAGTCGGCGTAGCGCTCCATGAAGACGTAGGTGTTCTCGTCCTTCTTGTGCAGCGCGTAGAGCGAGCAGTCGGGTTCGTTGGCCCGCACCGCGGCGACGAGTTTCTTCGCCGCGGCCTCGAAACCCGCATTCTCTCCGTCCTTGATGGTGATGGTGGCGACGATGCCGATCATGTTGGTCCCTCCCTGATGATCGCGTGGTGGGCGAACCGGACTTCCCGGTCCGCGTGGTGTTCACCGCGGCCGGTCGCCGGCCAGGGTGATACGGTGCAACAGCCGGCGATGGCCGTGATAATCGTTGATCGGGTAATGCTGCGCGCAGCGGTTGTCCCAGAACGCCAGGCTGCCCGGCCGCCAGCGGAAGCGGCAGCGAAACTCCTCGCGAATCTGGTGGCGGAACAGATAGTTCAGGATCGGCGCGCTTTCCTCCGCCGTCATGCCGGAAAACCGCGTGGTGTGCGCGACGTTCACGAACAGCGCCTTGCGGCCGGTCTCGGGATGGGTGCGGGCCACGGGATGCTCGGCAACCAGGGTCTCCGCGACCTCGGTGCCCTGCTCTGCCCGGCGATCGGCCCGGGTGGCGGCGACGGCCGGATTGCCGGCCTCGTTCACCGCCGTGCGGCCGTCGAGCAGCCGGCGCAGTTCGTCGGACAGCTGCTCCCAGGCGAGATACTGGTTCGCGAAGGCGGTATCGCCGCCCACCGGCGGCAGTTCGAGGGCGTGCAGCAGCGTCGCCATCGGCGGTTCGGCCTGGTAGGTCGTGTCGGAATGCCAGATCCCGCCGAAATTGACGGTCTCCTCTTCCTTCTTCAGCACCGGAATGATCATCGGAAAACCGTCGATGCCCTTCACGAAGGGATATTCGACCGGACGCCCGAAGCGCTCCGCGAAGGCCTGGAAGGCGGCGTCGTCGATCCGCTGGTCGCGAAAGAAGATCACCAGGTGGTCGAGCAGCGCATTGCGCAGTGCGGCAACCAGATCCGCCGAGAGGTCGTCCGCCAGGTCGACCCCGAAGATTTCGGCGCCGATCCCGCCGGCCAGAGGGCGGATGTCGAGACTGCGTGTCATGGTCGGGGTCCAGGTTGCAGGCGCCGGGCCGGCGCTATTCCAGATCGATGCGGTGGGCGTAGGTCTCGCCGTCGCTGACGGTGATCTGGGTGAAGCCCAGCATGCGGACGAGATCGAAGAAGGTGAAGAAGTCCTCCACTGCGTAGTTGCGGAACAGGTCGGTGTTTCTGGCGATCGCGGTCATCTGGGCCAGCACCGCGCGGGCCCGGTAGAGGGTCGCGAAACTGCTGTCGTCGAGCCCGACGATGATCAGCTTCTCGGCCTCCGTCCCCTTGGCGAACATCGAAAAGCGCGGCGGATAGGGCCGCCCCTGCACCTGGCCTACGGTCTGCGCGACGATAAATCCCAGACGCATCGTCCGGCTGGCGTTCGGCAGGACCTGGGCGCGGGCGCGATAGACCTCGGAGGACGTAACCTCGGGATAGTAATAGTCGTCGTGCCGGTCCTGGGCCCGCGCATCGCCGCTCCAGAGCAGCAGGACCAGCAGGACAAGCGGCATCAGGAGCCTGATTTCCGGGGAACGCGACATCGCCATGCGAACCAGTCTAGGCCAAGGCCGGGCGCGGCGCACGGGCTGACGGGCACAATCGATATGGTCTAGAATGGCGTCATCGAGACGGAGTCGTACGAGGCGGTGTCCTACCGGTCTCGATCGGGGAGGATCCAGTGCCGAATATCGCCTTTGTCGCAAGCCCCTCGCCGCGCGCGCAGGAGGCGCTCGAGGAACTTTCCGGCCTTTACGCCAGCGTCGGCCCGGACGACGCGGACATCATCGTGGCCCTCGGCGGCGACGGGTTCATGCTGCAGACGCTGCACCGCAACATGCGCCGCGGCAAGCCGATCTACGGCATGAACAAGGGCACGGTCGGCTTCATGCTGAACGAGTATGACAGCGCCGGGTTGCCCGAACGCCTGGAGAAGGCGCTGGTGAACGAGATCCACCCCCTGCGCATGCGGGCGGTGAACGAGTCGGGCCAGGAACAGTCCGCCGTCGCCATCAACGAGATCTCCCTGCTGCGCCAGACCCGCCAGGCCGCCAAGATCCGCATCTCCATCGACGAGCGGGTGCGGATCGACGAGTTGATCTGCGACGGCTGCCTGGTGGCGACGCCGATCGGTTCGACCGCCTACAACCTGTCGGCGCATGGCCCGATCCTGCCGCTGTCCGCGGGCGTCTGCGCCCTCACCCCGATCAGCGCCTTCCGGCCGCGGCGCTGGCGCGGCGCCCTGCTGCCGGCCGCGGCGGTGGTGGAGCTGACCGTGCTGGAGCCCGAGAAGCGGCCGGTCAGCGCCGTCGCCGACTTCACCGAGATCCGCGACGTGCGCAAGGTCACCGTCGGCGAGGACCGCAGTATCGCGCTGTCCCTGCTGTTCGACGCCGACCAGAACCTGCGCGAACGGATCATCAAGGAGCAGTTCACCCCATGACAGCGATGCCCGAATGACGACGATGAACGGCACGCCTTCCCGCGACATCGCGATTTTCGACCTCGGCGCGGTGCTGATCGACTGGAACCCGCGCTACCTGTTCCGCACCCTGTTCGACGACGAGGCGGCGATGGAGCATTTCCTCACCGTCGTCTGCAGCCCGATCTGGAACATCGAGCAGGATGCCGGCCGCAGCTTTGCCGCCGCGCTGGCCGATGCCGGCGCCCGTCACCCCGAGCATGTCCCGATGATCCAGGCCTACTGGGAGCGGTGGGACGAGATGCTGGGAGGGCCGATCGAGGGCACAGTCGCGATCCTGGAGCAATTGCACGCCGCCGGCACCCCGCTCTACGCGCTCACCAACTGGTCGGCCGAAACCTTCGATTTCGCCAGGAGCCGGTACCCGTTCCTGCAGCGCTTCGCCGGCATCGTCGTCTCCGGCGAGGAAGGTCTGGTGAAGCCCGACCCGCGCATCTATCACCGGCTGCTCGATCGCTTCCAGATCGATCCGCAACGCGCTGTCTTTATTGACGATTCCCCACCCAATGTGGCCGCCGCCGCGCATTATTTCGGCATGCACGGCCATCACTTCACCAACCCCGAGGACCTGCGGTCCGACCTGATCCGACTGGGATTCCCGCTGAGCTGACCCGCGTGCCACGACTGTCGACCAACACCCTGACCACACAAGCGAAATCGTCCCTGCCCTATCTGGGCACGCTTGTCCTCGGCGGACTGGGCGGGGCGCTGTTCTACTGGATCCAGACGCCGCTGCCCTGGATGATGGGCGCAATGTGCGTCACCACGCTGGCGGCCCTGTTCAAGGCCCCGATCAAGGCCAGCAAGGATCTGCGCAACCTGTTCGTCGTCGTGCTCGGAATCCTGCTCGGCAGCACCTTCACCCCGGCGATGCTCGACGTGATCGGCCAGTGGACGGTCAGCCTGGCGGCAATGGTGGTCTACGTCACCGTCGTCGGGCTCAGCCTGTGCCTGTTCATGGTCAAGGTCACCAAGTACGACCGCACGACGTGCTATTTCAGCGCCGCACCCGGCGGGCTCAACGAAATGATCATCGTCGGCGGGGCGATGGGCGGCGACGAGCGGGTGATCTCGCTGGTGCATTCGGCGCGCGTGCTGTTCGTCGTGTTCAGCCTGCCGTTCTTCTTCGACTACTCCGCCGACAGCTACGCGGCCGCCACGGCCGCCGGCGAAGAGAGCGGGCTCGGCTGGACCGATATCGGCCTGATGGCGGCCGCCGCGGTGGTCGGCTACCTGCTCGCCCGCCTGCTGCGCATCCCGGCCGCGCAGCTGACCGGGCCGATGCTGTGCAGCGCTGCCGTGCACCTCCTCGGCTGGACCGACGCCAAGCCGCCGATCGAACTTGTCGCAGTCGCCCAGGTGATCATCGGCTCGACCATCGGCAGCCGTTTCGCCGGCATCAAGTGGCGCGAGGTGGTGCACCCGGTCGGCCTCGCCTTCGTGCTGACCGTGATCATGATCGCGGTCAGCGCCGGCTTCGCCTACGTGCTGCAGCCCGTGGTCGGCGCGCCGTTCGACGCGCTGTGGCTGGCCTTTTCGCCGGGCGGCCTCGCGGAAATGAGCCTGATCGCACTCGCGCTGCACCTGGATCCGGCGTTCGTGGCCACCCACCACGTTTTCCGCATCCTGGTCGTGGTGATCCTGGCGCCGCTGGCCTACCGGCTGTTCCTGCGCTGGCGGCCCTAATAAGTCCCTGTTCTAAACTAAAAATTCGCATACTCTCGGCACATGGGTTGCGCGTGCCCTGCGCGCACTCAATGAGGAGAAACGCGAATGGACCTCAGCGGCCTGACGATCTTCGCCATCGCCGTCCTGATTCTGGCGATCATCTTGGTGTTCATGGGGGTCAAGTCGGTCCCCCAGGGTTATGAATATACGGTCGAGCGCTTCGGAAGGTTCACCCGGACGATTCGGCCCGGCCTCAATCTGTTGCTACCGGTCGTCGATAGAATTGGCGCAAAAATCAATATGATGGAACAGGTTCTTGATGTTCCATCCCAGGAGGTGATCACCAAGGACAACGCCATGGTCACGGTCGACGGCGTCGTGTTCTTCCAGGTGCTGGATGCGCCGAAGGCCTCCTACGAGGTCCGCGACCTGACGTCGGCCATTCTCAATCTCACCATGACGAACATCCGTACCGTAATGGGCTCGATGGACCTCGACGTGCTGCTATCGGAGCGCGACGAGATCAACGCGCGCCTGCTCACGGTGGTCGACCAGGCGACCAACCCCTGGGGCGTCAAGGTCACGCGCATCGAGATCAAG
>JBGTSP010000243.1:0-6845 GCA_041940205.1 Alphaproteobacteria bacterium
CCAGCAGGTTGGTCTGCTCGGCGATGTCGGAGATCAGGTCGACGACTTCGCCGATCTCCTGCGCCGCCTTGACCAGGCCGCTGACCTGGTCGTTGGTCGTCTGGGCCTTGGTGCTGGCGCTGGCGGCAATGTCCGACGAGCGGTTGACCTGGCGGCTGATCTCGCTGATCGAGCTCGACAGTTCCTCGGCCGAGGCGGCCACGGTCTGCACGTTGGCGGCCGACAGTTCGATCGCCTCGGCGGACTGCGTCGCCTGGCGCTCGGACTGCTCGGCGAGATCCGACATCGAGGTCGCGGTCGTGCGCATGTCGTCGCTGGACGCGCTGACGCTGTCGACCAGCTTCTTCACCCTGGCCTCGAACTGGGCGGCCAGCCGTTCGAGCTGATCGCGGCCGGCTTCCACCGTGTTCCCGGAAGCCTCGTCCGCCGGCATCGCGGCTGCCGTCGCCTCGACGGCCGGCGCGCCGTCTGCGGCCGCATCGCCGGTCGGCATCTCTGCGTCCCGGGATCCGCCCCGGGCGATCCGGAGCAGCAGGCCGGCAAGCCCGGCAAGAAGTACGAAATGCGCGCCCCACAGCGGTGTCGCGAAAGCCGCCGCCGCGCCGGAGGCCAGCAGCGCGCCCGTCAGGCCCAGTCCCAGCAGCATGCCGCCCGTGACGAGGACACCCGTGCGGGCTCCGCGGGCAGGCAAAGACGAAACAACATCCATGCGTTCGCTCCCCTTCAGACAACCGCCCGGACGGGATGCCGCGAACCGCCGGTCCGCGTCCTTCCGGGCGCTCCTCTTTCGATGCGCCATGGTGTTTGAACAGGGTTAACGAAGCGTTCCCGGCTCCGGCCCCGGGGCCGCTTCAGCGCCGGCCGAACAGGCGCTCGACGTCGGGCAGTTGCAGTTCGACATAGGTAGGGCGGCCGTGATTGCACTGGCCCGAACGGGGGGTCGCCTCCATCTCGCGAAGCAGGGCGTTCATCTCGGCAATGGTGAGCCGGCGCCCGGCGCGCACGGAGCCGTGGCAGGCCATGGTCGCGCAGACATGGTCCAGCCGGTCGCGCAGCCCGACGGCCTCGTCCATCTCCGCAAGATCGTCCGCAAGGTCGCGGATCAGCCCCTGCACGTCGGCCTCGCCCAGCGCGGCCGGGGTTTCGCGCACCACCACCGCGCCATGGCCGAAGGCTTCGAGAACCAGTCCCATCTCCGCCAGTTCCGCCGCCCGGGAGGCGACCCGCTGGGCGGCGGCCTCGTCGAGCTCCACCACTTCCGGCAGCAGCAGCATCTGCCTCGCCACCCCGCGGTCGGCGAGCTGCGCCTTCATCCGCTCCATCACCAGGCGTTCATGCGCGGCGTGCTGGTCGACGATGACGATGCCGTTGGCGCTCTGGGCCACGATGTAGGTCTCGTGCAGCTGGCCCCGTGCCGCCCCCAGGGGATGGCCGCCCGGCGCCTGGTAGCGCGGATCGTCACCCTCGGGCTCGCCGCCGGGCGGCGCCATCGGCGGCAGCGCCGGATCCAGCATCGCCTGTCCGTCCGGGGCCTGCCAGGCGCGCGCCGCCTCGGCCAGCCCGGCGGGCGGCATCCGCCGGTCGGGCGGGCGATGCCAGGGCGCGGGTGCGCCGGCCGGACCGGACGCGGATTCCGGACGGAAGGCGCCCAGCGCCGCGTGCGAAACCGTGCTGGCGCTGCGATGACCGGCATCGGCAAGCGCATGGCGGATCGCCGATACGATCAGCCCGCGCACCAGTCCGGCATCGCGAAACCGGACCTCCGCCTTGGCCGGATGCACGTTGACGTCGACCTCGCTGGCGGGCACGTCGAGGAACAGCGCGACGGCGGCGAAGCGGTTGTGCGCCAGGACGTCGGCATAGGCGCCGCGCACCGCGCCGTTGAGCAGCCGGTCGCGCACCGGGCGTCCGTTCACGAACAGGAACTGCATCTGGGCGTTCGCCCGGCTGTAGGTCGGCAAGCCGATCATGCCCGTCAGCCGCAGACCGCCGCGCTCGGCCTCCACGGGCACCGCGTTGTCGGCGAACTCGCGTCCCATGATGTCCGACAGCCTGTTGTTGAGCGCGGCGAACATCTCGCCCTGGGCCGGATCGAGCCGCAGGGCCTGGCGCGCTCCGTCCTTCAGGCCGAAGGCGATCTGCGGATGCGCCATCGCCAGGCGACGCACGATATCGAGGGCGTGGCCGAACTCGGTGCGCGGCGCCTTGAGGAACTTCAGCCGGGCGGGGGTGGCGAAGAACAGGTCCCGGGCCTCGATCCGGGTTCCCGCCGCCAGCGCCACCGGCTCGGGCGCGCCCACCGCGCCGCCCTCGACCCGGAGCCGCCAGGCCTCCCCGGCGCCGGCGGCGCGGCTGTCGATCTGCAGCCGGCAGACCGCGCCAGCGCCTCGCCGCGAAACCCGAGAAAGCGAATGTTCTCGAGATCGTCGTCCGCGAGCTTGGAGGTGGCGTGCCGCTCGACGGCAAGCCGCAGGTCGTCCGCCGACATGCCGTGGCCGTCGTCCTGCACGGAGATCAGTTTGCGCCCGCCATCCTCGAGCACGATGTCGATGCGCCGGGCGCCGGCGTCGATCGCGTTTTCGAGCAGTTCCTTCAGCGCGCTGGCCGGCCGCTCGATCACCTCGCCCGCGGCGATGCGATCGATGGTTCGCGAATCCAGGCGGCGGATGTTCATGGCGCCGCCATCGCCGCCAGCATGCGCATCGCCCGCTGCTTGCCGTCGTCCACGGCCGGCTGGTCGAAGGCATTCACCCCCATCAGTCCGGCGGCAAGCATGGTCTCGAGGCAGAAATGCATGAACAGGGCGCCCCAGACCTCCTCGTCGAGGCGCGGCACGGCGAGTCGCCGGACCGGCCGGCCGACCGCCGCCAGGGTCTCCGCCGTCGCCTGCTGCATGGCATAGACCAGGTCGCCGGGCGTGCGACCGGCGAGGTCGCCGGCGCCGATGCGATGGGCAAGCTCGTCGTCCAGCGCCGGTCCCTGGCCGCGCGGATCGCGGGTCAGGATGGTGTAGAACTTGTCGTCCGGCCCGGCGCGCCAGAGCTGGAGCTGGCTGTGCTGGTCGACAGGCCCGACCGCGTCGATCGGGGTCTGGCCCAGCCCGTCCTTGCCCAGGCTCTCGCCCCAGAGCTGGCGCCACCACTTGACCAGCAGCTCGAAGCGCGGTCCGTAGGCCAGCAGCACGGCTTGGTTGCGTCCGCTGCGCAGGCTGCTCACCGCCGCCGCCGCCCCCAGGCAGGGGGCCGCGTCGTTGTCGGCGAGCGCTGCCTCGAGCACCGCTCCGGCGCCCCGGCGCATGGTGCGAACGTCCAGCCCGGCGCACAGTGCCGGCAGCACGCCGACCAGCGAGAGGACGGAATAGCGGCCGCCGATCTCCGGATCGTGCGGCAGCACCGGCGCGCCCAGCGCCCCGGCCAGACGGCTGAGCGGCGAATCCTTGTCTTCGCTGATGAAGACCAGCCGTTCGGCCAGATCGCCGATGCCCTGGGCCCGGCAGGCCGCCACGGCGCCGAGCGCCTGCACCAGGGTTTCGGCGGTGCCGCCGGACTTGGAAATGACGATGAAGGCGGTATCGCCAAGCGGCGAGGAGAACAGGCCGTCGAGATCCTCGCCGTCGAGATTGTCCGGCACCAGCACCTGCGGCCGCGACGCCGCCTGCGGCAGGGCCAGCAGGGCCTTGGCGCCGAGCGCGGAACCGCCGGTTCCGAACACCACGAGGCGTTCGAACCGTCCTATCAGGCGCGCAGACACACGCTCGAGCTCGACGATGTCGTCTTCCCGGCCGGGCAGGTTCAGGAGCGGCCGTGCGCCGGTTTCAACCCAGTCGGAGAGGATTCGGCGGACGGCCGGCAGCTCCTCGCGCACGGCCTCGAAACCGTCCGGCTGGCAGTCGCTCAGGTCTTGGGAATAGGACATGGATCTCGTGCCGGCTGCCGACTCGCGCCTGCCACGGTAACGCCTTTTGCAGTCGCGATAAAACGACGGCCCGGGAGCGGATCCGCCGTCCGGACGGGCTCAGTCGGCCTCGGCCCGCGGCCGGGGATCGTTCGCCAGCATGGCGAACAGCACGTGGTCCTGCCAGCGTCCGTCGATCCGCAGATACTGCCGGGCGTAGCCTTCCTCGCTGAACCCGGCGCGGCGCAGCACGCCCTTCGAGCGCTCGTTCTCCGGCAGGCAGGCGGCCTCCACCCGGTGCAGGCGCAACTCGTCGAAGGCGAAGGGCAGCAGGGCGCAGACCGCCTCGCTCATGATGCCGCGTCCGGCATGGGCCTTGCCCATCCAGTAGCCCAGCGAGGCCGACTGGGTGACGCCCCGGCGGATGTTCGACAGGGTGAGGCCGCCGAGCAGCGCTTCCTGGTCGCGGGAAAAGACGAAGAAGGCGAAACCGAAGCCGTCGCGGGCATCGCGGGCATAGCGGCGCAGGCGACGACGGAACGCGTTGCGGGTCAGCTCGTCGGCGCTCCAGGTGGGCTCCCAGGGGGTCAGGAACTCGCGGCTCTCCGCCCGCAGGCGCGCCCAGTCCGCCCAGTCCGCCGGTTGCGGCGGGCGCAGCAGGATCCGGCGGGCGACAATGACCGGGGCCGGCCCGGTCCATCCCGTCGGTCGTAGAAAGGTCGCCACTCGTTCCGCCTCACCCTCTCGACGACAGGCCGTCCGGCGCTTCAGGCCGCCAATCCTGACCGCAAGCTGTCATAGTCCGCAAGTCTGCCGACCGGGCCGAGCGCGGCCAGCGCCGGCGTCGCCCCGGCGAACAGCCGGCCGGCGACCTGGCGCACCCGGTCGGCATCGATTCCGTCGACTGCCGCGATCACCTCTTCCGGCGACTTCGGCGCGCCGAAGATCAGCATCTGCCGGGCGAGCTGTTCGCTGCGCGCCGACGGGCTCTCGAGCGCCATCATGAGCGAGGTCTTGAGCTGGGCGCGGGCCCGCGCGACCTCTTCCTCGCCCGCATCGTCCGCGAGCCGGGCCATCTCGGCGATGATCACCGGCGCCAGCTCGGCGATTTCCTCCGCCCCGGTACCCGCATAGATGCCGAACAGGCCGCCGTCGACAAAGGACGAGGCGTAGGTGAAGACCGAGTAGCAGAGGCCGCGGCGCTCGCGCACCTCCTGGAACAGCCGCGAGGACATGCCGCCGCCGAGCACGGTGGACATCACCTGCGCGGCGTAGAAATCGGGATCGTGATAGTCGACGCCGGGCACGGCCATGGTCAGGTGGACCTGCTCGAGTTCCCGGTCCTCGCGGTGTTCGCCGCCGGCATAGCGTGCCGGCTCCGGCGTCGCCGTCCCGCCGCCTTTCAGGTCGCCGAACAGCTCGCCGCACTGCGCCACCACGGTCGCGTGATCGACGGCGCCGGAGGCCGCCACCACCATCCGGCCGGGGCGGTAGTTCTCCTGCATGAAATCCAGCAGCATGTCCCGGCTCATGCCGGCGACGCCTTCGGTGGAGCCGAGAATCGAGCGGCCCATCGCCTGGTCGGGAAAACTGACGGCCTGCAGGTGGTCGAAGACGATGTCGTCGGGCGTGTCCTCGGCCTGGCCGATCTCCTGCATCACCACGGCGCGCTCGCGGGCGAGCTCGGCCTCGTCGAAGGTCGAGTGCAGCACGATGTCGGCGAGAATATCCAGCGCCAGCGGCAGGTCGTCCTGCATGATGCGGGCGTAGTAGCAGGTCTGCTCGCGCGAGGTGTAGGCGTTGAGATGGCCGCCCACGGCCTCGATTTCCTCGGCGATCTGCACCGCGCTGCGCCGCTCGGTACCCTTGAAGGCCATGTGCTCGAGCATGTGGGCGACGCCGTTGTTGTCCGCGCTCTCGTGACGGGAGCCGGCGTCGACCCAGATGCCGACCGAGGCGGTATGCAGGTGCGGCATGGGATCGCTGGCGACCCGCAGGCCGTTGGCAAGCGTGGTGACCTGAACGTCCATCGAACGCTTATAGCAAAGAACGGGGAAACTGCGAGCCGGCCGAGCGGCTCAGGTTTCCCGGATCAGCGCCTGCAGCGCGGCCAGGTCGTTGTCGATGGTGACGAAGCGCTCTTCGCGCTCGAACAGGTCGGCGAAGGCCGCCGGCAGGGCCGGCCGCTCGCCCGCCGCCGCCGCGACCGCATCGGGGAATTTCGCGGGATGGGCGGTCGACAGCAGCACCGTCGGAACATCGTCGGCGGCGCCCTCCCGCGCGCGCGACACCGACAGGCCCACCGCGGTGTGCGGATCGATCAGTCTGCCGGTCTCGCGCCGGACCGCGGCGATGGCCGCGGCGGTCGCCTCTTCGTCGGCCGCGCCGCTGGCGAACAGCGCCCGGGCCTGCGCCATCTCCTGCTCGCCCACCCGGAATTCCTGCTCCGCGGCGAACTGCGCCATCAGCGCGCGTACCGGATCGCCGTCCTGGCCGTAGAGCGCGAACAGCAGGCGCTCGAAATTCGAGGCCACCTGCACGTCCATCGACGGCGACTGGGTCGGCACCACGGTTTCGGGCCGATAGCGGCCCTCCCGGAAGAAGCGGTCGAGAATGTCGTTGCGGTTGGTCGCGACCACCAGCCGGCGGATCGGCAGGCCCATGCGCTGGGCCACGTAACCGGCATAGACGTCGCCGAAATTGCCGGTCGGCACGACGAAGACGGTCTCGCGGTCCGGGGCGCCGAGGCTGCAGGCGGCCGTGACGTAATAGACCGCCTGCGCCATCACCCGCGCCCAGTTGATCGAGTTCACCGCGGTCAGGTTGATCTCGTCACGGAAGGCGTGATCGTTGAACAGGGCCTTCAGCAGCGCCTGGCAATCATCGAAGGTGCCCCGCACCGCCACATTGTGGATGTTGGCGTCGTGCACGGTGGTCATCTGCCGCTGCTG
>JBGTSP010000244.1:0-6833 GCA_041940205.1 Alphaproteobacteria bacterium
GCGCCTCGACGATCACGCCGACGCCGCCGGGACCGAAACCCTCGTAGCGCATCTCCTCGAAATTATCGCCCTCGCCGGCCGCCGTCGCCTTCTTGATCGCCCGCTCGATATTGTCCTTCGGCATGTTCTCGCCGCGGGCGGCGACGATCGCGGCGCGCAGCCGCGGATTGTGCTCGGGATCGGGCAGGCCTTCCTTGGCCGCCACCGTGATCTCGCGCGCCAGCTTGGTGAACAGTTTGCCCCGCTTGGCGTCATGCGCGCCCTTGCGGTACATGATGTTCTTGAATTGTGAATGCCCCGCCATCGGCGATGCCATCCTTTATTCGGTAGTGGATATCGGTTCACTCTACCAGATGTGGGGGGCGTCGGGAATTCGCGTCCCGCCGCCGCCGGCTCCGGTGCGGCCGTTCTATACAGGCGGTTCCGGGCCCGGCCAAGGGTGCGGCCGGGCCCGTCGCCCCGTCGCCTACTTCGCCGCCGTGACCATGATCTCCACCAGATAGGGCGGCGCGGCCAGCGCCGAGCACAGGCCCGCGCGCACCGGCGGGTTTGCGGGATCGATCCAGGCGTCCCAGATCTCGTTCATGGCCTGGAAGTTGCGCATGTCGGTCACCCAGAGCTGGGCCCACAACAGCTTCGACTTGTCGGTGCCGGCTTCCGCCAGCAGGGCGTCGATCTTGTCCAGGATCGACTGCGTCTGGCCCTTCACGTCGAGCGCGGGATCGCCGACCTGGCCGGCCAGGTAGACGACGCCGTTATGTTCGACGATCTGGCTCATGCGCGGGCCGACATGATGTCGCGTGATCTCGGTCATGGGACTGTCCTCCGGTGGTTTCATGGTGTCTGTTCGGGGCCTTCGTGCGCCGGGAACCGCGGCCGGCGCACCGTTGCACTTGCGAATCCCCCGGCCACTCTATCGCGCCGCGCGGCCGGCTGGGCAGGGGGCATCCGCGTCCGCCCATGGACAAGCGCGGCAATCCGGGCTAGGTCCGCCGCGCTCCTCCGCAGGACCTTCGAACAGCGGGCATCCGACATGAAAATCAATGGCAACGCGATCCGTCCCGGCAACGTGATCGAGCACAAGGACCGTCTCTGGCGGGCGGTCAAGATCCAGCACACGCAGCCCGGCAAGGGCGGCGCCTATCTGCAGGTGGAACTGCGCGACATTCGCAGCGGAACCAAGCTGAACGAGCGCTTCCGCTCTTCCGAGAGCGTCGAGCGGGTCCGGCTGGACCAGCGCGAGCACCAGTTCCTCTACGGCGACGGCGAAACCTTCACCTTCATGAACAACGAGACCTACGATCAGGTGGAGATCGGCGCCGCCATGCTGGAAGGCCAGACCGCCTACCTGCAGGACGGCATGGCGGTGATGATCGAGAGCTACGAGGGCGAGGTGATCGGCGTCGCCCTCCCCGAACAGGTCACCGTCGAGGTCGCCGAGACCGAACCGGTGGTGAAGGGCCAGACCGCGGCGTCCTCCTACAAACCGGCCGTGCTGGACAACGGCGTGCGCACCGCGGTGCCGCCGTTCGTCGGTATCGGCGACCGGGTCGTGGTCAGCACCGAGAACGGCGAATACGTTCGTCGCGCCGACTGAGCGGCCACGGATACGCGTCATGGCCAATCATTCCGCCGTCATCAACGTCATGCTCACGATCGTGCGCAAGGCCTCGCGCCCGCTGCTGCGCGACTTCGGCGAGATCGAGAACCTGCAGACCTCGCGCAAGGGACCGGGCGACTTCGTCACCAAGGCCGACCTGCGCACCGACGGCATCCTGGTCGAGGAACTGACCCGGGCCCGCCCGCGCTTCGGCGTGCTCAGCGAGGAGAGCGGCGAGCGGCCGGGCGAAGCCGGCGAGCCGGTCTGGGTGATCGATCCGATCGACGGCACCGCCAACCTCACCCACGGCCTGCCGCAGTTCGCGATTTCCGTGGGCCTGGTGCAGGACGGCGCGCCGATCGCCGGCGTGATCTACGATCCCCTCGCCGACGACATGTACTGGGCCGAGCGCGGCATCGGCGCCTATCTGAACGACCGGCGCATCCGCGTCGCCTCGCGTCGCAATCTCGCCGACTGCCTGATCGCCACCGGCCTGCCGAATGTCGGCGAGGAGGGGCACGAAGAGCATCTGCGGGAACTGGCCGCGGTGGCGCCCGCGACCGCCGGCATCCGGGCCATCGGCTCGGCCGCGCTGGCGCTGGCCTATGTCGCCGCGGGCCGCTTCGACGGCTACTGGGATCGCAACCTCAAGTCCTGGGACAGCGCCGCCGGCAGCATTCTGGTGCGCGAGGCGGGCGGCGCCGTCAGCGACCTTGCGGGTCGCGCCGCGGCCCTGCCGGAGGCCGAACTGCTCGCCGCCTCCGGAGACGTTCACGACGCCCTGCGTCGGCTGTTGCGAACCGCCTGAGGAACCCCGGTTTTCAGCCGTTGCCCTGCGTTCCCGGCCCGTCCGCCGGCAGCGCGGGGAGGTTTGCCCATGGTTCCGGGCTCCTATATGGTCTCGCGCCACAAGGGCATGACAGAAACCCCGGACCTCCCGCGTTTCCAGGAGCAACCGGCTTGCAACAGGGACGATCCGTCGATGAAAAGGCGTGACGTGGTGACTTCGCAGAGCCGTGCCGGCCGAATCTACCGTGCGGCCGCCGCCGGTGCGGCGCTTGGCGTGCTTCTGGCGCCGGCCGCCCTGGCGCAGCTCGCACCGCATCCCTCGGTTATCGTCAATCCGCAGGCGATCTACGGCGGCGCGCCGGGCTACAATCCCGGCTACGGCGCCCCGTCCGTGCCGACCCTGCCGCCGTCGCTGCAATATGCACCGGCGCCGCATGTGGCGCAGCGCGTCCTGCGGATTCCCAATCTCGAAGGCGACGACGGCCGGCTGCCGCCGGGCGGCGGCCTGCGGGCGCCGTCGGGTCTCGCGGCGCCGGGCTTCGGCGCCGCCGGTCTGCAGCCGCCCGGCTATCGGGCGCCGGGCCTGACGCCCCCCGCCCTGCCCCGCTCGGCTCCTGCCACGGCAGCACGCGCACCGGCGCCGCTCAGCCAGCCCGTCGCACCGGCGCCCGCGCGGACGGTCGCCGTCGCGCCACCGCCGCCCGTCGCGCCGCCGCCTCCGGTGGCGCCCAGCGCACCGGTCGCCGCGCCCGCTCCGCCGCCGCCGGCCAGCGCCGCCCCCCCACCGCCACCGCCGTCGGCGGGGACCGCGTCTTCCGGCCTCGCGACCGCGCCGCGCGTGACCGCAACGGCGCCCGCACCGCCGCCCGCAAGCACGCCGCCGGCACCGCCGCCACGCCAGCAGGTCGCCGCGGCGAACCCGCCCGCACCCCCGGCGCCCGCCGCCGGCAGCGAGACCCGCAGCGTCGCGCCGCCGCCGCCCGCCGCGCCGCGCCAGCCGGCCGTCGAAAGTCCGCGCCCGGCCACGCAACCCGCGCCGACGCAGACGGCGGCGCTGCCCGACGCCAACACGCAACTGGTCAGCATCGGCTTCCAGCCCGGCAGCACCGGCATCGCCGCGGCCGACAAGCAGAAACTGGAGCAGCTCAGCGCCCGGCTGCGCGACACCGCGGCGCGCCTGCGGCTGCGGGCCTACGCCAGCGCCCAGGGCAGCAGCGTCTCCCGGGCCCGCCGGACGTCGCTCAAGCGCGCCCTGGAAGTGCGCCTGCTGCTGATCGAGTACGGCATGCGCTCCACCCGGATCGACGTCCGGGCGCTGGGCGAGGCGCGCGACGGCGGCCCCGAGGACCGGGTCGACATCGTTCTTATCGACAAGTGACCCCGACCGGCAGCGACTGGACCGCCACGGTCTGAACGAACGAGGACGCGCGCAGATGACCGGGCCGCAGACCTATCTCACGCGGATGATCGTGTTTCTGGTCGCCGTACTCATCGCCGCGGGCTTTCTCTATCAGCCGCTGCTGGCGGTGATCCTGGAGAACCCGGCGCTCAACGGCCTGATCCTGGCGGTGCTGGCGCTGGGCATCTTCTACGCCTTCCGCCAGGTGATGATGCTGCGGCCCGAGGTCGAATGGCTCGACCGTTTCCGCCGCTCGGAGCCGGGCATGTCGGTGCAGCGCGAGCCCCGCCTGCTGGCGCCGATGGCCCGCATGCTCTCGGAGAAGCAGGGCCGGATCTCGCTGTCGGCGCTGTCGATGCGCTCGATCCTGGATTCGATCTCCTCCCGGCTGGACGAAAGCCGCGACATCCTGCGCTACCAGATCGGCCTGCTGATCTTCCTCGGCCTGCTCGGCACCTTCTGGGGGCTGCTGGAGACCATCGCCTCGGTGGGCACCACGATCGGCAGCCTGTCGCTGGCCTCCAGCGATTTTGCCAGCATCTTCCGCGACCTCAAGGACGGCCTGAAGTCGCCGCTCGAGGGCATGTCGGTCGCCTTCTCCTCCTCGCTGCTCGGTCTTGCCGGCTCGCTCGTCCTCGGCTTCCTCGAGCTGCAGGCCAGCCAGGCCCAGAACCGCTTCTTCAACGAACTGGAGGAGTGGCTGTCGAGCTACACCAGACTGTCCTCGGGCGTCGGCGTCGGCGTCGAGGGCGACCAGTCGGTGCCGGCCTATGTCCAGGCCCTGCTCGAGCAGACCGCCGACAGTCTGGAGAACCTGCAGCGCACCATCGCCCGGGCCGAGGACAGTCGCAGCGGCGCGCAGGACGCGCTCGTCAACCTGTCCGACAAGCTCGCCACATTCAGCGACCAGATGCGCACCGAACAGGACCTGCTGCTGCGCCTGGCCGAAGGCCAGATGGACCTGAAGCCGATCCTCGAGAGCGTCGCCGCCGCGACCCGGGCCAGCCAGACGCCGCCCGCGCTGGATGAGGCCAGCCGCAACCATCTGCGCAATGTCGACATCTACCTGCAGCGGCTGGTCGAACAGACGGCGCAGGGCCGCGAGCAGATCGTCAGCGACATCCGTTCCGAGATCAAACTCCTGGCCCGCACCATCGCCGCCGCGGCCGACGCGGCCGACCGCCGCTAGGCGGGACGGCGGGAATGGCGTTCTCCTCGCGCAGCGCCTCGCGCGGCCGGAGCAACGATTCGATCTGGCCGGGCTTCGTCGACGCGCTCGCCACCCTGCTGCTGGTCATCATCTTCCTGCTGGTGGTCTTCGTGATCGCCCAGATGCTGCTGAGCCAGGCGATCAGCGGCAAGGACGACGCGCTCGACCGGCTGAGCGACCAGGTCGCCGAACTTTCCGACCTGCTCTCGCTGGAACGCGAGGCCAATGCCGAGCTGCGTCTCAACATCGCCCAGCTCAGTTCCTCCCTGCAGGAGGCGGTGTCGCGCCGGGACGAACTCATCGTCGCGCTTGAGGAAATGACCGCCCGGGCGGAAAGCGCCGAGCGGCAGTCGGGAACCACGCGCGAGGACTATGTCGCCAGCCTGAAGGAACTGGCAAGCGTGCGGCGCGACATCGACGCCCTGCGCCAGGTCCGCGCCGACCTCGAGGCCGAGATCGGCCAGCTTGCGGCGGCGCTGCGGCAGGCCGAACGGGATTCCGAGGCGATGCAGCGCGAGCTCTCGCGCTCCCAGGTCGAACTCGATGCCGCCCGCAAGGCGCGCCAGCAGAGCCTCGACTCGCTGCGCGCCCGGCAGGCCGAACTGCAGGCCGCCCGCGAGGCTCTCGACACCGTCGGCCGCGCCTTCGCCGAGAGCCAGGGCGAACTGAAGGAGAACCGGGAGGAACTGAAGGAGACGATGGCCCGCCTCGCCCTCAACGAGCAGGGCCTGATCGAGAGCCGGCGCACCATCGGAGCCCTGCGCGATCGCAGCAAGGCGCTCGAGGACCGGCTGGCCGACGAGCGCGAGCGGACCCTGCTGGCGCAGCGCGAGATCGAGGACCGCGAAACCGTGCTGCGCCGCCAGCGCGTGGAGATCGAGGAAGCCAACCTCACGGTCGATACCCAGACCGAACAGATCGTGCTGCTGCGGGCCCAGCTCGAAGGCCTGCGCGAGGAGCTGGCCAAGCTGAGTTCGATCCTCGATGCCTCGGCGCAGAAGGACAAGGCGCAGGAGGCCCGGATCCTCGATCTCGGCAAGAAGCTGAACCGGGCGCTGGCGCAGGAGGCCGAACGGCTGGCCAAGGAGGCCCGCAAGCTGGAACGCTACCGCTCGGAGTTTTTCGGCCGGCTGCGCGAGGTGCTGGGTGATCGCCGCGACATCCGCATCGAGGGCGACCGCTTCGTCTTCCAGAGCGAGGTGCTGTTCGAATCCGGCCAGGCCCTGCTGGAGCCCACCGGCCAGATCCAGATGGCCCAGTTGGCCGATACCCTGCTGGAGATCTCCCGCGACATTCCCGCCGACATCAACTGGGTGTTGCGGGTCGACGGCCATACCGACGCCCAGCCGATCAACACCGCGCAGTTCCCCTCGAACTGGGAACTCTCGACGGCACGGGCGATTTCCGTGGTCAAGTTCCTGCAGGCCCACGGGGTGCCGCCGCACCGGCTGGCGGCGACCGGGTTCGCCGAGTTCCAGCCGCTCGATCCGCGCTTCGACGAGATTGCCCTGCGCCGCAACCGGCGCATCGAGCTCAAGCTGACCGAGCGCTGAGCGGATCCGCCGGCTCGCCGCCGGTATCGAACTGCAGGGCGGCGAGATGGGCATATAGCCCCTCCTGCGCCACCAGTTCCTCGTGCCGGCCCTGTTCGACGATGCGTCCGTCGTCGAGTACCAGGATGCGGTCGGCCCGCATCACCGTGGCCAGCCGGTGGGCGATGACCAGCGTGGTCCGCCGCTGCATCACCCGGTCGAAGGCCGCCTGCACCTGGCGCTCGCTTTCCGCGTCCAGCGCGCTGGTCGCCTCGTCCAGCAGCAGGACGGGCGGGTCGCGCA
>JBGTSP010000245.1:0-6784 GCA_041940205.1 Alphaproteobacteria bacterium
GGCGCGGGCAAGACGACCACGCTGCGCTCGATCTGCAGCATGGTGAACACCAGCGGCACGGTCGAATTCGACGGTGACGACATCTCCGGGCTGCGCACGGCGGCGATCGTCAAGCGGCGCATCGCCCATGTGCCCGAGGGCCGCGGCACCTTCACCCGGGTGACGACGGAAGAGAACCTTCGGCTGGGCGCCTTCACGCGCAAGGACAAGGCCGGCATCCAGGAAGATATCGAGCGGGTCTACAGCTATTTCCCGCGCCTGAAGGAACGGCGCGAACAGCAGGCCGGCACGCTTTCGGGCGGCGAGCGGCTGATGCTGCTCGACGAGCCCTCGTTCGGCCTGGCACCGCTGATCGTGCAGGAAGTGTTCCGCATCCTGCGCACCATCAACGAACAGGAAGGCGTAAGCATGCTGCTGGTCGAGCAGAACGCCAATCTGGCGCTCGAACTCGCCGATCATGCCTACCTGCTCGAAACCGGACGCGTCGTGATGTCGGGACTGGCCTCGGAAATCGCCAGCGACGAAAGCATCCGCAAGTCCTATCTCGGCTACTAGGCGGGAAGACCCAGATCATGGACCTTATCATTCAGCAAGCCGCATCCGGCCTGGCGACCGGCGCGATCTACGCCTGTCTCGCCCTCGCCGTGGTGATGATTTTCCAGGCCATCGACCATTTCAATTTCGCCCAGGGTGAAATGGCGATGTTCTCCACCTTCATCGGCTGGCAGATCATCGCCTGGGGCGTGCCCTTCTGGATCGCCTTCTTCCTGACGATCGCGATCTCTTTCATCGCCGGCGTGGTGATCGAGAGGGTGATCTTCAAGCCGATCGAGAAGGCTCCGGTACTGAGCCACATCATCGTCTTCATCGCCCTGTTCTCGGCGATCAACTCGCTGGCCGGGTTCATCTGGGACTACACCATCAAGGTGTTCCCCAGCCCCTTCCCCGAGGGCCAGGCGATCGGCAACCTGCTGGGGGCGCACGAGGTCGGCATGATCGCCGTGACCCTGATCATGCTGGCGGCGATCTACGCCTTCTTCCGCTACACCCCGATCGGCCTCGCCATGCGGGCCGCGGCGGCCAACCCGGATTCGGCCCGGCTGGTGGGCATCCAGGTGAGCTGGATGACGGCGCTGGGCTGGGGTCTGGCCGCGGCGATCGGCTCGGTCGCCGGCATGCTGATCGCTCCGGTGGTGTTCCTGGATCCGAACATGATGCTCGGCATCCTGCTCTACGGCTTCGCCGGCGCCGTGGTCGGCGGCCTCACCTCGCCGGGCGGCGCGGTGGTCGGCGGCTTCCTGGTCGGCGTGGTCGAGAACCTCGCCAGCCTGATCCCCGGCATCGGCAGCGAACTGAAGCTGTCCGTGGCGCTGGTGATCATCGTCGGCGTGCTTGTTATCAAACCGTCCGGGCTGTTCGGCCGGACCATCGTGCAGAGGGTGTAGGCCCATGGCCATGCAAGAGACTTCCGGCGGCATCCAGCTGCAGGCCGATCCGCGGCAGACCGCGGTGGTGGGGGCTTTCACCCTGCCGCAGTGGCGACGCTTCTGGCTCGCGCTCGGCGCCGTCGTGGTGGTGGCCCTGCCGTTCATGGTCGAGGGTTTCACCGTGTTCCAGCTCACGCTGTGCGCGGTCTACGCCATCGCCGTGCTCGGTCTGAACATCCTGACCGGCTTCAACGGCCAGTTTTCGCTGGGGCATTCGGCGTTCTACGCGATCGGCGCCTACACCACGGGCATCATGTACCAGCAGTGGGACGTCATGGTCTTCTGGACCATCATCCCCTCCTTCTTCATCTGCTTTGCCGCGGGCTTCCTGTTCGGCCTGCCGGCGCTGCGGCTGGAGGGCCTGTACCTGGCGCTGGCCACCTTCGCGCTGGCCGTGGCCACGCCGCAGTTCCTGAAATACGAGCATTTCGAACACTTCACCGGCGGCGTGCAGGGTATCGACGTCTACAAGCCCGACTGGCTGGAGGGCGACCGCATGCCCTTCTACATCACCATCGCGATCACGGCGTTCATGTTCTGGCTCGCCTGGAACCTGCTGAACAGCCGATCGGGGCGGGCCATGGTGGCGATCCGCGACAACCCGCTGGCGGCCAAGACGATGGGCATCAACACCGCCCTCTACAAGTCGACCACCTTCGGGGTCTCGGCCGCCTTCACGGGCGTCGCCGGCTCGCTGGCGGCGATCGCGATCGAATACATCGCGCCCGACAGCTTCACCTTCCTGCTGGCGGTCACCCTGCTTGTCGGCCTGGTGGTCGGCGGCGTCGCCTCGATCCCCGGCGCCATCTTCGGCGGCCTGTTCATCCTCTACATCCCGAACTGGGCGGAGGAGATCTCGACGGGCCTGTCCTGGGCGGTCTACGGCGTGTTCCTGATCATCGCGGTCTATGTCATGCCCGCGGGCTTCGCCGGCCTGGTCAAGATGACGACGGCCAGGCTGATCAAGAGATCGTAAGGTTCGCGGAGACAAACTGGACGAACGTTGTTTTCGCAACCACAATCGGTGCGACAACAAGCCGTGAAAGTCTCTCGTGCGATCACGGCAACTTCATCAAGGGAGGTACCACATGATGAAACAACTCGCAGGTGGCCTGCTGACCACCGCGGCGGCCGTCGCGCTGCTTGCCGGCACGACGTCCGCGGCAACGGTCGGCGTCACCGACAAGGAAATCAAGATTGGCAATACCAATCCCTATTCCGGTCCGGCCTCGTCCTACTCGGTGATCGGCAAGTCGATCGCCGCCTACTTCAAGTCGGTGAACGCCAAGGGCGGCGTCAACGGCCGGATGATCAACTTCATCTCGGTGGATGACGGCTACAGCCCGCCGAAGACCAAGGAGCAGTTCCGCAAGCTGGTCGAGCAGGAGAAGGTGGCCTTCATCTTCCAGTCGCTCGGCACGCCGACCAACTCCGCCGTGCACCAGTACATGAACAAGAAGAAGTTGCCGCAGCTCTTCGTCGCCACCGGCACCACCAAGTGGGGCCAGCCGAAGAAGTACCCGTGGACGATGGGCTTCCAGCCGAACTACCAGACGGCCGGCAAGATCTTCGCCAACTACATCATGAAGCAGAAGCCGGACGGCAAGGTCGGCATCCTCTACCAGAACGACGACTACGGTAAGGACTATGTCATCGGCATGAAGATCGCCATGGGTGAAAAGTTCGACAAGATGGTCATCAAGCAGGAGACCTACGAGGTCACCGATCCGACCGTCGACTCGCAGGTCGTCAGCCTGAAGGCGGCGGGTGCGGACGTGTTCTACAACGTCTCCATTCCGAAGTTCGCGGCCCAGACCATCAAGAAGGCCGCGGCGATCGGCTGGCAGCCGATGCACGTCCTCAACGACGTCTCGGCCTCCATCGCCTCGACGATGAAGCCCGCGGGCATCGAGATCTCCCAGGGCATCCTGTCGGCGACCTACCTGAAGGATCCGACCGACTCGGCCTGGAAGGACGATCCCGAGCGCAAGGCCTGGGACAAGTGGATGGACGAGTTCTATCCGGACGGCGACAAGAAGAACCCGTTCAACGGCTACGGCTATTCGGTGGCGACGCTGATGACGCACGTGCTGGAGAACTGCGGTGACGACCTGTCTCGTGAGAACATCATGAAGCAGGCCGCCAGCATCGAGAACTTCCGGGCGCCGATGACCCTGCCCGGCATCCTGATCAACACCGGTCCGGATGACTTCTATCCCATCGAGCAGATGCAGATGGAACGCGTGAAGGGTGACGCCTGGGAACGCTTCGGCCCGATCATCGGCGCCGGCGCGGCCTCCTGACGGCCCACGCCTGACCGACCTCTGAGAGACGCCGCCGGGCTCGCCCGGCGGCGTTTTTCTTTGCCCGAATGCGGCGGCTCGCCCGCCCCGCCAGCGCCGCCGGCGGCGGGACACCTCAGCGCCTGCCGCTGCCGCCGCCCCCATGGCCGTTGCCGGTGTGCCAGTCCGAACCGTCGTCGTGCTCCTCGACCTGGGCCTCGATCAGCGCGCTGTTGTAGGCCTTCAGCAGGTCGTCGCGCCGGACCACGCCGCGCACCCGGCGATCGTCGCGGGCCACCACCACCGGCAGGCAGTCCCGCTCGCTCTGGTCCATGTCGGCCATCGCCGCCTCCAGCGTCTCCTCCAGTTCCAGCACGGCGCCGCCCTTGCGCACCAGGTCACGGGCGTTGATCAGGTCGTCCAGACTGTCGTCGAAGGCGACATGCTTGATGTCGGCGAAGGAGATCACGCCCAGCAGGCGGTTGTCGTTGTCCACCACGACAAAGGCCTCGTAGGGCTGGGTCGCCAGCAGATGCTTCAGATCGCCGACCGAGGTGTTGGCGCCGATGGTGGTGTAGTCGTCGCTCATCATGTCGCGCACCAGCAGGCTCTGCAGCAGGTGGCGGGCGCGGCCGCCGCGCAGATCCAGCCCGCGGCGCTCGAGCTGCCAGTGAAAGAAGCTGCGACCGATGGTCTGCTGCACGATCAGGCTGGCGATCGAGGTGGCGATCATCGCCGCGATGGTCATGCGGTAGTCGCCGGTCAGTTCGAAGACGATCAGGATGGTCGAGATCGGCGCGCCGAGCACGGCGGCGGCCAGCGCGGTCATGCCGACGATGGCGTAGGCGCCGTGGCTGGCGGCGAGTTCCGGGAACACCCAGGCCGCCATCAGGCCGAAGGCGCCGCCGGTCATCGCGCCCAGGAACAGGCTGGGCGAGAACACCCCGCCGCCGAAGCGGCAGCCGATCGAGATCGCCACGGCGGCGGTCTTCAGCATGATCAGGCCGATCAGCAGCCACAGCGGCAGCAGGCCCTTGAGGGCCGCGTCCGTGGCCTCGTAGCCCACCCCCAGCACGTGCGGGAAGTTCACCGCGATGGCGCCGACCGCGAGACCGCCGGCGGCCGGCTTCAGCCAGTTCGGCACCGGCAGGCTGTCGACCACGTCCTCGGCGAACATGATCGACCACATCAGGATTAGCGCGACGAGGGCACAGACCGCGCCCAGCAGGGCGAAGGCCGGAAATTCGAGGAAATGACTGACGTCGTAGGCCGGCAGGACGAAGGCCGGCTCGACGCCGAGATGGATGCGGCCCACAACAGTGCCCGACACCGAGGCGATGACGACCGGCGCGAACGCCGCCAGGGCGTAGTGACCGACGATCACTTCGAGCGCGAAGAAGACACCGGCGATGGGGGCATTGAACGAGGCGGCCACGGCGGCCGCCACGCCGCAGCCCAGGATGGTGCGGCCCAGCCCCGGCGGCAGATGCAGGCGTTCGGCGCTCCAGGCCGCCAGCGTGGCGCCCAGATGCACCATCGGCCCTTCCCGGCCGGTGGAGGCGCCGCAGCCCAGCGACAGGACGTGCACGACCGCGGATTTCAGGCCGGTGGCAAGCGACATCCGGCCGTTGCGCAGCGCCATCACCTCGATCACCTGGGCCACCGACTGGGCCCGGCCGTCGGCCATGGCGAAGCGCAGGAACAGGCCGACCAGCAGGCCGCCCGCGGCCGGCGCCAGCAGCACCCGCCACCAGGGCTGCTCGGCCAGGGCCGTGATCAGGTGTTCGCCCTCGACGCCGAGAAAGAACTGCTGCACGAGGTCGATGCCGAGCCGGAACAGGATGGCGGCATAGGCAACCGCGATGCCGACCACCACGGCCATCACCGCGAGCACGACCTGGTCGCTCTTCAGCGCGCCGCGCCAGCCTTTGACGGGCGCGCGCAGGCTCATCCGGGGCTACGCCGCCTCAGGCCGCCGGCCGGCGGCGGATACCGACCGCGCGGCCGACCTGCGCGGCCGGCGCGAGGTCGCGCTGGGCCTTGCGGATCATTGCGATGCGCTCGTGCACCTCGGCCGGAAACGGCGCGGCGCGGCGTGCGCCGAGATCGACGTGCAGGGCGAGCTGTTCCAGCGTCGCGGCGAGATAGTCCTTCTCGCCATGGTGCATCTCCAGGAAGAAATGCAGGCGTTTCTCGTCAGCGTCCAGCAGGTGCACGCTGAACCGCAGGGGATCGCCCTCCAGCACCTCCTGCAGGTAGCTGACATGGCTTTCCAGCACGAAGACCGAGCGGTTGCTGCGCCGGCAATAGGCCTGGCCGATGTCCAGCATGTCGAACAGGGCGTCGGCGGCGTGATCGAAGGCCAGAACGTAGTAGGCAACGTTCATATGACCGTTGTAGTCGATCCACTCGGGCCGGACCGATTCCTGATGTATCATCAGGGGCTCGGCGGGAAGGACATCCACGCCGGGCTGCAGGGGAACGTGCCAGGACATGCGTGGGACTTTAGTCTTCCCACGCGTCGTATTGAAGCCGGAGAACCGGATCTCTATACGGATTTCTTCGCTTTTTCGGGAGTTTCGGGAGGAACGCCATGACCGCCGCCGCTACTGCCGTCGAACCCGTCCTGAAGGACCTGGCCGCCCTGCTCGGCGACCGGCTGTCGACCGCGCAGGCTGTGCGCGAGCAGCACGGCAAGGACGAGGCCTGGATCGCGCCGATGCCGCCCGATGCGGTGGTGTTCCCCGAAAGCACGGAGGAGGTCGCGGCCGTCGTCCGGCTGTGCGCCGCCCACGGCATCCCGGTCATTCCCTACGGCACCGGCACCTCGCTGGAAGGCCATGTGCACGCCGTGCGCGGCGGCGTCTCGATCGACGTCAGCCGCATGAACAAGGTGCTGGCGGTCAATCCCGAGGATCTCGACTGCGTGGTCCAGCCCGGGGTGACGCGCAAGCAGCTCAACGAATATCTGCGCGATACCGGACTGTTCTTCCCCATCGATCCCGGCGCCGACGC
>JBGTSP010000246.1:0-6759 GCA_041940205.1 Alphaproteobacteria bacterium
GAGCGGATTCCTCGCGACGACCGCCGCCGCGAGCCCCTTCATCGGCCTTTTCGGCACGGTCTGGGGCATCATGAATTCCTTCCAGTCGATCGCGCTGACCAAGAACACCAACCTTGCCGCCGTGGCGCCGGGCATCGCCGAGGCCCTGTTCGCGACCGCGCTCGGTCTGATCGCGGCGATCCCCGCGGTCGTCGCCTACAACAAGTTCAGCGCCGACCTGGGCCGCTACGGCACGAGGCTGGAAGGGTTCGTCGGCGAATTTTCCGCCATCCTCTCCCGCCAGCTCGACGACCGGAGGACATAAAATGGCCGCGTTCCTGCACGACCATACGAGCCAGATGGGCCGGCGCCGTTCGGCCAACAAACCGATGGCGGAAATCAACATCACGCCGTTCGTCGACGTGATGCTGGTGCTGCTGGTGGTCTTCATGATCACCGCGCCGCTGCTTTCCGTCGGCGTTCCGGTGGACCTGCCGAAGGCGGTCGCCGACTCGCTGCAGGGATCGGAGGAGCCCTTGACGATCACGGTCGACGAATCCGAGCGCTTCTTCCTGCAGGAGACGGAAGTCGACATCCAGGAACTGGTGCCGATGCTGCTGGCGATCACCCGCAACGTCACCAGCACGCGGATCTTCGTGCGGGCCGACCAGAACGTGCCCTATCGGGCCGTCATGCAGGTCATGGGCACGGTGAACGCCGCCGGCTTCAACAAGGTCGCGCTGGTGGCGCAGGCCCCGCAGGTCCAGTGATCGGGAGCGGACCGGGAGCGGATCTTGAAGTTCGGAATCGGGATGTCGGCGGCCCTGCACAGCGCGGCGATCGGCGCCGCGCTGTTCTCGCTGCCCGAATGGTTCGATCCGGAACCGGTGCAGCAGCAGGTCATGCTGGTGGAACTGGTGACCCTGGACGAGAAGACCTCGCCGGCGCCGTCACCGGAACCGGTCGATCGCGAGAGCGCGCCCGAGGCGCCGAAGATCGAGAGCGCACGGGCCGAGCCGCCGCCACCGCCGGAAAGCCATCGCCCCGAGCCGGTCCCGCGGGCCGAGGCCCGGGTCCGCATGACGCCGCCGCCGCGGCCGCGCGCCACGCCGCAAGCGATGACGGTGCGCGAGAAACCGCTGGCCCGTCCCCGGCTGCCCGAGCCCGAGGCGACGCCGGAGCCGGCGCAGCCGCCCCGCCAGGTGGCCGCGCTGGCCGCGGAACCCGATCCGGCGCTGCCGGTACCGGCCGAGACCGCGAAGGCACCGCCGCCGCCGGAGAGCGAAAGCGAGCTGCCGCCCGACGCCGAACCCGCGCTCCGTCCCGAACCCCTGAAGGCGCCCGAGCCGGAGGCTGCCGCGGCGCCGACGCCGCCGGCCGCGCAGCAGGTAAAGGCGCCCGAGGCAGCGCCCGCCCCCCTGCCGAAGACCAGACCGACGCCGCCGGAGCAGGCCAAGCCGCGGAAGAAGACCTTCAGCACCAACCGGCTGGCCGCCCTGCTGGACAAGAAACAGGGCGAACCGGCGCCGAAGAGCCCGGGCAAGGTGGCGCCGACGGAGATGCCGAAAGCCAGCCAGTTCTCCGCTGCCGGTGGCGCCAGCAACACGCCCCTCACGCTCTCGGAGATCGACCATATCCGCCATCAGATCCAGCAGTGCTGGAGCGTGCCCGCGGGCGTGCGCGACGCCGCGGACATGCGCGTGCGCATTCACGTCTCGCTGCGCCAGGACGGTTCGCTGATCAATTCGCAGATCGTCTCGACGCCGCGCCTGAGCGAGCCGAACTACCGCGCCGCCGCGGAGAGCGCGCAGCGGGCCGTGCATTCCTGCTCGCCGCTGAAGGACCTGCCGGTCGAGAAGTACCAGCGCTGGCGCGAACTCACCCTGACTTTTGATCCCAAGGAGTTGCTTGGTGGCTGAAGAAGCGAAACCGACGATGCCGACCGTCTCGCCCGCCGGCTGGCCGCGCCGGCTGGCCCCGTGGCTGCCGCTCGTGATCCTGGCCCTGTTCCTGGCGGTGCCGGGCGGGCCCGCCCGGGCGGCGCTGGAAATCGACATCACCAAGGGCAACATCGATCCGCTGCCCGTGGCGGTGACGGACTTTCACGGCGGCGCACCGGAACTGGCCAGCACCGGGCGCAACATCGCCGAGGTCATCACCGCCAACCTGGAGCGCTCCGGCCTGTTCCGGCCGCTCGATCCGCAATCCTTCATCCAGAAGCCCGGCGATCTGCAGGCGCAGCTGCCGCGCTTCATCGAATGGCGGCCGATCGGCGCCCAGGCGCTGGTGACCGGCCGGGTCGTGGCGGAAAGCGACGGCCGGCTGAAGGTCGAGTTCCGCCTGTGGGACGTGCTTTCCGAAGTGCAGATGACCGGGCTCGCCTACTTCACCACCCCGGGCAACTGGCGGCGGATCGCGCACATCATCTCCGACGAGATCTACAAGCGGCTGACCGGCGAAGAGGGATATTTCGACACCCGCATCGTCTATGTCGCCGAGGACGGTCCGGCGAAGGCGCGCACCAAGCGGCTGGCGATCATGGACCAGGACGGCGCCAACCACCGTTTCCTGACCGACGGCAGCTACCTGGTGCTGACGCCGCGGTTCTCGCCGCGGCGCCAGGAGATCACCTATCTCTCCTACTTCAACCGGGTGCCCAGGGTGTTCCTGTACAACATCGACACGGGCAACCAGGAGGTGCTGGGCGACTTTCCGGGCATGACCTACGCGCCGCGTTTCTCGCCGGACGGCAACAAGGTGCTGATGAGCCTGGCCCGCGACGGCAATTCTGACGTTTTCGTGATGGACCTGCGCACCCGCAGCGTGCAGCAGCTCACCCGGCATCCGTCGATCGACACCTCGCCCAGCATGTCGCCGGATTCCTCGCGCATCGTGTTCAACTCCGATCGCGGCGGCTCGCAGCAACTTTACGTGATGGATGCCGACGGCAGCGACGTGAAGCGCATCAGTTTCGGCAAGGGACGTTATGCCACACCCAACTGGTCGCCCCGCGGCGACCTGATCGCGTTCACCAAGATTCTCGGCAACCGCTTCCATATCGGGGTGATGCGCCCCGACGGATCCGGCGAACGGCTGTTGACCGAGAGTTTCCTGGACGAGGGCCCCACCTGGGCACCGAACGGCCGGGTCCTGATGTTTTTCCGCCAGGATCCGGGGCGAACGACCGATCGAGTCAAGTTGTGGTCGATCGACCTGACCGGGTATAACGAACGCGGCGTACAAACACCGATCGACGCCAGCGATCCCGCCTGGTCGCCGCTGGCGCCGCTGAACTGAGCAATGACGCGCCGTCTTGCGGACGGAATTTCCCGATCCGCCACAGGGGGTTGTCCATACCAATGGTTGCGGAGACCGACTCCGCTGGTCTATTGATGGCGCAATCGTGCGCCGCAGGCCTGAACTCCGAAGAAGGGGAGATGTAATCGATGCGTCTGGCAGAACTTGGCTTGAAGAGTATGGCGTTCGCCGCCGCCCTGGTCCTTGCGGCGTGTGAAACGACGCCGGAACAGTCCGCCAGCACCGACAGTCAGGGGGGCGCGAGCAACGCCTCGACCCAGACCCAGTCGAGCGCCGCCGTGACGCGGCGGTCGGGCCCGCCCGCGGGTTCGCAGGACGATCTGGCGATCAACATCGGCGATCGCGTGTTCTTCGATTTCGACCGGCACGAGCTGTCGGCGGAATCCCGCGCCACCGTCGAGAAGTGGGCTTCCTGGATGAAGCAGTATCCGGCTGTCACGGTGACCCTCGAAGGGCATTGCGACGAGCGCGGCACGCGCGACTACAACCTCGGCCTGGGCGACCGCCGGGCGACCTCGGTGCAGCAGTACCTGGTCGCTCTCGGCATCAACGCCAACCGCATGACCAAGATCTCCTACGGCAAGGAGCGTCCGGTCTGCGACGCCCATGACGAAAGCTGCTGGTCGCGCAATCGCCGCACGGTGATGAGCGTCAACTAGGTCGTCTCTCGTTCCGGCACGGCTTCGGGCCCGCGGGTCCCGCCGTGCCGGAAAGCGAGGAAGCGTGAACGAGACCGTTCCCGGTTCGCCTTCGTACCGGATCCCTTCGCGTCGTCTTTTGGCGGCCGTCCGGCTTCGCCCCGGCCTGCCGGCGGCGCTGCTTTGCGTCGTCCTGCTGGGCGCCGCAGCGACGCCTGCCGTCGCCCAGGACGCCACGCTGCAGCGGCTCGAACGGCTGGAACGCGACCTGCGTGACCTGCAGCGCGACTATTACCGGGGAGAGCGGCCCGACGGCGCGGTCGAGGCCCAGGCGCCGGCCACGGGGCCGCGGGCGGCGCAGTTCGAGATCCGCCTGCAGCAGCTCGAGAGCGAACTGCGCAAGCTGACCGGCGAGATCGAACGCAACGGGTTCGGCGTGGACCGCCTGGAGAAGCGCTTCGACAAGCTGATCCGCGACGTCGACCTACGCCTGACCACGCTGGAGCAGCGGCCGGTCGCGCCGGCCGCACAGGCCCCCGTCCCGGCTGCGGGCGAGACCCCGGGCGCAACCGGTGCGACGGTCGCGGCGACGCCGCCGGCCGCGGCGCCGGCATCACCGGCTCCGGCCGGCAGCAGCACCGCCGCCGCCCTGCCCGACGGCTCGCCGATGGACCGCTACAACCACGCCCTGTCGCTGCTGCGCCGGGCCGATTATGTCGGCGCCGAGGCGGCCTTCCGGGCGTTTCTGGGCGAGCATCCCGACGACCCCCTGGCCGGCAACGCGCATTACTGGCTGGGCGAGACCCACTATGTGCGCAACGAGTTCGAGCCGGCTGCCCGCGCTTTCCTGGAGGGCTTCGAGCGTTTTCCCGAGGGCAACAAGGCGCCCGATACGCTGCTCAAGCTGGGCGTGACCCTGCGGCAGCTCGGGCAGGCGGGCGAAGCCTGCGCCACCTTCGATGAACTCAACCGGCGATTCCCTGACGCCAGCGCCGCGATCAAGCGCCGGGCCCGGCGCGAACGCGCCACCGCCAACTGCGGCTGAAGCCGCGGGCGAACGGCGTTTCGCCGCGGCGATGGCCGCGGCCGGCCCGTTCGAACCGCGGTCCGTGCTGGCTGTCGCCCTGTCGGGCGGCGGCGACAGTGCCGGCCTGTACGTGCTTGCCCGGCGCTGGTGCATGCCGCGCGACGGCCGGGCTGTCGCCCTGATCGTCGACCACGGCCTGCGCACCGGCTCGGCCGCGGAGGCCGCCGGCGTGGCGGCCGCGATCCGCGCGCGGGGCGGCGAGGCGGTGCTGCTGACCGCGGACAGGGTGCTCGCCGGCCGGGGCGTGCAGGCCGCGGCGCGGGCACTGCGCTATCGCCTGATGACCGGCTGGTGCCGGCGCAACGGCGTCGCCCACCTGCTGGTGGCGCACCAGAGCGGCGACCTGGCCGAGACCCTGCTGATGCGGCTGGCGCGGGGCGGCGAGGCCGGTCTCGCCGCCATGCCGCTTCGCCGCAGCCGGGACGGCGTGCGGCTGATCCGGCCGGTCCTCGGCCTGACCCGCGACGACCTGGCGGCCCGGGCCCGCCGGGACGGTCTCCAGCCGGTCACCGATCCCGGCAACGCGGACCGCCGCTTCGAACGGGTGCGCTGGCGGGAACGGCTGGAGACCGTCCCGGCGGCAATCCCGGCCCTGGCGGCCTGCGCCGGTTGGGCGGGCGCCAGCCGGCAGGCGGCAGAGGCGCTGCTGCGGTCCGATCTCGCGGCCTGCGTGGCGCCGCATCCCGCCGGCTTCGTCCGGCTCGACCGGATCGGATTGCTGGCGTTGCCGGCCCCGCGCCGCCTGGCCGTGCTTCGGGCGGTGCTGGCCTGCGTGGGCGGACGGGCCTACCCGGCGGGGGAGACGGCGGTCGCCCGCGCCTGGCATCACGCGATTGTGAAGAGGCGGGCGGCAAGCCTGTCGGGCGCGGTGCTGCGGGCCGGTCCGGCGGACCTGCTCGTGGTGCGCGAGGCGCGCGGACTGCCCGCCCCGCTGACGGTCGCTCCGGCCGGCGGCACTGTCGTCTGGGACCGGTTCCGCCTGCGCCTGGCGCCGGCCGGGGGCGCGCGCCTGCTGGCGGCGCTGGGCGATGCCGCCCGCCCGCAGGGGGTCCCGACCGGCCGCTGGGCCGCCGTGCCGCCCGCCGCCCGCCGTGTCCTGCCGGCCCTGTGGCGTGACGGCGAACCCGAATGGGTCGCCTTCCTGACGCCTTCCGGCCCGGGCGAGGGCGCGGTCCGCTGGCAGCCCGTGCGGCCGCTTGTCCCGGCTGTCCTGTGGGAGGCGCCCGCGCCGTTGTGATCCCCCGTTGGCGCATTATCTTTACCCGTGGGAAACTGCTGCGGCGTAGCTTCAGGACTGCTATGAGGACGCCGTCAGCCTGATCGTGTGTCCGGAACGGTGGACCGGTGTCCGCCGCGTCGCTTAGAGGTAGCCGCTTCGTGAACAGCTTCAGCCGAAACATCGTGCTCTGGGTGGTGATCGCCTTGCTTGTCCTGGCGCTCTTCAACCTGTTCCAGAATCCGAGCTCCCGGGGCAAGTCGAGTTCGCTGAGCTATTCCGACTTCATCGCCGAGGTCGACGCCGGACAGGTCGAGGAAGTGACCATCCAGGGCCGTCGGATCACCGGCCGGCATCGCGGCGGCAATCCGTTCAACACCTATGCGCCGGAAGATCCCAACCTGGTCGACCGGCTGGGCAAGGCCGGCATCACGATCAACGCGAAGCCGGATGACGAGGGCACGCCGCTGTTCGCCATCCTGCTGAACTGGTTCCCGATGCTGCTGCTGATCGGCGTCTGG